>JBBRQA010000090.1:0-13757 GCA_038227085.1 Burkholderiales bacterium | reverse complement strand
GTACAACGACAAGCACAACGAGGCCAATGGCGAGGACAACCGCGACGGCAACACCAACAACGCCTCGTGGAACCACGGCGCCGAGGGGCCGACCGACAATCCCGAGATCGCCAGGCTGCGCGAGCAACAGAAAAGGAACCTGTTCGCGACGCTGCTCCTGTCGCAGGGCGTGCCGATGATCCTCGCTGGCGACGAGTTCGGCCGCACGCAGGGCGGCAACAACAACGCCTACTGCCAGGACAATGAGATCAACTGGGTGGACTGGTACTGGGACGATCCGAAGTGGCACCTGCTCAACTTCGTAAAGCGGATGATTCGCCTGCGCAAGGAGCACCCGATCTTCCGCCGGCGCGATTTCTTCCATGGCGCCGCGGTGACGGAAGGCGCGCGCAAGGACGTCGCATGGCTGAAGCCCGACGGCCAGGAGATGACCGCCGAGGAGTGGGAGAAGGACTTCGCGCGAAGCCTGGGCATGTGGCTGCACGGCGACTGCCTCCCGGAGACCGACGATCGCGGGCGCCCGCTGCGCGACGCGAGCTATCTCGTGCTCTTCAACGCGCACCACGACGTCATCGAATTCAAGCTACCCGACGCCGGGGCCGGCGTCACCTGGCGCACCGAGATCGACACCTCGTTCGAGTCGGGCGAGCCCGCGGAGCAGGTGGCCACGCCGCAGGGCACGTACCCGTTGCGGGGCCGCTCCCTCGCGCTCCTTCGTGAAGTCCCCGCGGGAAGGCAATGAAGCGAGCGCATTCGATGCCGTTCGGTGCGCAGGTGGCCGGCGGCGGGACGCGCTTCCGGCTCTGGGCACCCGCGTGCGAGCGCGTGACGCTCGAGCTGGGCCGGGAGACCTCGCGAGCCGTTGAGATGACCGCGCAGGAAGGCGGATTCCACGAGGCGCGCGTCGAGGGCGTGGCGGCCGGCACCGCGTACGCGTTCCGGTTGCCGGACGGCACGCGCGTCCCCGACCCCGCCTCGCGCAGCAACCCGTGGGACGTGAACGAGGCGAGCGCCGTAGTGGACCCACGCTCTTTCGAATGGACCGACGATGCCTGGCAGGGCCGGCCGTGGCGCGAGGCCGTGGTCTACGAGCTGCACATCGGCGCGTTCACCGCCGCGGGCACGTTCACCGGCGCGATCGAGAAGCTCGATCACCTCGCCGCGTGCGGCATCACCGCGATCGAGGTGATGCCGGTCGCGGATTTCGCCGGGGCGCGTAACTGGGGCTACGACGGCGTGCTGCCCTTTGCCCCCGACGCGTCCTACGGCACGCCCGACGACTTCAAGCGCTTCGTGGTCGAGGCCCACGGGCGCGGCCTCATGGTGCTGCTCGACGTGGTCTACAACCACTTCGGGCCGGCGGGCAACTACCTCTCGCTCTACGCGCCGCAATTCTTCAACCCCGCGCACCAGACCCCCTGGGGCGCGGCGATCAACTTCGACGGCGGGGAGGCGCGGATCGTGCGCGACTTCTTCGTGCACAACGCGCTCTACTGGATCGAGGAGTTCCACCTCGACGGGCTGCGCATGGACGCGGTGCACGCGATCGCCGACGATTCCCCGTTCCACATCGTGCGCGAGATCGTGCGCGCCGTCGCCGCGGGACCCGGCCACGACCGGCGTGTGCACATCGTTCTCGAAAACGATCGCAACGAGGCGGCTTTCCTCGAGCGCGGCGCGGGGATGGCGCCCGCGACCGCGCAGTGGAACGACGATTGGCATCACGCCGTGCATGTGCTCGTCACCGGTGAAAAGGACGGCTACTACGCCGATTACGGCCAGCGCCCGGCGCAGATGCTGGCGCGCGCGCTCGCGGAAGGCTTCGCCTACCAGGGTGAGCCCTCGGCGCATCGCGGCGGCGAGGCGCGCGGCGAGCGCTCGGCGCACCTCGATCTACCCACTTTCGTGCCCTTCCTGCAGAACCACGACCAGGTGGGCAATCGCGCCCTGGGCGAGCGCCTTGTCGTGCTCGCGCCGCGCGAGGCGCTGCGCCTCGCCACCGCCACGCTGCTCCTCGCGCCCGCGGTGCCGATGCTCTTCATGGGCGAAGAGTTCGGCGCGACCACGCCGTTCCTCTACTTTTGCGATTTCCATGGCGAGCTCGCCGACGCGGTGCGCGAGGGGCGGCGCAAGGGATTCGCCGCGCTCTACGCCGACGAGGAGGCGCGCGCGCGCATTCCCGATCCCAATGCGCGCTCGACTTTCGAGGCGTCGAAGATTCCCTGGCACGACCTCGCGAAGAAGGGCAACGCCGATTGGCTTGCCCATTACCGCGACCTCATGGCGCTTCGCGCCGCCCACATCGTCCAGCGGCTCGCGGGCGAGGCACGCGGCGCGTCCTTCGAGGCGGTGGGGGCCGGCGGAATCCTGGTCGACTGGACGCTGGGCGACGGATCGCGCCTGCACCTGCGCGCCAACTTCAGCGCCGCGCCCGAGCCGCGCATCGCGCACGCCCCCGGCATGGTCCTGCACGGCGAAGGCGGCCTCGGCGCGGGTCAGGGGCTGCCCGCGTGGGGCGGCGTGTGGAGCCTGGAGGCCGCGTGACGCAATCGCCTCTCGGCAGGCTCGCGTCGCTGCACGGAGTGGAGCCCGGCTACCACGATGTCTTCGGGAAGTGGCACGCGCCGCGCGAAGACACCCAGCGCGCCCTTCTCGCGGCGATGGGCGTCGATGCGGGCACGCCGGAAGCGATCGCCACCGCGCTCGCCGAACACGAGTCCCGTCATTGGTCGCGTGTCCTTCCCGAGGTGGCGGTGCTGCGCGTGGCGTCGCTGGGCACGGGGATCCGCATCCATCTACGCGAGGCTTCGCTCTCCCGCACCCTCGCGTGGCGCATCGCGATGGAGGACGGCGGCCATCGCGAGGAGCGCATCGACGCGCTCGCGCTGCCGCGCCTGGAAGTGTTCGAGCGCGGCGACCTTCGCGTGCACGCGTTCATGCTGCCGCTGCCGACCGACCTTCCCGAGGGCTATCACCGCATCGCCATCGTGGAAGGCGCAGCGGTGTCGGGTGAGTCCACTCTGGTCGTGGCACCCGAACGCTGCTACCTGCCGCGCGCCATCGAGGAGGGCGCCCGCGTCTGGGGATCGACGGTGCAGCTCTACGGCCTTACCTCGGCGCGCAACGCGGGCATCGGGGATTTCGCCGACCTGCGCGAATGCGCCGCGGCATGGGGCGAGCGCGGTGCCGCGCTTCTCGGCATCAACCCGCTACACGCGATCTCGACGCGCGACCCGGGGCATGCGAGCCCCTACAGCCCGTCGAGCAGACTCTTCTTCAATCCCCTCTACATCGCGATCGACGAGGTCGAGGATTTTCGCGAGCTCGCCTCCTCGGCGCCGGACCTCGCGCGCGGCTGGGCGGAAGAATGCCGGGCACTGCGTGCCGGCGAGATGGTCGATTACGCGCGCGTGACCACCGCCAAGCGCGCCATGTTCGAGCGACTCCATGCGCATTTCGCCCAGCAGCACTCCACCTCGGGCACGCGGCGCGCACGCGCCTTCGCGCAGTTCCGCGAGTCGCGCGGGCAGGCGCTGCGCCGCCACGCGCTGCACGAGGCGCTACAGGAATTCCATCGCGCGGGATGGCGCGACTGGCCCGCGGAGCACCAGGACCCAGGGAGCGAAGCGGTGCTGCGTTTCGCCGCCGAGAAAAGCGATCGCGTCGGCCTGCACGAATATCTCCAGTGGCAAGCGGACCTGCAGCTCGCCGAGGCGCAGGAGCGTTGCCGCGAGCTCGGCATGCCGATCGGCCTCTATGCGGACCTGGCCATCTCCATCGGCGGCGACGGCTCCGAGGCGTGGGCCAACCAGGGGCTCTACGCGCTCGGCGTGAGCGTGGGCGCGCCGCCCGACGAGTTCAATACCCAGGGACAGGACTGGGGCTTGCCGCCGCTCTCCCCGGAGCGCCTGCGCGAAAGCGCATACGCGCCGCTCATCGCGACGCTGCGCGCCAACATGGCGCGCAGCGGGGCGCTGCGCATCGACCACGTGATGGGGCTCGCGCGACTCTACTGGGTGCCGCATGGAATGAAGGCCGCGGACGGCGCGTACGTGCGCTATCCCGTCGAGGAAATGCTCGGCATCGTCGCGCTCGAAAGCCGGCGCCACCACTGCATGGTGATCGGCGAGGACCTGGGCACCGTCGCGGAGAGCCTGCGCCACCAGCTCGACCAGGCCGAGGTGCTGTCCTATCGCCTCCTCATGTTCGAGCGCGAGGCAACGGCATTCAAGCCGTCCGCCTCCTATCCGCGCCGCGCGCTAGTCGCGTGGTCCACGCACGACCTGCCGACGCTGGCCGGGTGGTGGCAAGAAGACGACATCGAGACGCGCCATGCGCTCGGCCTCCTTCGCGAGGAGGACCTCGCCGCGCAGAAACGCGATCGCCAGGCGGCGCGGCGCGCGCTCGTCGATGCCCTGGTGCGCGAGGGACTCGCGAAGGCCGGCAGCCTGGCGGCCGACGGCGCGCTGGACGAAGACCTCGCCTTCGCGGTGCAGGCCTTCCTCGCGAAGACGCCCGCGTCGGTGATGGTGGTGCAGATGGAGGACGTCTTCGGCGTGGTGCCCCAGGCGAACCTGCCGGGAACGGTGGACCAGCATCCCAACTGGAAGAGGAAGCTGCCGGTCCCGCTCGAGGAACTGGCGCGCCATCCACGCTTCCGGCGCCTGGCGCGCGAGCTGGCCGCCGTGCGGGGGCGCTCGCGCAAGAAACGCGACGCGCCCGCCGGCCTCGACAAGGCACGCATCCCGCGCGCGACCTACCGCGTGCAGATGCATGGCGAGTTCACCTTCCGCGACGCGGCCCGCATCGCGCCCTACCTCGCGAAGCTCGGCGTGAGCCACATGTACTGCTCGCCCTACCTCAAGGCGCGGCCCGGCAGCTCGCACGGCTACGACATCATCGATCACGGCGAATTGAATCCGGAGATCGGCTCGCGCGCGCAGTTCGACGCCTTCGTCGCGGCGCTGCGCGCCAACGGGCTCGCGCAGGTGATGGACATCGTGCCCAACCACATGGGGGTCCTCGCCGCGGACAACGCATGGTGGCAGGACGTCCTCGAGAACGGGCCCGCCTCCGCATTCGCCGACTCCTTCGACATCGAGTGGAACCCGACGGCGGAACACCTGAGCCACCGCGTGCTGCTGCCGATCCTCGCCAACCACTACGGCATCGAGCTCGCCGCGGGCAAGCTGGTGCTGGGCTTCGAGCGCGCAACGGGGTCGTTCGCGATCCGCTATTTCGAGCACTGCCTGCCGATCGACCCGCGCGAGTATCCGCGCATTTTGGGTCCCGCGATCCGCGAGCTGCAGTCTTCCGGCGCCGCGCTCTCGCACCAGGCCCCGTCGCTCGAATCGGTCGCCGACGCGTTCGAGCGCCTGCCGCCGCGCGAGACCGGGGAGCGCGCGCTCCTTGACGAGAGGAACCTCGGCAAGGAAGTCTGCAAGGGCCGCCTCGCCTCCCTCGGCGGCGCGGGCGAGGTGTCCGCCGCCATCGAGCGCGCCGTCGCCGTGATGAACGGCCAGGCCGGGGACGCGGTCACCTTCGACGCGCTGGACGCGCTCCTCGAGGCCCAGGCCTTCCGCCTCGCCTACTGGCGCGTGGCGCAGGACGAGATCAACTATCGCCGCTTCTTCGACATCAACGACCTCGCGGCGCTGCGCCAGGAGAAGGAATCGGTGTTCGAGGAGACCCACAGGCTCGTGGTGTCGCTGGTGAAGGAAGGCGCCGTGGAGGCGTTGCGCATCGATCATCCGGACGGGCTCTACGACCCGCGCGAATACTTCCGCCGCCTGCAACAGGCGTGCGGCAAGCCCGTGTACGTCGTGGTCGAGAAGATCGTGGCCCCCTTCGAGAACGTCCCCGAGGACTGGGCCGTGCATGGCACCACCGGCTATCGCTTCGCCAACGTGGTAAACGGGCTCTTCGTCGACCCGGCGGGCGAGGCGCGCCTCACGCGCACCTATCACAACTTCATCGGCGATCCGACCGGCTTCGGGGAGATCACGCGCCGCGCGCGCCGCCTCATCCTCGGCTCGGCGCTCGCGAGCGAGCTCACGGTGATGACGAATCGCCTCGCGCGCATCGCGCGCGCCGACCGCAACACGCGCGATTTCACTTTCACCACTCTGCGCAGCGGCCTCGCGGAAGTGATCGCGGCCTTTCCTGTTTACCGCACCTACGTGGACGACGACGTGCACCCGGAAGACCGGCGCTACATCGAGTGGGCCGTCACGCGCGCGCGCTCCGAGAGCCTCGCCGCGGACGTGAGCGTCTTCGACTTCATCCGCGACGCGCTCCTTTGCGAGCTGCCCGCGCGCACCCCGGCCGCCGCCTCGGCTATCCGCTTCTTCGCGCGCAAGTTCCAGCAGCTCACCGCCCCAGTGATGGCCAAGGGCGTGGAGGACACCTCGCTCTATCGCTACAACCGCCTCCTCTCGCTGAACGACGTGGGCGGAGACCCCGGGGAATTCGGCTTCCCGCCGGCGAAGTTCCACCGTGCGAGCTCGCACCGCGCGCGCCATTGGCCGCACACGATGCTCGCCACCTCGACCCACGACAACAAGCGCTCCGAGGATGTGCGCGCGAGGATCGACGTGCTGTCCGAGGTCGGTGCGGGCTGGCGACTGCAGCTTTCCAAGTGGGCGAAGCTGAACGCGAGCTGCAAGACCTGGGTGGAAGGCGCCGCGGCACCCACCCGCAACGACGAATACCTCCTTTACCAGACGCTCCTCGGCAGCTTTCCGCCGGGCGAACCTCGTGGCGAAGCACTCGAAGCCTATCGCGAGCGCATCGTGGCTTACATGCAGAAGGCGACCCGCGAGGCCAAGGCGCGCACCAGCTGGGCGCACGTGAACGAGGCCTACGAGGCCGCCACCACATCCTTCGTGCACGCGCTCCTCGATGACACGCGGCCCAACGCCTTCCTCGACGACTTCCGCGCCGCCGCCGCGACCGTGACGTGGATCGGCTATCTCAACAGCCTCTCCATGGTCGCGGTGAAGCTCACCTCGCCGGGCGTGCCCGATACCTACCAGGGCAACGAGCTCTGGGACTTCTCCCTGGTGGATCCCGACAACCGGCGGCCGGTGGATTACGCGCTGCGCGAAAAGCTCCTCGATGAAGCAAGCGCGCTGGGCGAGGAGCCCGGGGCCGAGCTGGACCGCGTGTTCGGCGAGCTGGAGGATGGCCGCGCCAAGCTCTATCTCATGTGGCGGCTGCTGCACCTGCGCGCCGCGCGCGAGGAGCTCTTTCGCGAAGGCGGCTACGCCGCCGTGCGCACCACGGGCGCGCGCCCGCGCCATGCGGTCGCGTTCGCACGCCGGCTGGGAAGCGAGCTTTCCATCACCGTCGCGCCACGGCTCATGGTCGGGCTGGGAGTGAAGACCGGCGGATTGCCTTGCGGGGCGATCTGGGAAGACACGCGCATCGAGATTCCCTTCGTCGCGGAAGGCGCGGTGCTGCGCGACGTGGTCACGGGCGACGAGCATCGCGTCGCCCAGGGCGGCCTCGCGCTCGCCGAGCTGCTGCGGCGCGCGCCGGTGGCGGTGCTCATTTCCCGCGGCTGAGCTGCGTTTCCATCTGGCCCTGGGTCCAGAGCCAGTCTTCCTCGAGCGCGGCGATGCGCGTGGCGATCTCGCCGCGGCGCCGCGACGTCTCCTGCATGCGTTCACGCTCGCCCTCGGCATAGGCCTGCTCCGAGGCCAGCCATGCTTCGGCCCGCATCGCCTCTTCGCCGAGGGCCTTCAATTCCGCCTCGATCGCCGCCAGCTTCTTCTCGAACGGCCTTCTCGCGTCGGATTCGCGCTTTCGAGTGGCGGCCTCGTTGCGCCGCTCTTCCTTGCGATTGACCGCAGCGCCTTCTCGCGTCTCGCGCCTCGAGCCTCGCGCGTGATACTCGCGCGCCCAGGCCTTGTAATCGTCGAGGTCGCCCTCGAAAGGCGTGAGCCTTCCGTCGGCCACCAGCATCCACGTGTCGGTCGCCGCCTGCAGCAGGTGCCGGTCGTGCGCGACCACGATCAACGCGCCCTCGAAATCCGTGAGCGCCTGGGCGAGGGATTCGCGCATGTCCATGTCGAGGTGGTTGGTGGGCTCGTCGAGCAGCAGCAGGTTGGGGCGCTGCCACACGATGAGCGCGAGCGCGAGGCGCGCCTTCTCGCCGCCGGAGAAGCTCGCGACCTTCTGCGTGACCTGGTCGCCGCGAAAATCGAAGCCGCCGAGGAAGTCGCGCAGCACCTGCTCGCGCTCGCCGGAGGCGAGGCGCCCCATGTGCCAGAGCGCCGACTCGTCGACGCGCAGCTGGTCGACCTGGTGCTGCGCGAAATAGCCGATGCGCAGGCCCTGCGCGCGGTGCAGCTCGCCGGAAATCAGCGGCAAGGTTCCGACGATCGACTTCAGCAGCGTCGACTTGCCGGCGCCGTTGGGTCCGAGCAGCCCGATCGCGTCTCCGGGGAGCACGCTCCACTCGACGCCGGACAGCACGGTCTTGCCGGGATAGCCGAGCGCGGCTTCCTCGAGGCGGAAGAGCTGGCGGGGCTTCTCCGCGGGCGCGCGAAACGTGAACGTGAACGGCGAATCGACGTGGGCGGCGGCGATGCGCTCGAGCCTTTCCAGGGCGCGGATGCGGCTTTGCGCCTGGCGCGCCTTGGTGGCCTTGGCGCGGAAGCGCGTGATGAAGGCTTCGAGGTGCGCGACCGTCCTTTGCTGCTTCTCGTAGGCCGACTGCTGCAGCGCCAGGCGCGCCGCGCGCTGCGTCTCGAAGGCGCTGTAGTTGCCCGCGTATTCGTTGAGCCGCTCGTTCTCGACGTGCACGATACCCTCGGCCACCGCGTCGAGGAACTCGCGGTCGTGCGTGATGAGGATCACCGCGCCGGGAAAATCCTTGAGCCAGTCCTCGAGCCACAGTACGGCATCGAGGTCGAGGTGATTGGTGGGCTCGTCGAGCAACAGGAGGTCGGAGCGGCACATCAGCGCGCGCGCGAGGTTCAGCCGCATGCGCCAGCCGCCGGAGAACGTCGCGACCGACCGCGCCTGCGCCTCCTCGTCGAATCCCAGCCCCGCGAGGAGGGTCTGGGCTCGCGCGCGCGCCTGGTAGCCGCCGATCTCGCCGTATTGCGCATGGAGGTGCGCGAGATGGGTCCCGGTATCGTGCTCCGACTCGGCTTTCTCGATCGCCGCTTCGATCTCCCGCAATTCAACGTCGCCATCCATCACGAACTCGAGGGCGGGGCGCTCGACCGCCGGCGTTTCCTGCGCGACGTGGGAGAGAACCCAGCGCGGCGGCATCGACACGCCGCCCGCGTCGGCATGCAGCTCGCCGCGAATCAATGCGAACAGGCTCGACTTGCCGCTGCCGTTGGGCCCGACGAGCCCGACCTTCTGGCGTGGGTGCACGTTCATGGCCGCGTCCTCGAGCAGGACGCGCACTCCGCGGCGCAGCGTAAGGCCGCTGATCCTCAGCATCGGGCGC
Organism: Burkholderiales bacterium; assembly: GCA_038227085.1. Taxonomy (GTDB): domain Bacteria; phylum Pseudomonadota; class Gammaproteobacteria; order Burkholderiales; family Usitatibacteraceae; genus Usitatibacter. The sequence continues at coordinate 4,291 of JBBRQA010000090.1, read as the reverse complement.
CTGCCTGGGCGAGGTCGTAGTCGTAGTCGACGATCAAGGGCGCGTGATCCGAGAAGACTGACCGCGTGTGGATGCTGGTCTTGCGCGCCAGCGCGGCGATGCCTGGCGTCGCGATCTGGTAGTCGATGCGCCAGCCGACGTTGCGCTCGCGGGCGTTACCCCATTGCACCCACCAGGTGAACCGATCGGGGCGCGGGTCGAGCGCGCGAAACACGTCCACGAAGCCATGCGCCTCGAATACCTTCGTGAGCCAGGCGCGCTCCCCGGGCAGGAAGCCGGTCATCTTCTGGTTTGACTTCCAGTTCTTCACGTCGATTTCCCGATGCGCGATATTCCAGTCGCCGCAAATCACGAATTCACGCCCGCACGCGCGCATCTGCTCGAGGCGCGGCAGGAAATGGTCCATGAACGCGTACTTGCGCTTCTGCGCCTCCTCCCCCATGGTGCCCGACGGAAGGTAGATCGAGATGACCGAGAGCGCGCCGAAGTCGGCCTGCAGGAACCTCCCCTGGGCGTCGATCTCCTTCACGCCGAGGCCGAAGGTCACCTTGTCGGGCTCCTTCTTCGCGTAGATCGCGACCCCGCTGTAGCCGCGCTTTTCCGCCGCGTGGAAGAACGCGTGCAGGCCTCGAGGGGCCAACAGAGCGCGCGGCAGGTCCGCTTCCTGCGCCTTGATTTCCTGCAGGCAGACGACGTCGGCCTTCTGGCGCCGCATCCATTCGGTAAAGCCCTTGGCGTGCGCGGCACGGATGCCGTTCACGTTGCACGTGATGACTCGCATGGGGATTGGACCGCGAATTGAATCGCGGGCGTTGGCACTTTGAGCGAAAATAGCGCCTATCGTAACCTTGGAACCACCCATGACCACCGCCGCCGCGTCCGCCCCCGCCGCCCAGAGCGACGCTTTCCGCCGCGAGTTCGTGGAATTCGCCATCCGCGCCGGGGTGCTGCGCTTCGGCGAGTTCAAGACCAAGGCCGGCCGCCTCTCGCCCTACTTCTTCAACGCGGGTCTTTTCTGCGACGGCGAGCGCCTGGGCGAGCTCGCCCGGTTCTACGCCCGCGCCGCGCTCGCCTCGGGAATTGCCTTCGACGTGATCTTCGGGCCTGCCTACAAGGGCATCACCCTAGCCGCGGCCACCGCGGTCGCCCTTGCCGGGCTCGGTCACAATGTGCCGTTCTGCTTCAACCGCAAGGAGGCCAAGGACCACGGCGAGGGCGGCGTCCTCGTCGGTGCTCCGCTGAAGGGGCGCGCGCTCATCATCGATGACGTGATCAGCGCCGGGACCTCGGTTCGCGAGGCCATCGAGATCATCCGCGCCGCCGGCGCCACGCCCGCTGGCGTGCTAATTGCTCTGGACCGGGAGGAACGCGGGCAGGGAGAGCTTTCGGCGACGCAGGAAGTCAGCCGTGAGTTCGGCCTGCCCGTGACAGCCATTGCGACGCTCGCCGACATCCTGGCGACCCTGCACGCGCGCCCGGGAGAAGGCGCCAACGTCGAACGGATCGAGGAGTACCGCGCGCGCTATGGCGTGGCGGAACAGTGAGGCACCCGAAGGCGCACCCCCTAGGAGCACATGAAATGAGAAAAGTCTTCTTGCTGTTGGCAGCGTTGTACGTCCCCGCTGCCGGGGCCGCGTACAAGTGCGTGGACGAAAAGGGCGTGACCCACATCGGCGACACGCCGCCGGCCGGGTGCGTGAACGTGATGATGTACGAGATCTCCGGGAGCGGCGCGATAATCCGCAACATCGACCCCACGCCCACCCCGGAGCAGCTGAAGATCCGGATGGAAGAGGCCGCGCGCGCGAAGGAAGCCGAGCGCGCCGCCGCCGAGCAGAAGCGCAAGGACCTGGCGCTGCTCTCCAGCTACAGCAACGAGCGCGAGTTCGACGTAGCTCGCGACCGCAACGTCGAGCCGCTCAAGGGCCGCATCTACAACAACAAGGACCGCATCAAGGTCATCGACAAACGCCTGAAGGAGCTCGATGACGAAAGCGAGTTCTACAAGGCCGGCAAGAGCAAGACTTCCAAGACCCGGGAAGTGCCGCCGCCCATCGTGGCGGAGCTGCAGCGCCTGCATGCCGAGAAGGACCTCCTGGATAAGTCGATCGCCGGCAACGAGCGCGAGATCGAGGTCGTCAAGACCAAGTTCGATGTCGACAAGAAGCGCTGGATTGACCTGAAGGCCGATCCCAACATGCGCAACAAGCAGCCCGAGGCTCCAAAGGCGGCGATCACGATGAGCCCGGGCGCCGCGGGCACTGCGCATTGCGTGGACAAGGTCTACGAATGCCAGGCGGGGCAGGCGTACATGTGCCGCAGCTCCAAGGGAACCTACCGCGTCGACTGCGTGGTCGAGCGCAAGTAGCCGATCTCAGCCGGCGAGGCGCTCGCGCAGGATGCGGTTGACCTCCTGCGGGTTGCCCTTGCCCTTCGTGGCCTTCATCACCTGGCCGACGAGCGCGTTGAAGGCCTTGTCCTTGCCTGCGCGATAGTCCTCGACGAGTTTCTGGTTTGCGGCAATCGCCTTTTCGACCTCGGCAGTAAGCGCGTGGACGTCAGATATCTGCCTCAGCCCCTTCGATTCGATAACCGCGTCGGCCTCCATCGAACCCTCCCACATCGCATCGAAAACCTCCTTGGCGCTTCTTCCGGAGATTGTCCCGTCGTCGATTCGACGCAACATTCCCGCCAGACGCCCGCTCGAAACGGGAGCGCCGTGGATCTCCATTCCAGCTCGATTCAATGCCGCGGAGAATTCACCAATCATCCAGCTCGCCGCCAGCTTGTGAAGTCCCCCAAGAGCTTCAACGAGGGTGTCGTAGTAATCACCGATTTCCTTTGACGCCGTCAGGGTTGTCGCCTCGCTCGGGGTCATGCCCATGACCCGATATCGAGTCCACCTCGATGCCGGAAGCTCGCCTAGAGTGGCGCCGATCTCTGCTATCCAAGAATCGTCGACTTGGACCGGTAGCAGGTCCGGATCGGGAAAGTAGCGATAGTCTTGCGCATCCTCTTTGGAGCGCATCGGCCGCGTCTCCCCACGGTCTGGATCAAAAAGGCGCGTTTCCTGAACCACCTTGCCACCATCCTCGATCACCTCGACCTGGCGGCGGACCTCGTATTCAATCGCCTTCTCGAGGAAACGGAAAGAGTTGAGGTTCTTGATCTCGCAGCGCGTGCCGAGCGGTTCGCCCGCCCGACGCACGGAAACGTTCGCATCGCAGCGAAACGATCCTTCCTGCATGTTGCCATCGCAGATGCCGATCCATCGCACTAGCGAATGAAGCGCTTTGGCATAGGCAACGGCCTGTTCAGCTGATTCCATTACGGGCTCAGTCACGATTTCCAAGAGGGGCGTGCCGGCGCGGTTAAGGTCGATTCCGGTCATGCCATTGAAATCCTCGTGCAACGACTTGCCGGCATCTTCTTCGAGATGCGCGCGTGTGAGTTGAACAACCTTTTCGACGTCGCCAACCACAATCGCCACCTGCCCTCCGGAAACAATGGGCTGAAGGTATTGACTGATCTGGTAGCCCTTGGGAAGGTCCGGGTAAAAGTAATTCTTGCGTTCAAACGCGCTCACGGGCGCGATCGCGCCCCCCACCGCGAGCCCGAATCGGATGGCAAGTTCGACTGCGCGTTTGTTCAAGACGGGTAGCGTGCCCGGCAATGCAAGATCAATCGCCGACGCCTGCGTGTTGGGAAGGGCCCCATATCGGGTCGAAGCTCCGGAAAAAATCTTTGATTTCGTCGTGAGCTGCGCGTGCGTCTCCAGCCCGATAACCACTTCCCACTTCATGAAACGACCTTGGCATCGAAAGCCGGAGGCGCGCGCGTGTGCCAGTCGGTCACTTGCTGGAACGCGTGCGCGGTGGCCAGCATCCGCGCCTCATCGAAGTAGTTGCCGACGATCTGAAGTCCCACAGGCCGGCCCTTGGCGCCGAAGCCGCACGGGATGGACATGCCGGGAAGGCCCGCGAGGTTGATCGGGATCGTGTAGAGATCGTCGAGATACATCCGCACGCAGTCGGTGGTCTTCGCGCCGAGGTCGTAGGCGACGCACGGCGCTGCCGGGCCCATGATCACGTCGCAGTGCTTGAATGCCTCGACGAAGTCGCGTGCGATCAGGCGGCGGATCTTCTGCGCCTTCAGGTAATACGCGTCGTAGTAGCCGTGCGAGAGCACGTACGTGCCGATGAGGATGCGCCGCTTCACCTCGGGGCCGAAGCCCTGCGCGCGCGTCTTCTTGTACATGTCGAGAAGGTCGGTGTACTCGGGGGCGCGGTAG
>JBBRQA010000089.1:0-13896 GCA_038227085.1 Burkholderiales bacterium | reverse complement strand
GGGTCCGGATGTCGGCGCGGCCGAAGCAGGCGCGCCGCCGATGCGGTTCGGACTCGAGGCGCCCACCACATCCCCGGCTCCGGGGGCCACGCCCGCTCCGTCGCCGGCGCCCGTGGTCGTCGATACCGTCGCGATGACGATCGACTCGTCGTCGTATTCGATCGCCTCCGGAGACAACGTGACATTCACCCTGCGCTTGTCTGGCCACTCCGGCCAGCCGACGGGCACGATCGAGTTCCGCGAGAACGGCACGCTCATGGCGGGCTGCCTCTCAGTGGCGATTTCCAGCGGCGAAGCGGCGTGCTCCACCAGCGGCCTCACGCGCGGCGATCATCGCATCTCCGGCCTGTATTCCGGCGATCGAAACTACGGCCCCGGGGTCGCAGGCACGATTACGCAGACGGTGCACTGAGAGGGAATCTCGTTCCATACTATCGCCTGATCAATCCGGGGGGTGGGCGGTATGGAACGGGAAATGGCGGAAACATTGGTGCGCACCGGGCCCAGCACACTCATGGGCAATCTGATGCGGCGCTACTGGGTGCCGATCCTCATGTCGAGCGAGATCGCCGAACCGGACGGGCCCCAGCAGCGCGTGACGATCATGGGCGAGAAGCTCCTCGCCTTTCGCGACACGTCGGGCAAGGTCGGCCTGATCGACGAGTTCTGCGCGCATCGCGGGGCCTCGCTCTATTTCGGCCGCAACGAGGAGAACGGCATCCGTTGCTCCTATCACGGCCTCAAGTACGCGCGCGATGGCACCTGCGTGGACGTGCCTTCCGCGCCCCAGGTGTGCAAGCTGATGGGCATCAAGGCCTACCCGTGCATCGAGCGCGCCGGCATCGTCTGGGCGTACATGGGCCCGAAGGGCAAGGAGCCTCCGCCGCCGGAAGTCGAATGGTGCGGGCTACCCGACAGCCACGTCTTCGTGTCCAAGCGCTTGCAGGAGAGCAATTATCTTCAAGCGATGGAAGGCGGCATCGACACCGCGCACGTCTCCTACGTGCACCGCTACGAGATGGAGAGCGATCCCACCTTCAAGGGCGTGAAGGCCAACGACTACATCCGCGCCGACGGCAACGTGATCTTCGACCTCGAACGAAACGACTTCGGCTTGACGCTCTTCGGGCGGCGAAACGGCGAGGCCGATTCGTCCTATTGGCGCATCACGCAATGGCTTTTCCCCTGGTTCACGCTGATCCCGCCATTTGGCCACCACGCGCTGGGCGGGCACGTGTGGGTGCCGATCGACGACGAGCACTGCTGGGCCTGGAGCATGAACTGGCGCCCGGACGAGCCCCTCACCACCGAAGAGCGCGAGGCGATGGAGAGGGGCAAGGGCATCCACGTCGAATACATTCCCGGGACCTTCATTCCCGTCGCCAACAAGGGCAACGACTACCTCCTCGACCGCGTCGCGCAGAAGGAAAGGCGCGCGTACAGCGGCGTCTTCGGCTTCTCGATGCAGGATGCGTCGCTGCAGGAGAGCATGGGCCCGATCCAGGACCTGCAGCGCGAGAAGCTGCTGCCCACCGACAAGGCGATCGCGATGGCGCGCTACATGCTCTACGAAGCCGCGAAGGCGTTGGAAGGGGGCACCGATCCGCCGGCGCTCGACGCCGCGAAGCAGCGCGTGCGTGCCGCCGGGGTGCTCCTCGATCGCAAGATGAAGCCGCAGGATTGGGCGAAACAGCACCTCGCCGACGGGCTCGACCAGCCGGTGTACACGATCTGAAAATCTCCCGGGAGGAGAAGATGTCGAAAGCATTGACGCGCCGCGCAATCGCTGCGCTGGCCTTGGCCGGTTCATCGCTCTGTGCGCCTGCGATGGCGCAAGAGTGGTCACCCTCCAAGACGGTGCGCATCATCGTGCCGATCGTGGGCGGCACCAACGACGTGATCGCGCGCCTTGTCGCACCCGAGTTGCAGAAGGTCTTCGGGCAGCCCGTGGTGGTCGAGAACAAGGGCGGGGCGGGCGGCAACATCGGTGCGGACATGGTGGCGAAATCCCCGCCCGACGGCTACACGCTCCTCGTCGGATACAACGGTCCCGTCGCGATCAACGCAGTGCTCTTCAAGAGCCTGCCGTACGATCCGGTGAAGGACTTCGCGCCGATTACTCTCGCCGTCACCGCGCCGCAGTTCCTCGCCGTGCATCCGAGCCTGCCGGTGAAGGATGTTGCGGAGTTCGTGGCGTACGCCAAGGCCAATCCCGGCAAGCTCTCGTACGCTTCGGTCGCCATCGGCAGCGCCTCGCACCTCACGATGGAGATGCTCAAGTCCGAGGCGCACATCGACATCGTGCACGTGCCGTACAAGGGATCGAGCCCGGCGGTGACCGACCTCATCGGCGGCCAGGTGAACGCCGCGTTCTTCGTGCCCGGCAACATCCTCGAGTTCGCCAGGGACGGGCGCGCGCGCTTGATCGGCTCCACAGGGCCGAAGCGCATGGGCGCCACGCCCGACGTGCCGACGATGATCGAGCAGGGTTATCCCGATTTCGTCGCGGAAACGTGGATCGGCTTCCTCGCACCGGGCGGCACGCCGCGCCCGATCATCGACCGCTATCACAAGGAGATCGTGCGCATCCTCCACCAGCCGGAGATCCGCGCAAAGCTCGATCAGATGCAGATGGAGCTCGTGGCCGGCACACCCGAGCAGTTCTCGCAGTGGATCCGCACCGAGATCACGCGGTGGGGCAAGGTGATCAGGGACACCGGCGCGCGGGCGGACTAGACATGAAGCGCCTCGAGGGCAAGGTCGCGCTCATCACCGGGGGTGGCTCGGGAATCGGTGCGGCGACCGCGCGATTGTTCCGCGAACAAGGCGCCAGGGTTCTGATCGTGGATTCGAACGCGGGCGCCCCGTCCGAGGCCGGCGTCGAAGCCTTCATCGCAGATGTCGCCGAGGAGGCGAAGGCATCCGAGGCGGTCGCGCGCGCGCTGCAACTGTTCGGGCGCCTCGACGTGCTGGTCAACAACGCTTCCATGCGCAACTACGCTTCCCTCGCGGACGCTTCGCCCGACGAATGGCAGGCGGTCGTCGGAGTGAACCTGATCGGCCCCGCCAACTACTGCAAGGCCGCGCTGCCGGCGCTGCGCAAGGCGGGCAAGGGGAGCATCGTGAACGTGTCGTCTTGCTATGCAGTCACCGGACGCAAGGGTATGGGACTCTACGACGCGACCAAGGCAGGCATGCTCGCGATGACGCGCACGCTCGCCTTCGAGGAGGCGGCCCACGGCATTCGCGTCAACGCAGTGTGCCCCGGCTCCACGCTCACGGGCTTCCACATCGCGCGCGGCAAGGCGGCGGGGAAGAGCCTCGAAACGCTGAAGACCGAGCGCCAGGAGACTTCGCTCCTCGCGCGCTGGGCCGAGCCCGAAGAGATCGCATGGCCGATCCTGTGGCTCGCGAGTGACGAGGCGTCGTTCATCACCGGGACAACGCTAATGGTGGATGGCGGACTTTCGATCAAGTAGCGGCGCCAGGCAACTTGTCGAGATGGAGGGGGGATGATGTCGCGCTACACGCCTTCGACGACCCGTATCTCCCGATCCACCGCATTCCCGAGCGCGCGCAACGCCTCCGCGTACGCCGGGCTGTCATGCGCGGCCCTTGCCTGGGCCACGCTATCGAACTCGATCAGCACCACGCGCTCGACGACGCCCTTGTCGTAGACCTGCGCGGGATTGCCGCGCGCGAGGAAGCGCCCGCCGGCCGCCTGCAGCGCGGGCCCGGCAAGCTTCGCGTAGGCGGCGAACTTCTCGGGATCGTGGACCGCACGATAAGTGGCCACCCAGTATGTCTTTGCCATGACGCTTCTCCTATCGCTCGACGAGAGCGAATCTTGGTTGCAATTGACCGTCGTGCTCGACTTGCCCAAGGAACATTGCATGGGGACGCACCCACATGCCCGACTCGTTGTACAACGGCCGATAAAGCACCATGGGCTCGAGCGATTCGCTGTGCCGCACGACGCCCATGACTTCGTATCGTCCACCTTTGTAGTGACGGTAGATGCCAGGCGTGATGGTAGGAAGTGGCGGCAGATCATGCATAGTGCAATACCATCTCCTGTCGCCCCCCTTTCCCGCGTGCATCGCGCATTTGAGCTTGAGCAATTTGCATACCGTGAAGGATACGGAACGTCAGGGCGCCAAGCTAGTCGGACCCTGGGGGTGGCGCCCTGGCAGCAACAACCGGAGAATCCATTCGTGAAGACAAGAAAGCTGGGAGCAGGACTGGAAGTATCGGCGATCGGGCTGGGCTGCATGGGCATGTCGGAGTTCTACGGCGGACGCGACGAGGCGGAGTCGATCGCGACCATCCACCGCGCGCTGGAACTCGGCGTGACCTTCCTCGATACCGCCGACATGTACGGCGTGGGGCGCAACGAGGAGCTCGTCGGCCGCGCGCTCGCGGGGCGGCGCAAGGGCGTGATCCTCGCCACCAAGTTCGGCAACATGCGCGGCGAGGACGGCAGCTTCCGCGGCGTGAACGGCAAGCCCGAGTACGTGCGCGAGTCGTGCGAGGCGAGCCTGAAGCGCCTGAAGGTCGACGCGATCGACCTCTACTACCAGCACCGCGTCGATCCCAACACGCCCATCGAGGACACGGTGGGTGCCATGGCGGACCTCGTGCACGCGGGCAAGGTGCGATGGCTCGGCCTTTCGGAGGCCGCTGCGCACACCGTGCGCCGTGCCCACGAGGTGCATCCGATCGCCGCGTTGCAGACTGAATATTCGCTGTGGAGCCGCGAGCCTGAAGACGAGCTCCTCGCCACGGTGCGCGAACTGGGCATTGGCTTCGTTCCCTACAGCCCGCTCGGCCGCGGCTTCCTCACCGGCAAGATCCGCTCGATCGACGACCTCGAGCCCGACGACTATCGCCGCAACTCGCCACGCTTCCAGGGGGAGAACTTCGCGAAGAACCTGCGCCTCCTCGACGAGGTGCAGGCGATGGCGGCGGAGAAGGACTGCACGCCTTCGCAGATCGCTCTCGCCTGGGTGCTCGCGCAGGGCGACGACATCGTGCCGATCCCGGGCACCAAGCGCCGCAAGTACCTGGAGGAGAATATTGCCGCGGTGGACGTGCGCCTCGCCGCGGAAGATCTCGCCCGCATCGATCGCGCGGTGCCGCCGGGCTCGGCATCGGGAACGCGCTATGCTCCGCAGGCAATGCAAGCCCTCAATCGGTAACCAGGAGGTATCCACCATGAAGACCAGAAATCTGTTTCTCGCCCTTGCGGTCGCCTTCGGCTTCACCGGCGCCGCACTTGCCAAGGCGCCCGCGGACGCCACCGGCGAATGCAAGGATGGCACCTATACCAAGGCCGACAACAAGGAAGGCGCCTGCTCCGGGCATGGCGGCGTGAAGGAATGGCTCGCCAAGGCGAAGGCCGAGGCGTCCGCGAAGCCCGCGAACGCCACCGGCGAATGCAAGGATGGCACCTATACCGACACTCCGTCCAAGTCCGGCGCGTGCTCCGGGCACAAGGGCGTGAAGGCGTGGTACGGCGGCGGTGCCAAGTCCGCCGCGAAGACGGAAGCCAAAGAGAAGAGCAGTTCCGCGCCGGCGGACAAGATGGCGCCTGATAAGAAGCCTACACAGGCCACGGGAACATCCTCGGACCGCAAGACGAACGAGCAGCCGTGGGTGCGCCCGACGAACGCCGCGGCCGGTGGCGGCGCAGGCAAGGTGTGGGTGAACTCGAGCTCCAAGGTGTATCACTGCGAGAAGGATGAGTGGTACGGCAAGACCAAGCGGGGCGAATACATGACCGAAGCGCAGGCCAAGGCGTCTGGCGCGCGCGCGGAGCGCGGCAAGGCATGCAGCTAAGCGGGATTCGCACCAAGACGGCATTTGTCGTATCTCCCACCCGCGCGGGTGGGAGTGCTGAACGGGGTCACGGTTGACCCTGCAGGCATGATCGGCAAGAAGCTCCAGTGCTGCGTGACGTGCCTCGTCCTTGCGTGGTGCGGCCAGGCAGGCGCGGCCCCCTGGGACGTTTCCTATAAGGGGCCCGACCCCTGACCCTCGTGACGCGGCCCAATCGCGCCGGGTCGAACGTCGTGTTCGCGCTGCTGCACGTGCGGCAGCTGCCGGAAGGTACGTGGGCGAAGATCCTGCCGCCCCTCATCAGCGATGCGCTGGAGCGCTGCTCGATGCAAGGCGTCTCGAGGGTCACGGTGGATGGCCGCCCACTGCCGACAAGATCGGCGAGACGTCGACGCGGCTTGAAGGGCTGGGAATGTACGTCAATCTTTCCGCGGCCAACCGTGTTGCCGCCGGCAATTGGTTCCTCGCGCCGTTCTACTCGATCAAGGTTTCGCTTGCCGGGGAGGGCAGCCCCGACACGTCGGCGATCCTGGAATTCGACAGGCTCGCCGTCCCCACCGAAGACGCGCAAAGAACGGTGATCGCGTTCGTGAAGCAAAAGCTCCCGGCCTCACTATCGCGCGCGTTTCCCCAGCGCTGCGCGGCGCCCAGGTGATTATTTGCAAACGCTCGCCGGGGCGTTGAACACCTCGCGCATGATGGGCTTCGCCTGCGTGACGCCGTTCAACGTATAGGCGAACGTGCCGTTGGTGGCATCGGTGAAGGTGAAGGTGCCGCTACCGACTTCGGTGGTCACGATCCTGGTGGAATCGAACGGCACCGCGCTGAACGCCGGCCCCGAGGTGCGATAGAGCTTGCCGGCGAAGGTGTTGGCGGAGATCCTCGCGCCGTTCGCCATCACGATCCACATGCCCTTGCCATCGGCGCCGTAGGTGAACCACGTCGCGAAGATGACGTCGCCCTGGTGCGTGATGTTGATGCCCCAGCCGCTCTCGGAAGCCGCAGGCGCTTTCCACCACAGGTCCTGGTAGTTGGGCGCCGCGCCGAAAGTCCCGCTCGCGGCGCAGGTGGGCACCGGCGAGGAGAAGGTCTCGCGCATGAGGGCCTTGGACTGGCTCACGCCGTTCAGCGTGTACGCGAAGCTGCCGGTATTCGAATCGGTGAAGGTGAAGGTGCCGGTACCCACCTCGGTGGTGACGATCCTGGTCGAATCGAACGGGCTGGAGTCGAAGGAAGGGCCGCTCGTGCGATAGAGCTTGCCGGTCCAGGCATTGGTGCCGCTCGCCTCGCCGCGCGCCATGACGATCCACATGCCGCTGCCGTCGGTATCGTAGGTGAACCAGGTGGCGAAAAGGATATCGCCCTGGTGCGTGATGTTGATGCCCCAGCCGCTCTCGGAGGCCGCTGGAGAGCGCCACCAGAGGCCCTGCACGTTGAGCGTGGCGGCCGCGGGGACGATGCTCGCGGAATTGCCGGCGAAACTCATCGGCGAGTTCACCACCGTCGAGCCGCCGCGATCGAGCGCCATGCGGCCGTCGGTTGGCAGTGCCGCGTAGCTGAAAACATCGGAGCCCGCGTAGTTGATGGTGCCGCTGGTGGTGAAGAGGAAGCCATTGGGGACGATGTAGTCGGGCGCCACGATGCCCAGGCTCGCGAAGCCCTGTGTGCCGATCACCATCGACTTGTACGTGGTCATCCCGCCGCCGTAGTAGCCGCCGCCCGAGGTCGTCGAGGTGTTGCCGGGAAGATCCGTGGTGAAGGTGAACGAGTGTGTGACCGAGCCCTGGGTGCTGGTGAGGGTGTGGCCGGTGAGGAATTGCTGGGAGCCGGCGAGGGCCACCAGCTCGATGTACTGGACCGTGCCGTCGGCGTTCGAGTAGAGCTGGGTCATGCGCCACAGGTGAAAGGTGGCGTGGGCGCTCCCCGCGAAGGCGAGGAGCGCGAACAATACCAACAGGATCCGTGTGGGCACTCTGCTCATGGCAACCTCCTACGCGATCGGGGCTTCCCAATGCGTAAACGGCTGGCCGCGCCCCGGTATTCCCCCTCGGTCCGCTGCCGAGGCCTGCGATCCTTTTTGGAAGCCGGCTACCACATGGCGATAAAGGGGGTGCCGGTAGGGCCGCTGAAATGACTCTCGGCGAGCATTTCACTGTAGGCCGCCGTACCGCGACGTAACGGCAGGACATTCTCGTCCACCGCCCCGATCCAATAGAAAAAACCGCCGAACGCGGCACCGCTCAGCGTGTGGCCGGTCTCGTGCGCGGAAATTCCCGTGGTGAACGCACTGGTCGCGACACCGGGGGAGATGAATGTGAAATTCCCGACGTTGAATCCGCCGGCGAATCCGGTGGCGCCGAGAACTGCTCCGCCAGCGGTCTCGATGGTCCATGTGAGCCAGTCCCAGCGCACGCTTCCGCCAGGAGAGGCGATCGCGAATGGCGCGGCGACGATGAAGAGAAGTATGCCGAGCGGGAGCATGAGGTAGTTGAGGGGCAGTACCCAGCCCAGCGCTCCCAGCACGCGCTGGTAGAGCCGGTTCCCCGCGATCGGCGGAATCAGGGCGAGCAGCGTGACGATCAAGATGACGGGCGCGGCGAACGCCAGCCACGGAATCGCCGACATGACGAGAAAATTCGTGCTGCTCGCCGCCCCGATGATCACGCCGCGCGAGAAAAATTCGCCGAGCACCGAACCGCTGAGTACGCTGATCGCCGAACCCAGGTACATGAACATGGTGGCGACGAGCAGGCCCAACCCCGCCGCAAACAGCATTCCGATGGGGTGGGTGACATGCGAGAAAACGCCAAGGGGTCCTAGCGTCAGGAGCGCCGCCGCTATATTTTGCGCGGGCCCGTAAACGGGAAGCGCGGCGAGGGCGACCATCCCGCCCGCGAGAAGCGCTCCGATCATCGTTCCGAGAAGACCACCGATCAGCAACATGACGACGGGCATGATGAAATCCTCGCTATTCTGTTTTTACGGGCATTTGAGAATGGCGATGCCGGCGCTCAGGACACCGACGATTGCCGCGAACAACACTGCCACCGCCGCCGCGCCGGCGCTGCAGGTAAATAGTCCCATGAGCGCGAGGACCGCGGAAATAGCCGCCAATGTCAGCGCCATCGCGCCAAAGAAGCGCTGCAGGAAACGCATCAGCATGCAGTCGCGGCACAGGGCAATCCAAAGAATGAGAGCCGCAAGCCCCGCGGCGGCAATAGTCAACCCTGTCGCCTGGAGGCCGATGCCGGCCGGTCCGAGGCAGCCCCCAACTGCCATTGCAACCGACGCCAGGCCAAGCAGGAGCAGCGCGAGCAGAAGCAGGAAGCCGCAGAAACTGCCTGACGACGTCGGCGTTGGTGGCGTAGGCGTTGGCGGTGTAGGCGTTGGCGGTGTAGGCGTCGGCGTTGGCGGTGTCGGTGTTGGCGTTGGCGTTGGCGTTGGCGTTGGCGTTGGCGTTGGCGTGGGTGTCGGTGTCGGTGTCGGCGTTGGTGTTGGTGTGGGAGTGACGGGGCATGCACTCACGTTGAACGAGCCCGACACGCTGTACCTGCATTGCCCGTTCGGCGGCGACAGCGTTGCCGTCACCACGACCGAGTGTGATATCCCACCCGCCAAGGGCTGCAGCGGGCTCGTCGTATTCGTGGGTGGGGCCGACGGGGCCGCGGCGGCGCCATCCCAAGACCAATCGAGAGCGCTGACGTTCCAGCCCGATAGCAGGACCACGGTGGCGCGTACATCGCGCTTGCCGGCAGCGTCGCAAGCCACGCTTTCGGCAAAGCTGACAGCTCCGAGCGGACTGTTGGCGGGACAGACTGGCGGAGGAGGCTCCTTGGAGCACAGAAGTCTCGAGGTGAAGGTCTGGGCGCACGTCGGATCACTGTCGCACGTGACGGTGATGGGGCGCGGTGAATCGCAAGCGCAGTTTTCCCTGTTCGGAAACTCATAGGTCCACACCCCGGAGGCGCTGACGCTGATACCGCCGATCGCTCCGGCACACGTTGTTGAGATTGATACCGTGGGCGCCCAGTTGGCGTGCGGCGGAGGGCAACCCGAGATGGTTCCGCTGACTCGGAAATACGGAGGGATTCCAGCACCGGTAAATGGAGTTCCACCCGGCCCGGTGATGCCTTGAAATTCGACGAGGGTGATGACACACATGGAATCCTCCCAAGCGTCAGTTGTTGATCTTGTCGTTCCCGCTGCGCGGCTCATCCAAACGACTGGGCCGATAATGCGCGAACACGCCCGCATAGAACGCGCCTCGCAGAGGTTTTGGGCGGCCGTGGGGAAGACGCTCACTCTCGTACAGGAGCATCTCGCCCGGCTGAAGCGCGACCTCATGCCTGCGGAACCCGTGATCCTCGATGACCAGCGGCCACTCCTCATCCACTTGCTGCGCGATATTCAGCGTCGCACCCAGCACATGGGAGCTGGAGCGGTCGCGGTGCACTTTCAGGGTGGAGCCGCGCAGGTAGCGACGGATGCCATACACATAGGTCGGCGTGAGCGCCGTGTTCGTCCACTGCTCCATGGTGCGGCGCAGTGAGTTGTGGACCAGGAGTTGCAATGCCGAGGGCAATTGGATGAGCTGGCTGGGGACGTCCCGGTCGCCGGCGATATAGCCCGGGACGAGCTCGTCGACAGAATTCGCAGCATTCAGTTCATAGAAGGCTCGCAAAGCGCCGAACAATGTATCCGGAACAAGGCAGCGGTGAAATCCGCGCCTCGTGTATGCCGGTATCGGCGCCGATTGCGCCAGGGCCGCAATGCCTTCAGCCACGGGGACTTGAAAGGATTTCGTGAGGACCGCCTTGAAACCCGCGCGCACGGGCATCTCTTCGAGGACCACGCCGCGCCCGGGGCCCGCGGGGCTCTTCCACAACAACGCCGTGCCCTTATGCGGACGAAGACAGCAACCGCCGCGTCCGAGCCGTACCTCGCCGCCGCGCTCGGGGTCGTTGAGATAGACCGATACTGCCCACGTGCGCGGCTCTGCATCGCAGATCGCATGAGCCGGCTGATCGCCAACCTCGAAGTACCTGCATTCCATCGGGCCACCACTCGAAGGATCGAGGCCAAATAGCCCGCATAACCGCGCATCGACTTCGCGAACCAGCGGGTCGGAGGTCATGCCGAGATGGCAGACCCTCCCAACGTGGGAGAGGCCTGCGGGAGGCAAGGACGCGCGAGCGGCTTCGACGAAATGAAGGCACTCACCCTCTCGCAGGAAAGCAGGCACTCGATGAAACTGCACGCGCCCGACGACGAATCGGTCTGCGCCATCCATTCTGCTAAGGGCATGCCGCGCGGAATCTGCGTGCCAAGCGGTCATCGCGATCCCCTCCCGAAGATCGGCGCCTTCGATTCGCACAGCTCATATCACTGGGCGATCGAAGGCCTCCTGTATTTCCTCGGAGTATGGGAGAAGCGGCTTGGCAAGAAAACTACCAGTCAGGGTAGGAGCGAGACGGCGCGCGAAGTGTGATTGGCTAAGAAAATGGGCCGGCGTTCGCTCGAGCGAGCTGCGGGCGAGGCGATCATTCCTGCGCGGCGATCGCGTCGTGGATGTTCTGGAGGAGTGAAGGGCGCGGGAGGCCTCAGTCTGTAACCCACATGCACGGGTGGGGACAGTTCATGCGGTCTGGACTAGCCTGCTGTCAGTCGGGCGTCCAGCCCAGAGCCAGGTCCGCGCAACGATTCAAAATCGCGCGATGCCCTGACGGTTCACCACAGAGAGGTTCCAATGCACAAGATCCCATCGCGGCTAGTGCGAAACATTTCCCCGCTGTTACTCGTTTGTTTAATTGGCATCCCGGCCGCCGCAAGTGCGGATGTTGGCGACGAACCGCCTTCCGCGCCGCTCGAGTTGCATTCCGCATGCAATTGGCCCACGGGAATATTCACCCTGGACCACGGCAACGGCGCATCTGGCAGCCATATCACCTCGAATACCGCTTCTCACTTGCCGTCGCAGTGGTGGAGGATTGCGATCAAGGCCAACTGTGGCCTCGGCCCTTGCACCTACCCGTTTTTTGAAGTCTCGATTCTCAACGATGCCCAGAACCTCGCCATGCAGCCGACGAGCAACGCGGCGGGCGCTATCGTAAATATGGTCACCTACGGTTCGCCACACACGCCCATGTCTCAACGATTTGCCGCGAAGCCAATGCAGGGTGGAAAGTGGCTGTTCATCCAGAGGACTGACCCATTTGTGCCCGGCAACAATTATGGGACAAATCTGTGCTTGGCAATGCACCCGGGGGGATCGGATACCTGCTCGACTCCGCCCACGCTGCTGGAGCTGGCCAAGTGCAGCGACGTAGATGCGAAGCAGATTTTTAGATTGTACGATCCCAAGACGCTGCACTATTGCACTGGCACTGAATTGCCGGGTCCCAGTTCGTCGCCGGCATGTCCTTGAGTCGTCGCAACCTAGACACGTCGCGTTGGTGCCGATCGCTGATAATTCGTGAGTCCTTAACGCCCTGGCGGTACTCGAAACGCGCGCTTCAGGCCCTCGGCCGCCTGCTGCTCGGCCTGCTTCGCCTCGTCGACGACGGCGGCCATGCCGAAGAACTCGTGCGTGACGCCGTCATAGTTCTTCGCGTCCACCTTGACCCCGGCTGCCTTCATCTTCTCCGCCAATGCCTGGCCTTCTGAGCGCAGTGGGTCGATATCCGCGGTGATCACGGTGGTGGGCGGCATGCCCGCGAGGTCGGCGTGCGCGAGCGGCGCGAGCAGGGGGTTTTTCGCGTCCGCGGGGCTCTTCATGTAGTGCTGGAAGAACCACTTCATCATGGCGCGGTTGAGCGGCTTGGCGTCGGCGTTCTCCTTGTACGACGGCGTGTCGAAGTCGTAGCCGGCCACCGGGTAGACGAGGACCAGTCCCACCGGCATCTGCATCTTCTTGTCGCGGGCTTGCAGCGCGACGGCAAGCGCCATGTTGCCCCCAGCGCTTTCGCCCACTACCGCAATACGTTTCGGATCGCCATTGAGCACCTTGGGATTCTTCAATACCCATTGGTAGGCTGCGAAGGTGTCGTCGTGCGCCGCGGGGAATTTGTCCTCAGGCCCTTGCCGATAGTGCGTCGAGACGACCACGGCGTTGGCGAGATTGGCCAGCGCGCGCGGCGAAGAGTCGTACGTATCAAGGTCGGCGATGACCCAGCCCCCGCCGTGAATGTAGAGGACCAACGGAAACGGACCCTCACCCTTGGGCGAGTAGATGCGCACGGGAATCTGGTTGCCCACGGGGCCTTCGATGAAGCGGTTCTCGACCTTTCCGACCGGCTCCGGCGTTGCGTCCTTGCCCTTCTTCGCAAGCAGTGCCTTCACGGCGTCCGCGGGCGATGGCTGCTTGCGCGCTTCGAGGACGGAGAGGTGCGTGATGGGCTTGGGCTGGAGGGATGCGTGCGCGTCAAGCACGGCCTGCATCTGCGCGTTGGGCGAGCCGGCGAAAGCATGGAGGGAAATGGTGGTGGCAGCCGCGATACCGGCGGCAACGAGGGGTGGGGAGGTGCGCATGGGAAGCCTTTTATGGTGGGAGAACGTGCGGAAGCGTTGAATAGACTGAATGCGCTCAGGGACGTTCGCGTCCGATTGGCATGCGCCACCAACCAGTTTGCGAAGCGGAGTG
Source organism: Burkholderiales bacterium (assembly GCA_038227085.1). Taxonomy (GTDB): domain Bacteria; phylum Pseudomonadota; class Gammaproteobacteria; order Burkholderiales; family Usitatibacteraceae; genus Usitatibacter. The sequence goes on along the minus strand of JBBRQA010000089.1, from coordinate 419 downwards.
GCCAGCGCGCGCCCTAAGCGCGGATTTCGAGCTGGCCGTATGATCTGACGCGTGACGCAAGACTCAATGTTCATGATCCAACTCGCGATTCAATCAAAGGGGATGACATGCAATCCAAGACGGCAGTTTTCTCTTTCATCGCTGCGGTCGCGCTGAGCGGCGGCACGGCAGGCGCCATTGCGGGTCCTGTTGGTGCGAGGAGCGCTCTGGATCGTGACATCGAGCTGGAGCTGCTGCTGACCAAACCCCCCGTGCCCGACGATTCGCGACTGGGCGCGGTGCTGGCGAGCCTGCCGCACAACGTGAGCATGATGGACGCGGGCAATCGCGCCAAGTCCTCGCCCGCAACCTCTCCCTCGGCTTACGCGGCCATGGTGTTCACCGCCGTCACCCCGTGCCGCATCCTCGACAGCCGCGCG
>JBBRQA010000088.1:0-13925 GCA_038227085.1 Burkholderiales bacterium | reverse complement strand
TCTTCCCCCGGAGATCGCCAAGGGCGGCATGAGCGTGGCAGAGATCTACGAGATGTTTCCGAACCTCGGCGAGCGCCGCAAGACCGCGCAGGGCACCAAGCTTTCCGGCGGCGAGCAGCAGATGCTCGCCATGGCGCGCATTCTGCGCACCGGCGCCAACCTGCTGCTGCTGGACGAGATCACCGAGGGCCTGGCGCCCGTGATCGTGCAGGCGCTCGGGCGCATCATCGTAAAGCTGAAGGAGCGCGGCTTCACCGTGGTTCTGGTGGAACAGAATTTCCGGTTCGCGGCTCCGCTCGCGGATCGGCATTACGTCGTCGAGCACGGCAAGATCGCCGAATCGTTCGCGGCGTCTGAGCTCGAAGCGAAGACCGCAATGCTGCACGAGTACCTGGGTGTGTAGTCAATTCGAAAACTAGAGGAGCAACGAGAATGAATTTCAAGCTGAAGACATTGGCCGCCGCCGCTGCGATGGCATTCGCCGCCGCGGGCGCCCAAGCGCAGATTTCCGGCAACGTGGTGAAGATCGGAGTCCTGAACGACCAGTCGAGCCTCTACGCCGACCTGGGCGGCCTGGGCTCGGTCATCGCCGCGAAAATGGCGATCGAGGACTTCAAGGCCAAGGAGAAGGGCCTCAACGTCGAGGTCGTGACGGCCGACCACCAGAACAAGGCCGACGTCGGCTCGCAGATCGCGAGCAAGTGGATCGACGCCGAGGGCGTGGACGTGATCGTCGACGTGCCGAACTCGGGCGTGGCGCTCGCCGTCAACCAGGTGGTCCGCGACAAGGGCAAGGTGTTCATCAACTCCGGCGCCGCGTCCTCGGACCTGACCGGCGCCAAGTGCTCGCCGAACACAGTGCACTGGACGTACGACACGTGGATGCTCGCCAACGGCACCGGCAGCGCGATCGTGAAGCGCGGCGGCGACACCTGGTTCTTCCTCACCGCCGACTACGCGTTCGGCCAGGCGCTGGAGCGCGATACCGAGGCGGTCGTCCTGAAGAGCGGCGGCAAGGTGTTGGGCAAGGTGCGCGTGCCGATCAACACGCAGGACTTCTCGTCGTTCCTGTTGCAGGCGCAAGCCTCCAAGGCGAAGATCGTCGGCCTCGCCAACGCGGGCGGCGACACGATCAACTCCATCAAGCAGGCTTCGGAGTTCGGCATCGTGAAGGGCGGCCAGAACCTGGCCGGCCTGCTCGTGTTCCTCACCGACGTGCACGGCCTCGGGCTCGAGAAGGCGCAGGGCCTGATCCTCACCAACACGTTCTACTGGGACCTGAACGACAAGACACGCGCGTGGAGCAAGCGTTTCGGCGCGGCCAACGGCGGCAAGATGCCGACGATGGTGCAGGCGGGCGTGTACGCGGGAGTCCTGCATTACCTGAAGGCAGTCGCCGCGCTGAAGAGCGATGACGGCGCGAAGGTCGTGGCCAAGATGAAGGAGATGCCCACCGACGATGCGCTGTTCGGCAAGGGCTCGATCCGCGCGGACGGACGCACGATCCATCCCGCATATCTGGTGGAGGTGAAGAAGCCGTCCGAGTCGAAAGGCCCGTACGACTACTACAAGGTTCTCGCCACCATACCCGCCGACCAGGCGTTCCGTCCGCTGGCTGACGGCGGTTGCGAGTTCGTGAAGAAGTAACGAAGCAAACGGCGTAGAACGATGTCGACGCAAGCCCTCTTCGGCCAGCTCCTCATCGGGCTGATCAACGGCTCGTTCTACGCCCTCCTTTCGCTGGGGCTCGCGGTCATCTTCGGGCTCCTCAACATCATCAACTTCACCCATGGCGCGCAGTACATGCTGGGCGCGTTCGCCGCGTATTTCCTGATGCAGCGCTGGGGTCTGGGCTACTGGTGGGCGCTCGTGGTCGCGCCGATCGCGGTGGGCTTCACCGGCATCGTCGTCGACCGGCTGCTGCTCTCGCGCCTGAAGAAGGTCGGCAAGCTCGACCAGGTCTACGGCCTCGCGCTCGCGGCGGGGCTCTGGTTCATGATCGACCGCGCGTTCGCGGGGCACCCGGAGTGGCTGGTGATCGTGCCGCTCGCGCTGTGGGTGCTGCTCACGGTGTCGGACCGCTGGGCGCCGCCCAAGCCGGACGAGCCCGACCATCTCTACGGGCTCCTCCTCACCTTCGGGCTCGCGCTCATCATCGAGGGCGCGTTCCGCTCCCAGTTCGGCTCGGCGGGATTGCCTTACTCGATGCCGGAGCAGCTGACCGGCGTCACCAACCTGGGCTTCATGTTCCTGCCGATCTACCGGGGTTGGGTGATCGTCGCCTCGCTCGCCATCTGTTTCGGCACCTGGTTCCTGATCGAGCGCACCAAGCTCGGCGCCTACCTGCGCGCCGCGACCGAGAACCCGCAGCTGGTGCAGGCCTTCGGCATCAACGTGCCGCGCATGATCACGCTCACCTACGGGTTCGGCGTGGGCCTCGCAGCGCTCGCGGGCGTCTTCGCCGCGCCCATCTACCAGGTGAGCCCGCAGATGGGATCGTCGCTCATCATCGTCGTCTTCGCGGTGGTCGTGATCGGCGGCATGGGCTCGATCATGGGCTCGATCGTCACCGGGTTCGGCCTCGGCATCCTCGAGGGCCTCACCAAGTACTTCTATCCCGAGGCGTCCAACACCGTGATCTTCGTGGTGATGGCGATCGTCCTCATGATCCGCCCGCAAGGGCTCTTCGGGCAGCGCTGATGGCCGCGACCGAAACCCCCGCCGGCCCCCGCGATCCCGCCTGGGAGGCGCGCTATCACGGCGCCTCGCTCGCCATCATGGTCGTGGCCTTCGGCGCGGCGCCCTTCTTCATGTATCCGCAGTTCGCGATGCAGCTCCTCTGCTTCGCGCTCTTCGCGTGCGCCTTCAACCTGCTCATCGGGTTCGGCGGTTTGCTGTCCTTCGGGCACGCGATGTTCTTCGGCATGGGCAGCTACCTCGCCGCGCACGCGGCGAAGGTCTGGGGAATGCCGGTGGAGCTCGCGATCCTCACCGGCGCCGCCACCTCGACGATCCTGGGCGTATTCACCGGCCTCCTCGCGATCCGCCGCCAGGGGATCTACTTCGCGATGATCACGCTCGCGCTCGCGCAGATGGCCTACTTCTTCTGCCTCCAGGCGCGGTTCACCGGCGGCGAGGACGGCATCCAGTCGGTGCCGCGCGGCAAGCTCCTCGGCATGGTCGACCTGAACCAGCCGTTCGCGATGTACTACTTCGTGTTCGCGGTGTTCCTCGCCGCGTTCCTCCTCATCCACCGCATCGTCCATTCCCCGTTCGGGCAGGTGCTGAAGGCGATCCGCGAGAACGAGCCGCGCGCGATTTCGCTGGGCTACCGCACCGACCGCTACAAGCTCGCCGCCTTCGTCCTGTCGGCGGCGCTCGCCGGCCTCGCGGGCTCGCTCAAGGCGATCGTGGCGCAGAACGCATCGCTCACCGACGTCTACTGGGCGATGTCGGGCGAGGTCGTGCTGATGACCCTCCTGGGAGGCATGGGCACGATCTTCGGGCCGGTGGTGGGCGCGGTGGTGATCATCGCGATGCAGTTCTACCTTGCCGACCTGGGCGCCTGGGTCACCATCGCGCAGGGCATCATCTTCGTTGTCTGCGTGCTTTCCTTCAGGCGCGGCATCGTGGGCGAGATCGAGGCTTGGCTGCGCAACCGCCGCAAGTAGGCCTGGGGCGCAACCGCGCCAATTTCGCGGCCCTCACGCCGGTGGGTTTCCTGCGGCGTTCCGCGGAGGTCTACCCCGCCAAGGTCGCGGTGATCCACGGCGCGCGCGCCTACACCTACCGCGAGTTCGACGAGCGCTGCCGCAGGTTCGCTTCCCGCCTCGCCGCCCGCGGGGTGAAGCGCGGAGATACGGTCGCGGTCATGGCGCCCAACGTGCCGGCGCTCCTCGAGGCCCACTACGCGGTGCCGGGCATCGGAGCGGTGCTCAACGCGCTCAACTACCGCCTCGACGCCGCCTCCATCGCGTTCTGCCTCGAGCATGGCGAGGCGAAGGTGCTGCTCACCGACCGGGAGTTCGCGCCCGTGGTCAAGGCGGCCCTTGCACAGGTGAAGCGCGAGATTTTCGTCGTGGACATCGACGACGCGCTCGGCCCGGGGGGAGAGCGCCTCGGCGCGATCGACTACGAGAGCTGGCTTGCCGAAGGCGATCCCTCCTTCGAGCTCGCCGGTCCCGAGGACGAGTGGGATTCGCTCGCGCTCCTCTACACGTCCGGCACCACCGGCAATCCCAAGGGCGTCGTCTACCATCATCGCGGCGCCTACCTGAACGCGCTCGGCAACGCGCTCACCTTCGGGCTCTCGCCGCGCTCGGTGTACCTGTGGACGCTGCCCATGTTCCACTGCAGCGGCTGGACCTACACCTGGGCGGTGACCGCGGTGGGTGCCACGCACGTTTGCCTGCGCCGCGTCGAGCCCGCGCTCATCTTCCCCGCGATCGCGGAGCATCGCGTCACGCACCTGTGCGGCGCGCCGATCGTGCTCAACATGCTGGTGCACGCGCCACCGGCGGTGAAGCGGCGCTTCGAGCACACCGTCGAGGTGGCCACCGGGGGGGCGGCGCCGCCCTCGCAGGTGATCCAATCGATGGAGGCCATGGGCTTTCGCGTGACGCACCTCTACGGCCTTACCGAGAGCTACGGCCCGGCAACGCTCTGCGTATCGCAGGAGGAATGGGGCGCGCTGGATCTCAACGCGCGCTCGGTGCTGATGGCGCGCCAGGGGGTGCGCTCTGTGACGCTCGACGGCATGCAGGTCGCCGACCCCGGGACCCACGCGCCGGTTCCCCGCGACGGCGACACCCTGGGCGAGGTGATGCTGCGCGGCAACACGATCATGAAGGGCTACCTGCGCAACGCCGCGGCCACCGACGAGGCGTTCCGCGAGGGCTGGTATCACACCGGCGACCTCGCCGTGTGGCACCCGGACGGCTACATCGAGGTGAAGGACCGTTCCAAGGACATCATCATCTCGGGCGGCGAGAACATCTCGTCGCTCGAGGTGGAAGAGTGCCTCTATCGCCATCCGATGATCATGGAGGCCGCCGTGGTGGCGCGCCCCGACGGGAAGTGGGGCGAGACTCCATGCGCCTTCGTGGTCCTGAAGCCGGGTGCCGCGCCCGTATCGGCCGACGACGTCATCGCGTGGTGCCGCGAGCACCTCGCGCGCTTCAAGGTGCCGCGCACGGTGGTCTTCGGGGAGTTGCCCAAGACCTCCACCGGCAAGATCCAGAAGTTCGTCCTCAGGAGCCGCGCCCGTGAGCTGTAGGGGCGTGCGGGCCGGTTGCGGATGTAGCCCGGGAAGGGCGCGGCCTGTGCTAAATCGCACAGCGCCCGGGGAGCGGCTGGGCGACAGTGACCGCCATGAGCTCGACCATCGCGCCCCACGCCTACCCGAACATAGCGCCGTGCCTGGTGCTGCCGTTCGAGAAGCCATGCCAGCGCGGCAGCCAACGATTCGCGGCGCTGGTTTTCGCGCAGCGCGGCGGGGTGGTGCTCTTCGCGGCGGAGCATTCGCGTGATTTCGGCGTCGGCGTCCTCGACTCCGAGGGGCGCATGTCGGACTCCGACCATTTCCCGACGCTTGACCAGGCGGCGCGGCGCTTTCTCGCCCGCGAGCTCCCCGGGGAATAGCTTGCACGAGATCGTCCACGTCACCGAAATCGGCAGCACCGGCGTGGCCGCGGCGATCGCCGCCGCGCACCTGGGGATGAGCCAGGTGCCCTCGCTGATGATCGTGTTCTTCTCGGTGACGCTCGGCGGCCAGGCCCTGTCCGCGATGCTCGCCCGCGCCGCCCTCTCCAAGCCCGATCGCGCCGGATAGCTCGTCTGCCGGGATAAAATGCCGGCTGAATGAGCTCCACCCCGGTCCAGAAGGTCGAAGGCACCGAGCTGCGCGACGCGATTTCGCGCGCCTACCGGCGCGGCGAGGCGCAATGCGTCGCGGCCCTCGCCGCGGAGCTGCGCGGGGCACGCACCGACGGTGGGCGCATTCGCGACAGGGCACGCGCGCTGGTGACCGCGGTGCGCCGCCAACGCCGCGGGGCGAGCGGCGTCGATCACTTGATGCAGGAGTTCTCGCTCTCCAGCCAGGAGGGCGTGGCGCTCATGTGCCTCGCCGAGGCGCTGCTGCGCATTCCCGATGACGACACGGCCGACCGCCTGATCCGCGACAAGATCTCGAAGGGCGACTGGAAGGCGCACCTGGGGGGAAGCTCGTCGGTGTTCGTCAACGCCGCGACCTGGGGCCTCATGATCACCGGCAAGCTCGTCTCGACCCATAGCGAGGACGCGCTCGGCGGCGCCGTGTCGCGCCTCATCGCCCGCGGCGGCGAGCCGCTCATCCGGCGCGGCGTGGACTTCGCGATGCGCCTGCTGGGCAAGCAGTTCGTGATGGGCGAGACCATCGAGGAGGCGCTCGAGAGGAGCCGGGCAAACGAGTCGCGCGGATACCTGCACTCCTTCGACATGCTGGGCGAGGCGGCGACCACCGCCGAGGATGCGCGGCGCTACCTCGCCTCCTACGAGCACGCGATCCGCGCCATCGGAAGCGCGAGCGCGGGGCGCGGGCCCTATCGCGGGCCCGGGATCTCGATCAAGCTTTCCGCGCTGCATCCGCGCTATTCGCGCTCGCAGCGCGAGCGCGTCCATGCTGAGCTGCTGCCGCGCGTGCAAGCCCTCGCAAGGCTCGCGAAGGGTTACGACATCGGCATCAACATCGACGCCGAGGAGGCCGACCGCCTCGAGATCTCCCTGGAATTGCTCGAGGCACTGGCGGCCGACCGCGAGCTCGCTGGCTGGAGCGGCCTGGGCTTCGTGGTGCAGGCCTACCAGAAGCGCTGCCCGTTCGTGATCGACTTCATCGCCGACATCGCGCGCCGCAACGCGCGCCGCATCATGGTGAGGCTGGTGAAGGGCGCGTACTGGGACACGGAGATCAAGCGCGCGCAGGTCGAGGGCCACGAGGACTACCCGGTCTTCACGCGCAAGGTCCACACCGACTTGTCCTATCTCGCGTGCGCGCGGCGCCTGCTCGAGGCCTCCGATGCCATCTATCCGCAGTTCGCCACGCACAACGCGCACACGCTCGCCACGGTCTACCAGATGGCGGCAGACCGCGGCGTCGACGACTACGAGTTCCAGTGCCTGCACGGGATGGGCGAGGCGCTCTACGACAACGTGGTCGGCGCGGAGCACCTCGGCAAGCCTGCGCGAATCTATGCGCCGGTGGGCACGCACGAGACGTTGCTGCCGTACCTGGTACGGCGCCTCCTCGAGAACGGCGCCAACAGCTCGTTCGTGAACCGCATCGTCGACGAGTCGGTGACGATCGACGAGCTCATCGCCGATCCGCTCGACGAGGTGGCGAACGACGGCGGCACGCGCCACCCGGGCATTCCACTCCCGCGCGAGCTCTTTGGCGAGACCCGCGCGAATTCCGAGGGGCTCGACCTCTCCGACGAGGTCGCATTGGACAAGCTGGAGCGCGCGCTCGACCGCCTGGGCGCGAAGCGCTGGAGCGCGTACCCCATGATCGCGGGAGTGGGGCCGCGGGAGGGGCCCGCCGCCGAGGTGCGCAATCCCGCCAATCGCGCGGACATCGTGGGCGACGTGTGCGAAGCGACCGTCGAGGAAGCGCGCGCGGCGGTCGACGTGGCCGCGGGATTCGCCGGCGAGTGGAATGACGTCTCGCGCACGGAGCGTGCGGCGATGCTCGAGCGCGCCGCCGACCTCCTCGAAATCCATCGCCCGGAGCTGATCAGCCTCTGCGTGCGCGAGGCCGGCAAGACCTGGCCCAACGCGATCGCGGAAGTGCGCGAGGCCGTGGACTTCTGCCGCTATTACGCCGGGCGGATTCGCGATGCGGGCGAGGCTCCCGCGCCCGGGCCGGTGGTCTGCATCAGCCCGTGGAATTTCCCGCTGGCGATCTTCATGGGCGAGGTGAGCGCGGCGCTGGCTGCCGGAAGCCCGGTGATCGCGAAGCCAGCGGAGCAAACGCCCCTCATCGCCGCGCGTGCCGTGGAGATCCTCCACGAAGCGGGAGTGCCGCGGCGCGCGTTGCAGTTCCTGCCGGGGCGCGGTGAGACGGTGGGCGCCGCGTTGACAGCCGATCCGCGCGTGCGCGGCGTGGTGTTCACCGGCTCGACGGAAGTGGCGCGCCTGATCGACAAGGCCGTGGGCGCGCGCGGCGCGCGCCTCATCGCCGAGACCGGCGGGCAGAACGCGATGATCGTCGACTCCTCCGCGCTCGCCGAGCAGGTGGTCTACGACGTGCTCGCCTCGGGCTTCGACAGCGCGGGGCAGCGGTGCTCGGCGTTGCGGTTGCTCTGCCTGCAGGACGACATTGCCGAGCGCGTGCTCGCGATGCTGAAGGGCGCGATGCGCGAGCTGGCGATCGGCGACCCGGGCAAGCTCGCCACCGACGTGGGACCGGTGATCGACGAAGAAGCGCGCGCCAATCTCGAGCGCCACCTCGCGGTGATGCGCGCCGCCGGAAAGAGCGTGTTCCAGCTCCCCGCGCCGGCCGCTTCCACGCGCGGCACCTTCGTGCCGCCCGCGCTGGTCGAGATCGATTCCATCGGCGAGCTCGAGGGCGAGGTGTTCGGCCCCGTGGTGCACGTGCTGCGCTTCGAGGCCGCGAAGATTGCCGAGCTGGTGCGCGCCATCAACGACACGGGTTACGGCCTCACCTTCGGCCTGCACACCCGCATCGACGAGACCGTGGACGAAGTGGTCGCGCTCGCACGAGCGGGGAACGTCTACGTGAACCGCAACATGGTCGGCGCGGTCGTGGGCGTGCAGCCGTTCGGCGGGGAGGGCAAGTCGGGTACCGGGCCCAAGGCGGGTGGCCCGCTATACCTGCACCGGCTGCGCGACGACGAGAATGTGGCGCCCGTGACTATGGGCGCGCGCCGCGACGACGGGAAGGCCGACCTGCTCGCCCCTCTGCGCGCGCTGTCCGAATGGGCGCGACGTGAAGGGGACGAGGCGCTGGTGCGAGCTTGCGCGGAATACGAATCGCTGAGCCCGTTGCCCTTTCGCATCGACTTGCCCGGGCCCACGGGGGAGAAGAACTCGCTGCGCTTCGCTGAGCGCGGCAACCTGCTGTGCGTTGCGACCGACAGCGCCGCGCTGCTCGAGCAGGTCGCCGCCGCACTCGCGACCGGAAATGTGGCGTTGCTCGGCGAAAGCGAGGCAGCGCGCGCCCTCGTGCCGCGATTGCCTTCGGCCGTGGTGTCGCGCGTGCGTGTAGCAAGCGCCGGGGACGACATCGCGGCGGCGCTTTTCGAAGGGGCGGACGACGCCCGCACCCGGTTGCACGAAAATCTCTCGCGCCGCGGCGGCGCGTTGGTCCCGCTCGTGACGCGCGGCGCCATGACCTGGCGTTATCCCCTCTATCGGCTCGACGTCGAGCGCGTGGTCAGCGTGAACACCACGGCGGCCGGTGGAAACACCACGCTCATGACGCTCGGTTGAGGGCGCCCATAGGCGCTATAATTTCAAACACTCGTTTGAAATCCCCTCGGAAATGAAAATACTCGTCCCCGTAAAGCGGGTGGTCGACTACAACGTGAAGGTGCGCGTGAAGGCCGACCAGTCCGGCGTCGAGCTCGCCAACGTGAAGATGTCCATGAATCCCTTCGACGAGATCGCGGTCGAGGAGGCGCTCAAGGTGAAGGAGGCCGGCAAGGCCACCGAGGTCATCGTCGTTTCCGCGGGCGTGACCGCGTGCCAGGAGACGCTGCGCACAGCGCTCGCCATGGGCGCCGACCGCGCCATCCTCGTCGAGACCGACGTCGAGCTGCAGCCTCTCGCCGTGGCCAAGCTCCTGAAGGCGGTCGCGGCCAAGGAGGGCGTGGGGCTGGTGATCCTCGGCAAGCAGGCGATCGACGACGACGCCAACCAGACCGGCCAGATGCTGGCCGCGCTCCTCGACTGGCCGCAGGCCACTTTCGCGAGCAAGGTCGAGATCGGCGAGGGCACCGCGAAAGTCACGCGCGAGATCGACGGCGGGCTCGAGACCATCGAGGTGAAGCTGCCCGCGGTGGTGACCACGGATCTGCGCCTCAACACGCCGCGCTACGCGACGCTCCCCAACATCATGAAGGCGAAGAGAAAGCCGCTCGACGTGGTGAAGCCCGATGCGCTCGGCGTCGATGTCGCACCGAGGCTGAAGACGCTCAAGGTCGTGGAGCCGGGCAAGCGCAAGGCGGGGGTGATGGTGAAGGACGTGGCCGAGCTGGTGGACAAGCTCAAGAACGAAGCGAAGGTGATTTGACGATGCGGAGCACTCGTCAAATCATCCCGGTGCAGGCCCGGATCCAATCACACGTCGAATTGGGCCCCCGCCTACGCGGGGGCGACAAACTATGACCGCACTCGTCATCGCAGAGCACGACAAGAACCATTTGCGCGGCGGCACCGCCAACGCGATTACCGCCGCGGCGAAGATGGGCGGCGAGGTGCATGTCCTCGTCGCGGGATCCGGCGCCAAGGCCGCGGCTGACGACGCCGCGAAGCATTCCGGCGTCTCCAAGGTGATCCACGTCGATTCCCCCGTGTACGACGGCGGCATCGGGGAAAACTACGCGGCGCTCATCGTGCCAATGGCGAAGTCGTATTCGCACGTCGTCGCGAGCGCCACCGCTTTCGGCAAGAACATCATGCCGCGCGTCGCGGCGCTTCTCGACGTGGCGCAGGTCTCCGAGATCTCCGCGGTGGAGTCGGCCGACACCTTCGTGCGCCCGATCTACGCGGGCAACGCCTTCGCCACGGTTCAGGCGTTGGACGCGATCAAGGTGGTCACGGTGCGCGCCACCGGTTTCGAGGCCGCGGCCGCCGGCGGCTCCGCGCCGGTCGAGTCGATGGCGGCGGGCCCGGACAAGGGCCAGTCCAAGGTGCTCTCGCAGGAACTCACCAGGAGCGCACGCCCGGAGCTTGCCGGAGCGCGGCGCATCGTCTCCGGCGGGCGCGGTCTTGCCAGCGGCGAGAATTTCAAGATGCTCGACGCGCTCGCCGACAAGCTGGGCGCGGCGATCGGCGCCTCACGCGCGGCGGTCGACTCCGGCTATTGCCCGAACGACTACCAGGTGGGACAGACCGGCAAGATCGTGGCGCCGGAGCTTTACGTCGCCATCGGCATCTCCGGCGCGATCCAGCATCTCGCCGGAATGAAGGACAGCAAGGTGATCGTCGCGATCAACAAGGATCCCGAGGCGCCGATCTTCCAGGTGGCGGACTATGGGCTCGTCGGAGACTTGTTCCAGATCGTGCCGGAACTGACGTCCCGATTGTAGCGGGGCGTCATCCCGGCGAGGCCGGGATCCAATCAATTCGGCCCCGGCCTACGCCGGGGTGACAAGGAAATGAAATGGCCGAATACGTCGCCCCCATCAAGGAAATGCAGTTCGTGTTGAAGCACGTCGTGGGCCTCGACCAGGTCAACACGCTGCCCGGGTGGGAAGAGGTCACCGAGGACGTGGTGGACGCGGTGCTCGAGGAGGCGGGCAAGCTCGCGCACGAGGTGATCTCGCCGTTGAACGTGGTGGGTGACCGCCAGGGCGCGAAGTGGAAGGACGGTGTCGTCACCACGCCGCCCGGGTTCAAGGAGGCGTACGCGCAGTACGTAGGCGCGGGGTGGGGCAACATCCAGTCGCCCGAGAAATACGGCGGGCAGGGCCTGCCGCATTTGCTGGCGACGCCGATCGAGGAGATGTGGGGCGCCGCCAACCTCGCCTTCAAGCTCTGCCCGATGCTCACGCAGGGCGCGATCGAGGCCATCAGCCACGTGGGACCCGATTCCCTGCGCGAGAGATTCCTGCCCAACATGGTCTCCGGCAAGTGGACCGGCACCATGAACCTGACCGAGCCGCAGGCCGGCAGCGACCTTTCGTTGGTGCGCACCAAGGCCACCCCGCAGCCCGACGGCAGCTACAAGCTGAAGGGCCAGAAGATTTTCATCACCTACGGCGAGCACGACTACACCGAGAACATCATTCACCTGGTTCTCGCGCGCATCGAAGGCGCGCCCGAGGGGGTGAAAGGCATCTCGCTCTTCGCCGTGCCGAAATTCCACGTGAAGCCCGACGGAGCGATCGGCGCGAGGAACGACGTCAAGTGCGTGTCGATCGAGCACAAGCTCGGCATCCACGCGAGCCCGACGGCGGTGATGGCGTACGGGGAGAACGAGGGCGCCATCGGCTACATCGTGGGCGAGCCGCATCGCGGCCTCGAATACATGTTCATCATGATGAACGCGGCGCGCCTGTCGGTCGGGCTCGAGGGCGTGGCGGTCGGCGAGCGCGCCTACCAGCGGGCCCTCGCCTGGTCGCGCGACCGCATGCAGGGCAGGCCCGCCGGCGTGCAGGGCGCCAAAACCTCCCCGATCATCCAGCACCCCGACGTGAAGCGCATGCTCCTCACCATGAAGAGCACAACGGAGGCGATGCGTGCCCTCGCGTATTGGACTTCCGCGCTGCTCGACATCTCTCGCAAGCATCCCGACGAGAGCGAGCGGCGCCGCGCGCAGACCCTGGTGGATCTGCTGATCCCGGTGGTGAAAGGCTGGTCCACGGAGATGGGGATCGAGGTTGCCACGCTCGGCATCCAGGTGCACGGCGGCATGGGCTTCATCGAGGAGACCGGCGCGGCGCAGCATCTGCGTGACGCGCGCATCACCACGATCTACGAGGGCACCACCGGCATCCAGGCCAACGATCTCGTCGGGCGCAAGATGGGCCGCGAGGAAGGGCGCACCGCCCTGGCGCTGATCGTGGAGATGGAGAAGCTGCTGCCGACGCTCGCCGCCTCGTCGGACGCGAACCTGAAGTCGATCGGCGATTCGCTGGCGGCCGCCGTCGGCAAGCTGCGCGAGACCGTGCAGTGGGTCTCGAAGACTTTCCCGTCGAACCCGGCCGCGGTGGCGGCGGGGTCGGTATATGTGCTGAAGCTGATGGGCATCACCCTGGGCGGCTGGATGCTCGCGCGCTCCGCGGAGATCGCCTCGCGCCAGCTCGGAAAAGGCGAGGGCGATCCCGCCTTCCTCAAGTCCAAGATCCTCACCGCGCGCTTCTTCGCCGACCACGTGATGTCGCAGGCGGCGTCTCTTGCCACCGCTATAACGCGCGGCTCCGAAAGCGTGCTCGCGGTGGAGGAGGCGATGCTCTAGCTGGCGATATAGGCGGCGATTTTATTGAGATGATGGGCCGATAGCATCGTCACGCTCCTTCTGACTGCGTTCGCGGTCGCGATGGACGCGGTCGCGGTCTCGATCTCGAGCGGCATGGTGCGCGGCCGCGCTTCCTGGCGCGAGGCACTCGCGATGGCCGCGACCTTCGGCGCGTTCCAGGCTCTCATGCCCGCTCTGGGCTACGCGGGTGGCGCTTATTTCCACGACGCCATCGAGGCGTACGACCACTGGATCGCGTTCGGGCTGCTCGCCCTGGTGGGTGGGCACATGATCCTGGAATCGCGCACGTCCGCCGAAGAAGAGCGCGAGCCGGGCAATCCCTTCAGCCCGCGCCGCCTCGCCATCCTCGGCGTCGCCACCAGCGTGGACGCCCTGGCGGTGGGCCTCACCCTGTCGATCATGGACATGCCGCCCGCCGTGGCGATCGCGGTGATCGGTCTCACGACGTTCGTCTTCTGCGTTCCGGCGGTGTTGCTCGGTGTTCGCCTGGGAGTTCGCTTCGCGCACCGGGCGGAGTTCACGGGCGGCGCGATCCTCATCGCCATCGGCGCGAAGATCCTCATCGACCACCTGAGCGGCGCGGCGTGACCTAGGTGTGGTTTCTATGAGGGTTGTTCACCCGAGCTAAACCCGAGAAGCTGTTTGGTGCCAGCCGAACAACTTCAAGGGAGAAGCCCGGATGAACATCCATGAGAATGCCCGGACCACGCCTGCCGGTCGAGACCTGCTC
>JBBRQA010000087.1:0-14019 GCA_038227085.1 Burkholderiales bacterium | reverse complement strand
GCCTTCGCGCCCGAGAGCAGCACGATCATCGCCGAGCCGTCTTCCTTCCACGAGCCGACCGCGTCGCGCAGGATCTCCACCAGCGTCTCGAACTGGTCGGGATGGGTCTCGAGGAGCCCGTCGATGTGGTCGTAGTAGAGGATGTAGCCGTCCGCGTCGACCCACTCTAGGTCGGTGAGGCACTCCTCGAGCGCGTCCCAGTTGTGGCCGAAGCTCCCCGGGAAATGCAGCGCCGTCGCCACGTGGTTCAGCAGCTGCTCTTTCCTCTGGATGTTCTTGCCATCGATGTGGAAGGAGGCGAAGCCGGCGCCTTTGGCGACCGCCTGCACCTGGCGCATCTCGAGCGCGCCCGGCACGAACCAGACGCCGCCCTTGTTGGCGTCCACCACCGATTCCAGCGCGCCCACCGACATGTCGTTGCCCCTATTCGCGGATGCGGCTGAAGTGGTTGTAATGGTCTTCGGTGTAGTAGAGATCGCCGCCGCTTCCCGCAATGATGCGCCGTGCGCCGCGAGTGCGCTCGTGCGGGGTCTTCACCGTGTACTCGCGGTAGTAGCCGTGCTTCTGGCGCGGCAGGATGCTCTCGCGGTTGCCGAATACAGCGCCGTCCTTGGCATAGGTGTAGGGCCCGCCCTTGTGGATGAGGGAGAGGGTCGCGCGCGCCTCGGCCGGGAGCTCGGCCACCGCCACGTCCGTCACCGCCGCGCGCGGCGCGAACGCCTTCTGCGCCGTAGCGGGCAGCGCGAGGCAGGAGAAAGCGAGCGACGCCGCGAGGAGGAGGGCGCGCGCGCTCACACCGCCCCCTTGGGGCGGTGCGGGCACTGGGCCTTGATGCAATCCGCGTAAAGATAGAGCTGGTGGTCGTGGATCTCGAAGCCGCGCTCCTTGGCGACCTTGTTCTGCCGCTTCTCGATCTCGGAGTCGTAGAACTCCTCGACGCGCCCGCATTGCAGGCAGACCAGGTGGTCGTGGTGGCCGCCCTGGTTCAGCTCGTAGACCGCCTTGCCGCCCTCGAAGTGGTGGCGCACCAGGATGCCGGCCTGCTCGAATTGGGTGAGGACGCGGTAGACGGTGGCCAGCCCCACGTCGGAATGATCCTCGAGGAGCTTGCGATAGACGTCCTCGGCGGTGAGGTGGCGCTCGTTGCTGTGCTGGAAAAGGTCGAGCACCTTCAGGCGCGGAACCGTCACCTTGAGGCCGGTATCCTTCAGATCGCGGGGATCGCTCATCGCGTGAATTATAATGCGCCCTTCGATCCCGCCCGGTTTTCCATGCGCCTCCTCGCTCCGATCCTCGCCGCCCTCGCCCTCGCGGGGTGTGGCCTCGTCTATACCATCGACGTCCAGCAGGGCAACTACGTCGCCCAGGATGTCGCCGCCAAGTTGAACGTGGGAATGACCAAGGCGGAGGTGCGCCAGTTGCTGGGGACGCCGCTGCTCATCGATCCGTTCCACAACAACCGCTGGGATTACTTCTTCAGCAGCGTGAAGGCGGGCAAGGCCGCGAACCGCACGCGCCTGTCGGTCTTCTTCGAGAACGACAAGGTGGCGAATTTCATCGGCGAGGCGCGCCCCGCGCTCCCGGCGCCGGTGAACGTCCCGGTGCCTGCCGCGGCAGCTCCCGCCTCCACGCCCGCGAAATGAGCGAGGTGCGCGTCGCGATCGCGGGCGCCGGCGGCCGGATGGGCCACGCGCTTCTCGAGGCGGCGACGACCGCCCCGGGCGTGAAGCTCGCCGCCGCGCTCGACGTGGCAGGTGCGAAATGGACCGGGCGCGATGCCGGCGATCTGTGCGCGGCCGCGCGCGGCATTACCGTGGGCAGCGACGCGGGGGCGGCGCTGCGCGATGCCGACGTCCTCATCGACTTCACGCGCCCCGAGGGCACCCTCGAGCATCTGCGCGCCTGCCGCGCCGCGCAGCGTGCAATCGTCATCGGCACCACGGGATTCGCGCCGGCGGGCCTCGCCGAGATTCGCGAGGCCGCCCGCGACATCGCCATCGTGATGGCCCCCAACATGAGCGTCGGCATCAACGTGCTCGCCAAGCTGGTCGCTATGGCCGCGCGCACGCTCGGCCCCGATTACGACGCGGAGGTCTTCGAGATCCACCACAAGCTCAAGGTCGACGCGCCTTCGGGCACCGCGCTCCTGCTGGGCGAGGTCGCGGCCAAGGCGCGCGGCGGCGAGCTTCCGAAGGACGGAGTCTTCGCGCGCCACGGCGTGACCGGCGAGAGGAAGGGCGGGACGGTCGGCTTCTCCGTCGCGCGTGCCGGCGATGTGGTGGGCGACCACACGGTGTTCTTCGCGGGGCCCGGCGAGCGCATCGAGCTCACCCATCGTTCCTCCAGCCGCGCCACCTACGCGCAAGGCGCGATGCGCGCGGCGAAATTCCTTCTGCGAAAGAGCCCCGGCCTTTACGACATGGATGACGTGCTGGGCCTTCGCTGATCGCGACTGTCGTGGCGTCTAGCCCGCATCACTCACAGGAATAGGCCTGCCACCGCTGCCGTCATGCAGGTGGCAAGCGTCCCGGCGAGGATCGACTTCATCCCCAGGTGGACGATCTCGCCACGCCGCTCGGGCACCATCGCGCCCATGCCCCCGATGAGGATGCCAAGGCTGCCGAAGTTGGCGAATCCGCACAGCGCGTAAGTCATCAGGAGCTTGGAGCGCGGCGACAGCACGTCGGCCGGCAGCTTGGCCAGGTCGATGTACGCGATGAACTCGTTCAGCGCGCTCTTGGTGCCGAGGAGGCCGCCCGCGGCCTGCGCCTCGCTCCACGGAACGCCCGCGGCCCACGCGAGCGGCGAGAAGATCCAGCCGAGGAGGCGTTGCAGCGTGAGCGGCGCGTCCCCCACGAGCGGCAACAAACCGAGCATCGCGTTGACGATGTACACCAGCGCGATCAGCACGATCAGCATCGCGACGATCTGGATCACGAACGCCACACCTTCGGCGGTGCCGCGCGTGATCGCGTCCATTGCGCTCGAGTCCTGTCGCTCGATCTCGACGGCCCGCCACGCGTCATCGCGCCAGGCACCATCAGCGCGGCAACGGTGATCGCCGCGGGCGTCGCGACAATGGAGGCGACGAAGATGTGGCCGATCGCTTCGGGCACCACCGGGCCCAGGATGGCTCCGTAGAGCGCCATCACCGTGCCGGCGATGGTGGCCATGCCGCACACCATCACGATGAAGAGCTCCCCGCGCGTGAGGGTGAGGAGATAGGGCCTGATGATGAGCGGCGCCTCGACCATGCCGACGAACACGTTGGCCGCGGCCGAAAGGCCGACCGCGCCGCCCACGCCCATGGATTTTTCGAGCAGCCAGCCGAATCCACGCACCACGAGTGGCAGGATGCGCCAGTAGAACAGCAGCGCCGAGAGCGCGCTCACCACGATGAGCATCGGCAAGGCGCGAAACGCGAGCACGTAGGAGGCGGTGGGGTCCACCTCCGCATAGGGAGCCGGGCCGCCCGCGAGATAGCCGAACACGAAGGTCGTCCCTGCCTGGGTGGCGCGCTCGAGCGCCTGCAAGGCGGTGTTGAGCGAAAAGACCGCCTCGCGCAGCCATGCGACCTGCAGGAGCAGCCCGGCGAGGATGACCTGCAGGGCGATGCCCGCGGCCACCAGCCGCCAGTCGACCCCGCGCCGATTCTCCGAAAACGCCCAGGAGAGAAGAACCAGCGCGGCGACCCCGGCGAGAGCGTGAATGGTGTCCATTGGCCTCGGATTATGTCCGCTTTTCTGCTATAATCTTCGACCAATGAAAGCGGGATGAGCCATCAAGCAACTTGCGCTCTCCCGTTTTTTTACGCCCGCCGTTTTCGCCGTTAATCAGTCAAGACTCGGAGTCGTAAGTGCCGCAGAAAACCCCCGCCGTCCTCGTCCTTGCTGACGGGAGCGTTTTTCGCGGAGCTGCAATCGGCGCGCACGGACAGACGGTCGGCGAAGTAGTGTTCAACACAGCCATGACCGGCTACCAGGAGATCCTCACCGATCCCTCGTACGCGGGCCAGGTCGTCACCCTCACCTATCCGCACATCGGCAACACCGGCGCCAACGCAGAGGATGTCGAGTCGCGCTCCGTCTACGCCGCGGGCCTCGTCATCCGCGACCTGCCCCTGGTGAGCTCCAACTGGCGCCAGAAGGAAGACCTCTCGAGCTATCTCGCGCGGAACAATGTCGTCGCGATCGGCGACATCGACACGCGCCGCCTCACGCGCATCCTTCGAAGCAAGGGCGCGCAGAACGGCTGCATCCAGGCGGGTGCGATCGACGAAAAGGCGGCGCTCGCCGCCGCGAAGGCCGCGCCCAGCATGGCCGGGCAGGATCTCGCGAAGAAGGTGAGCATCGACAAGCCCTACGACTGGAATGGCAGCCTGTGGGCGCTGGGCACGGGCTACAAGCCCGACGGCGAGGCGAAGCACCACGTCGTCGCCTACGACTACGGCGTCAAGCACAACATCTTGAGGAACCTCGCCGAGCGCGGCTGCAGGGTGACGGTCCTCCCCGCCACCGCCACCGCGGGCGACGCGCTGCGCCTCAGGCCCCACGGCGTCTTCCTATCCAATGGCCCCGGCGATCCGGAGCCGTGCGACTACGCGATCAGGGCGATCCGCGAGATCGTCGCCACCGGCACGCCGGTGTTCGGCATCTGCCTCGGCCACCAGCTCCTCGGCCTCGCCGCGGGAGCGAAGACGATGAAGATGAAGTTCGGCCACCACGGGGCGAATCATCCGGTGCAGGACCTCGCCAGCGGGCGCGTCTTCATCACCAGCCAGAACCACGGCTTCGCGGTGGACGAGTCGACGCTGCCGTCCAACGTGCGGCCCACGCACCGCTCGCTCTTCGACGGTTCGCTGCAGGGCATCGAGTACACGGACAAGCCCGCGTACAGCTTCCAGGGCCACCCGGAGGCGAGCCCGGGGCCGCGGGAGATGTCGTACCTCTTCGATCGCTTCGTCACGATGATGGCGAAGAGGAAAAATGCCTAAGCGCACCGACATCAAGAGCATCCTCATCATCGGCGCGGGCCCGATCGTGATCGGCCAGGCGTGCGAGTTCGACTATTCGGGCGCGCAGGCATGCAAGGCGCTGAGGGACGAGGGCTACAAGGTGATCCTGGTGAATTCGAACCCGGCCACGATCATGACCGACCCGGAGATGGCCGACGTAACCTACATCGAGCCGATCACCTGGCAGATGGTGGCGCGCATCATCGAGAAGGAGCGCCCCGATGCGCTGCTGCCGACGATGGGCGGCCAGACCGCGCTCAACTGCGCGCTGGACCTCGCGCGCGAGGGCGTCCTCGACAAGTACAACGTCGAGATGATCGGCGCCAAGAAGGAAGCGATCGACAAGGCCGAGGACCGCGAGAAGTTCAAGAACGCGATGGCCAAGATCGGCCTCGCCTCGCCGCGCTCCGCGCTCGCCCACTCGTTCGAGGAGGCGAAGCAGGTCCAGGCGATGGTCGGCTTCCCCACCATCATCCGGCCGTCGTTCACCCTCGGCGGCACGGGCGGGGGCATCGCCTACAACATGGAAGAATTCGAGACCATCTGCGAGCGCGGCCTCGACGCTTCCCCCACCAAGGAGCTCCTCATCGAGGAGTCCGTGATCGGGTGGAAGGAATTCGAGATGGAGGTGGTCCGCGACAAGGTGGACAACTGCATCATCATCTGCTCGATCGAAAACCTCGATCCGATGGGAGTGCATACCGGCGATTCCATCACGGTGGCGCCGGCGCAGACGCTCACCGACAAGGAGTACCAGATCCTGCGGGACGCCTCGATCGCGTGCCTGCGCGAGATCGGCGTCGAGACGGGCGGCTCCAATGTCCAGTTTGCGATCAATCCCGCCGACGGGCGCATGGTCATCATCGAGATGAACCCGCGCGTGTCGCGCTCCTCGGCGTTGGCTTCCAAGGCCACGGGATTTCCCATCGCCAAGATCGCCGCCAAGCTCGCGGTGGGCTATACGCTCGACGAGCTGAAGAACGACATCACCGGCGGCGCGACGCCGGCCTCCTTCGAGCCGACCATCGACTACGTGGTGACGAAAGTACCGCGCTTCGCCTTCGAGAAATTCCCGCAGGCCGACGACCGCCTCACCACGCAGATGAAGAGCGTGGGCGAGGTGATGGCGATCGGGCGCAACTTCCAGGAGTCGCTGCAGAAGGCGCTGCGCGGGCTGGAAGTCGGCGTCGACGGGTTCAATTTGAAGTCGGTCGACATGGACAAGATCGAGGACGAGCTCGCTTATCCGCGTGCCGAGCGCCTCTGGTACGTGGCCGACGCGTTCGGGGTCGGAATGTCGGTCGAGGACATCCACCGCTTCACGAAGATCGATCCGTGGTTCCTGGTGCAGATCAAGGACCTCGTCGATACCGAGCTCGACATCGAGAAGAAGACGCTCGCCGACTTCTCCAGGGAGGACCTCTACGGGTTGAAGCGCAAGGGCTTCTCCGACCGCCGCCTCGCCTCCCTCTGGAAGACCACCGAGCACGAGGTGCGAAAGCGCCGCCACGCGCTCGGCATCCGTCCCGTCTACAAGCGCGTCGACACGTGCGCCGCGGAGTTCGAGACCGGCACCGCGTACATGTATTCGACTTACGACGAGGAAGACGAGTCGAAGCCGACCGATAAACGAAAGATCATGGTGCTGGGCGGCGGTCCCAACCGCATCGGCCAGGGCATCGAGTTCGACTATTGCTGCGTGCACGCGGCCCTGGCGCTGCGCGAGGACGGCTACGAGACCATCATGGTCAACTGCAACCCGGAGACCGTGTCGACCGACTACGACACCTCCGACCGGTTGTATTTCGAGCCGCTCACGCTCGAAGACGTGCTCGAGATCGTCGACAAGGAAAAGCCCGAGGGCGTCATCGTGCAGTTCGGCGGGCAGACGCCGTTGAAGCTTGCGCGCGACCTCGAGGCCGCGGGCGTGCCGATCATCGGCACGTCGCCCGATTCCATCGACCGTGCGGAAGACCGCGAGCGCTTCCAGCAGATGATCCAGGAGCTGGGCCTGAACCAGCCACCCAACCGCACCGCCCGTACCGAGGATGAGGCGTTCGCCGCGGCGAAGGAGATCGGCTACCCGGTCATGGTGCGCCCCTCGTACGTGCTGGGCGGGCGCGCGATGCAGATCGTGCATGCCGAGGCGGACCTGCGCCGCTACATGCGCGAGGCGGTGAAAGTCTCCAACGATTCGCCGGTGCTGATCGACAGGTTCCTGAACGACGCCATCGAGGTCGACGTCGACGCGGTCTCCGACGGCAAGGAAGTGCTGATCGGCGGGATCATGGAGCACATCGAGCAGGCCGGCGTGCACTCGGGCGACTCGGCGTGCTCGCTGCCGCCCTTCAGCCTCAGCCCGGCATTGCAGGACGAGCTGCGCCGCCAGACGGTGGCCATGGCGCGCGGCTTGAACGTGATCGGCCTCATGAACGTGCAGTTCGCGATCCAGGGCGACAAGGTCTACGTGCTGGAAGTGAACCCGCGCGCGTCCCGTACCGTGCCTTTCGTCTCCAAGGCGATCGGCGTGCCCCTCGCCAAGGTCGCGGCGCGCTGCATGGTGGGCCAGAGCCTCGCGAGCCAGGGGGCGACCCGCGAGGTGATCCCGCCGTATTATTCGGTGAAGGAAGCCGTGTTCCCGTTCATCAAGTTCCCGGGCGTCGACACCATCCTCGGGCCGGAGATGAAATCCACCGGCGAGGTGATGGGCGTCGGGCATACCTTCGCGGAAGCCTTCGTGAAGAGCCAGCTGGGCGCGGGCGTGCGGCTACCGAAAGGCGGCAAGGTATTCCTTTCCGTGCGCAACGAAGACAAGGCGAAGTTGACCGACATCGCGCGCACACTGGCGGGCCTGGGCTTTTCGCTGGTGGCCACGCGCGGCACGGCGGCCGCGCTCGAAGCGGCCGGGCTCAAGGTGCAGACAGTGAACAAGGTGCAGGAAGGCCGTCCCCACATCGTCGACATGCTGAAGAACCGCGAGGTGAGCTTGATCGTGAACACCGTAGAGGAAGACCGCCGTTCGATCCAGGACTCGTGGTCGATCCGCAACAGCGCTTTGCAGAACCGCATCACGTACTACACGACGCTCGCCGGCGCGCGTGCCGCATGCCTCGGCATGCAGCACCTCGAGGAGATGCGTCCCTACGACATCCAATCGTTGCATGCGAGTCTCCATACATGAGCAAATTCCCGATCACGCTGATAGGCGCCGAGCTGCTGCGCAACGAGCTGCACAAGCTGAAGTCGGTGGAGCGCCACGCGGTGATCACCGCGATCGCCGAGGCGAGGGCCCACGGCGACATCACCGAGAACGCCGAGTACGAGGCGGCGCGCGAGCGCCAGGGCTTCATCGAGGGCCGCATCATAGAGCTCGAGGCCAAGCTCGGCAACGCGCAGATCATCGACCCGGCGCTCCTCGACGACGACGGGCGCGTGGTGTTCGGCTCCACGGTGGAGCTGATCGACACGTCATCGGCGACGGAAACGGTGAGCTACCAGATCGTCGGCGAGGACGAGGCCGACATCAAGCTCGGCAAGATTTCCTACTCTTCTCCGATCGCCAAGGCGCTCATCGGGAAGAGCGAGGGCGACGTCGTCGAGGTTCGGACTCCGGGGGGGTTGAAGGAGTTCGAGATCGGGGACGTAAAGTACCTTTAGGGTCGCTGCGTTCCGTGGGTTTTGCGCGCGGCGCTCGGGGCTTCCCGTGCTCGAAGGGGGCCTTGCCCCGTTCCGACTTGGACTTCAAGCGCTTGACCACGGGCTTCTCGCGGGGGGCCTTGGCTTTTGCGCGATCGGGCCTGTCATTGCCGCGATCGGACTTGTCATTCCCGCCCGGCCGGGAATCCAATGTCTCCTTCGGATTCTTCCGGTAGAGCACCAACACCTTGCCTATGCTCTGCACCGCATCGGCCCCGAGTTTCTCGCAGATGGTTGCCATCCACGCGCGGCGCGCTTCGCGGTCGTCGGTCCCGGCCCGCACTTTTATGAGCTCGTGCGTCTTCAGCGAGCGGTCGATCTCCGCGATCACCGCCTCCGTGAGACCCTTGTCGCCGATGATGACGACCGGGAAGAGCTTGTGTGCTTCGGCGCGCAGCTCGCTGCGGCGTGATGATTTCAGTGCCATGCGCGGATTATAGGGTACCCATGTCCAAGTCCCATTCGAGCAAGCAGTGGCTGCGCCGCCACGTGAGCGACCCCTATGTGCAGCGCTCGAAGAAGGAGGGTTACCGCTCGCGCTCGGCCTACAAGCTGACCGAGATCGACGATCGCGACAAGCTCTTGAGGCCCGGAATGGTGGTGGTGGACCTGGGCAGCGCCCCGGGCGGGTGGTCGCAGGTCCTCGCCAAGCGCCTGGGCGCCTCGTCAACGGTGATCGCGATCGATCTTTTGGCCATGGAGCCGGTTGCAGGTGTGATTTTCGTCCAGGGCGACTTCACGCGCGAGTCGGGCCTCGCATCCATCCGGCATGCTCTGGATGGACGCAAGGCCGACCTGGTCCTTTCCGATATGGCCCCGAATATGACCGGAATCGCGGTGAGCGACCAGGCGCGTACCCTCGAGCTCGCCGAATTGACTCGCGATTTCGCGCTGTTGCACCTGCAACGCGAGGGCAGCCTGCTGGTCAAAATCTTCCAGGGCGCGGGGTATGATGAATACCTGAAATCGCTGCGCCTCGGATTCAGGAAAGTCGCGGTACGCAAGCCCGGCGCATCACGCGATGAAAGCGCAGAGCAATACATCCTCGCGCGCGGACTCAGGCCAACCGAGAGTCCCCCTGCCACGTAGGGGTTGATATCGGATGGGAAGAGCCCGATGTTGCTACTGTGGTCCCGTCCATTCCCCTGATTATTCAAGGGTTTTCCCGCGGAAGGAAATCAGCCTGTGAACAACACTATTCGCACCATCATGGTCTGGCTCGTGATCGGAGTCATCCTGACCATGGTGTTCATGCAGGTCGGCAATCGCCAGACGAGCCAGACCTCGCTCGACTACTCGACCTTCATGGAGGAGGCGCGCCAGGGCCATATCACCAAGGTGAAGCTCGACAACAACCGCACGCTGAAGGCCACCTCGCGCGACGGCAAGACCTACGTCGTGAACACCCCCGGCATCCAGGATCCGTGGATGGTCGGCGACCTCATGAAGGCCGGCGTGAACGTCGAGGCGCAACCGGTCGAGGAGCAGTCGCTCCTCATGAGCATTTTCGTGTCGTGGTTCCCGATGCTGCTTCTCATCGGCGTATGGATCTTCTTCATGCGCCAGATGCAGGGCGGCGGACGCGGCGGCGCCTTTTCGTTTGGCAAGAGCCGCGCGCGCATGCTCGACGAGAACACCAACCAGGTCACGTTCGCCGACGTCGCGGGCGTGGATGAAGCCAAGGAAGAGGTGGGCGAGCTGGTCGACTTCCTGCGCGATCCCTCGAAATTCCAGAAGCTCGGCGGCCGCATCCCGCGCGGCGTGCTGATGGTGGGCTCGCCCGGAACCGGCAAGACGCTCCTCGCGCGCGCCATCGCGGGGGAGGCGAAGGTCCCCTTCTTCTCGATCTCCGGCTCCGATTTCGTCGAGATGTTCGTCGGCGTGGGTGCCGCGCGCGTGCGCGACATGTTCGAGCAGGCCAAGAAGAACGCGCCCTGCATCATGTTCATCGACGAGATCGACGCCGTCGGCCGCCAGCGTGGCGCGGGCCTGGGCGGCGGCAACGACGAGCGCGAGCAGACGTTGAACCAGCTGCTGGTGGAGATGGACGGCTTCGAGGGCGCCTCGGGTGTCATCGTGATCGCGGCCACCAACCGCCCCGACGTGCTCGACCCGGCGCTGCTGCGCCCCGGCCGCTTCGACCGTCAGGTGGTGGTGCCCAATCCCGACGTCGGCGGACGCGAGAAGATTCTGCGGGTGCACATGCGCAACGTGCCGCTCGGTCCCGACGTGAACGTGAAGGTCATCGCCCGCGGCACGCCCGGGTTCTCCGGCGCCGATCTCGCCAATCTCGTCAACGAGGCGGCGCTGATGGCCGCGCGGCGCAATCGCCGGATGGTGATCCAGCGCGACTTCGAGGACGCCAAGGACAAGGTGATGATGGGCGCCGAGCGCAAGTCGATGGTGATGAGCGAGGAAGAAAAGCGCAACACCGCCTATCACGAAGGCGGCCACGCCCTGGTCGCGCTCTCGGTGCCGGGCGCCGATCCGGTGCACAAGGCGACGATCATCCCGCGTGGTTTGGCTCTGGGCATGGTCATGCAGCTGCCCGAGGGCGACCGCTATTCGCTGAATTTTCAGCAGATGACCTCGCGCTTGGCGATCATGATGGGCGGCCGCGTCGCCGAGGAGCTGATCTTCGGCAAGGACAAGATCACCTCCGGCGCCTCCAGCGACATCTCGTCGGCGACCTCGCTCGCCCGCAACATGGTCACTCGCTGGGGGTTCTCCGACGCCCTGGGCGCCGTCAGCTACGGCGACAACCAGGAAGAGGTGTTCCTCGGGCATTCGGTGGCGCGCACTCAGAACGTCTCGGAAGACACCGCCCAGAAGATCGACTTCGAGGTTCGCCGCCTGATGCAGACCGCCCTCGACGAGGCCAAGCGGATCTTGAGCGAGCGGATCGAGGATCTGCACACCCTGGCCAAGACGCTGCTGGAGTTCGAGACCCTCTCCGGCGAGGAAATCGTCAATGCGTTGAAGGGGGTCAAACCCAACCGCGACGAACCGGAACGGCGCGGCCCCTCGGGCGCGCGCGTCTCGGTGCCGCTGATGCCGAGGCCGGTGGCGAGCCCGAGCCCGGCGTGACGCCCGCGCGGCTCCGCCCGCGCGTCATGGGGATCGTCAACGTCACGCCGGACAGCTTCTCCGGCGATGGCGACGGCGCCCCCGCGGCGGCGGCGGCCCACGCGCTCCGCCTGATCACCGAGGGCGCTGACCTGATCGACGTCGGCGGCGAATCGACCCGTCCCGGCGCCGCGCCGGTAGACGAAGCGGCGGAACTGGCGCGGACGCTGCCGACGATCGCCGCCATCCGCGCGGCGAGCGACATCCCGATCTCGATCGACACCCGCAAGCCGGCGGTCGCCCGCGCCGCCGTCGCCGCCGGCGCGAGCGTCTGGAACGATGTCTCGGCCCTTCGCGGCGACCCGGCGAGCCTGGAGACCGCCGCCGAACTCGGCTGCGCCGTGGTGTTGATGCACATGCAAGGCGAGCCGGCGACGATGCAGGTCGAACCGCGCTATGACGATGTCGTCGGCGAGGTCGCCGAGTTTCTCCTCGCCCGCGCGGACGCGGCCATGGTCGCCGGCGTGCGGCACGACGACATCTGGCTCGATCCGGGTATCGGCTTTGGCAAGACCCTGGAGCACAACCTGACCCTGCTGCGCGCGCTCGACCGCTTCGTCATGCTCGGATTTCCGGTCGTCGTCGGCGCGAGCCGCAAGGGCTTCATTCGCGCGATCGACGAGACGGCTCGCGAACCCGCCGACCGTCTCGGCGGCAGCCTCGCGGTCGCTCTCGCCGCCGCCCGCGCCGGCGTCGCCGTGATCCGCGTCCACGACGTCCGGCCGACGGTTCAGGCGCTCGCGCTGGCGGCGGCGCTCGATGGCTGAGCGCCTCGGCCGGGTGCTCGCGATCGGCGGCTCCGATTCCGGCGGCGGCGCCGGCGTCCAGGCCGACATCAAGACGATCACCCTGCTCGGCGGCTACGCGGCCTGCGCCATCACCGCCGTCACCGTACAGAACACCCTGGGCGTCCACGCCATCCACTCCCTTCCCGCCGCCTTGGTCGACGCCCAGGCGCGGGCGGTGCTGGACGATATCGGCGCCGACGCGATCAAGATCGGCATGCTGGGCGACGTCGATGTGCTCGAGACCATCGCCCGCCTGCTCGACGACTTTCCCGATCCGCCGGTGGTGATCGATCCGGTGATGACCGCCAAGGGCGGCGAAGCCTTGATGCCTGGCTCAGCGATCCATGCGTACATCCGCCTTCTCATCCCGCGCGCCGCCCTCCTGACTCCGAACGCGCCGGAAGCCGCCGCCCTCACCGGCCTCTTGGTCGAGACGACCGACGACCTGCGTCGCGCCGGCGAGGCGCTGCTGCGACTGGGCGCCGGCGCCGTGCTGACGAAAGGCGGCCACATCCCCGGCGACACCCTCACCGACATCCTGATAGGCCCCGCCGGCGAGACCACCTTCTCCGGCCCGCGCATCGACACGCGTCACACCCACGGCACCGGCTGCACCCTCGCCTCGGCCTGCGCCTTCGGCCTGGCTCAAGGCCTCCCCCTCGAGCGCGCCGTCGCCCGAGCCTGGGCCTACACCGCCGCCGCCATCCGCCACGCCCCCGCCCTCGGCGCCGGACAGGGCCCTCTGAACCACGGATGGGCTATGAGGGAGTTCGAGCATGACCAACACGTCGAAGCGCCGGAACGCGCGAAGCGTCGCCGCCTTTATTGAGAAGGGCCAAGACCGTATATTGAAAGGCCCATCCCCTCTTCGACGGTGAACCCGCCTTGATCGCCCCGGCCCCTCCTTACGACGCTGCCCGCCATCGTCGCGCCGGACGCGGTCGCGTCTACGATTCCATTCTCGACACCATTGGCGACACCCCGCTCGTGCGCCTGCCGCGGCTGACCGCCGAGATCCGGCCGCGCGGCGAGGTGCTGGCGAAGCTGGAGTTCTTCAACCCGCTCGCCTCGGTCAAGGATCGGATCGGCGTCGCGATGATCGAGGCCATGGAGGCGCAGGGTCTGATTGGCGAGGGCTCGACGATCGTCGAGCCGACCAGCGGCAACACCGGCATCCCCCTGGCCTTCGTCGCCGCCGCCAAGGGGCTGAAGCTGATTTTGGTTATGCCCGAGAGCATGTCGCTCGAACGGCGCAAGATGCTGCTGCTGCTCGGCGCGCGGCTCGAGCTGACCCCTGGCGAGAAGGGAATGGCCGGGGCGGTGGCGCGGGCGCGGGAGCTGGTGGAGGCGATCCCGGGGGCGGTGATGCCGCAGCAGTTCGAGAATCCGGCCAAT
>JBBRQA010000086.1:0-14116 GCA_038227085.1 Burkholderiales bacterium | reverse complement strand
TGCTCGCGGTCGTAATATCCATTTCGAGACTTCCCCCTCGTTTTAGATTGATCATCAGAAACTCAATCTTGGCACCTAGATGCCGTGCGGTTTCACCGCTTCGAGTGCGGGAAGTCTCCTTATATTCGTTGGAGCGGACCGGGAAAGAGCGTGGTCCGTAGCGGCGCGCACGGGAAATGATGCGCGCCGCCACGCCCGGTGCGCTCGTAAACCATGGGAGAGGGGTACCGAACGATGACGCCTGACCACGTGTTGAGGGGTTTCGTCCTCGGCCTTGGCTTGCTCGCCCTGGCCGCCAGCCGCGCACAGGCAAACCAGGCCGGCAAGGCGGGTGACCCGCAGTATTTTCTCGAAGGCATGCGCTGCCTCGGCGAACCCTTCGGCCTGCGCCTGCCCTCCACGCTTCCCGAGCTTCTGGCCCTGGGGGCCGTGCAATCGGAGCAAGTGCTGGAGGTCGAGCAGTGGGAAGGCTACAAAGCCACGAGGAAGATAGTTCGTTTCAAGGGCCTCGCGCTCGGTCTCGTCACCTATTCCAACGATCCGCGGCGCTACTCGCTCGCGTCGGCGGAAGTGCGCAGCCGCGACTGGCTTCGTCTCACCCCATTCGCCGTGGGTGAGAGCACCGAGGCGGTGCGTCAGCGCCTCGGCGATGTCGCCGAGGACGACATGACCCTCCGGTCCCTCTATTCCGGCGAGAGTGATAGCGTTCGTTTCGAGACCCGCGCCGGCCGCGTCAGCGCCGTCATCTACGAGTGCTATACAGGCTAGATTCATGAACCCTTCGCCGGGCCCGCTCGCGGGAGTGAAAGTCGTCGACCTCACCACGGTCGCCATGGGCCCCTACGCCACGCAGATCCTGGGCGACATGGGCGCGGACGTGATCAAGGTCGAGAGCCCCGAGGGCGATGTCTTCCGCTACGCCGCTCCGCAACGTCACAAAGGCATGGGCGCCGCTTTCCTGAACCTCAACCGCAACAAGCGCAGCATCGCCATGGATCTCAAGCTTCCCGAGGAGCGCGCGCGCCTGGTGGAGCTGGTGAAGGACGCCGATGTCTTCGTCTACAACGTGCGCCCCCAGTCGATGAGGAAGCTCGGCCTCGACTACGAGACGCTCGCGAAGGTGAACCCGCGCATCATCTACTGCGGTGCCTATGGGTTCTCGGAGAAGGGCCCGTATGCCGGGCAGCCCGCATTCGACGACATCATCCAGGCGATGAGCGGCATCGCGGCGCTGCAGGGCCACAACGGCGGCGCGGGCCCCGAATACGTGAACACGATCATCGCCGACAAGGCCGCGGGCCTCACCGCCGCCTACGCGATCGCTATGGCGCTCTACGAGCGAGAGCGCTCGGGCCAGGGCCAGGCGATCGAGGTGCCGATGTACGAGACCATCGTCTCGTTCACGCTCCTCGAGCACATGGCGGGCGAGACCTTCGTGCCGGCGGTTGGCGGCATGGGCTACGAGCGCGTGCTCTCGCCCAACCGCAAGCCCTATCGCACGCAGGACGGCTACATCGGGCTCCTCCCCTACACCACCGCGCAATGGCAGCGCTTCTTCGCGGCCGCCGGCGAATCCGCGCTCGCCGCCGATCCGCGAGTGAGCGACGCCTCCAGGCGCAGCCAGAACATCGACATGCTCTACGCCGAGCTCGCACGCATCGTCGCGACCAAGACGACGGCGCAGTGGGAGGCGCTGCTGAAGGACGCGGACATCCCGATGACGCCGGTGCGCACGCCCGACGACCTCCTGAAGGATCCGCACCTCGCCGCCGTGGATTTCTTCCACGAGGTGGACCATCCTTCCGAGGGACACATGCGCACGCTCGGCATTCCGGTGGCCTTCTCGCGCACGCCCGGCTCGGTACGCTCGTTGCCGCCGCGGCTGGACGAGCACCGCGACGAGATCCTCAAGAAGGGCTTCTCAGAGGGTTAGCTGGACCGACACGTAAGCGCCATCCTGCTTCCCCTTGCCGGCGATGGTTCCGAGCTTCGCCCACGCCGCCGTCACGGCGACGTTGCGGTGCGGGAACCACGCGAGGAAGACATCCGAGGCGTCTTCTTCCTTGAAGACCGAAAGGTTGTCGGGCTTCCAGCGATGCTCGGCGCCGAGCACCAGGTTGTCGGTGAGCATCACGGCGAGTGAGAGCTCGGGTTGGAGGCTGCGCGACGATTTCTTGTCCCCGCCGAAGCCCAGGAGGCCGAACTGATTGGCGCGTGTGTCGCGCAACGTCAGGTTGCCGAGCACGTTGCGGCCGAGAAGCCCGGCGAGCCACACCTTGGTCGCCGCGACGTAGAAGTCGGTGTCGGAGCCGCCGCGCGCGCCGATCGCCGCGGGGATAGTCATGGTGGTGTTGCGCTTGTGCTGCACGCCGAGCGCGACCTGGGGCCAGGGCATGTCCTGGTCCACTACCGCGTCGCCGAACACCCTCAGCTTCGCGCCGAGGGTCTCCATCTTCAGGTTCAGGCCCGGCACCACCGAGCCCGCGTCGAATGCCTGCTTCGCGGCGGACAGCTCGACACGATTGGAGATGCCGACCGCCAGGCCGTAGGTGTCGAGCGTGAAATGCTGCGTATCGACCCGCGTATAAAACGCAGAGCCGCCCACCTGGTCGCGCGTGCCGTAGCCGGCGATCAACGCCCACGGGACGAGGCCGCCGCCGGCGGAGCCCTCGACCTGGTGCGCGCCTCCGGTGGCGAGCAGCCGGTCGCCGGCCTGGGCCGAAGCGGCCAAAGCGGCCAAAGCGAGCGCGAGGATGACGAGGAAAAGGCGCTGCGAAAGACTTCCGAGAGAGGGGTGCATGGGTCGGAATTCTAACGGAGGATGGTATTCTTCGACACGTGACATCGCTCCTCGCCCAGACGTTTCCCTGCCTCCTCATCGCGGCATTGCTCTCGGCCTGCGCGGCAGCGCCCCCGCATGCCACGCTGTACTCGCGCATGGGTAGCGCGCCCACGGTCGCGAAAGTGGTCGACGACCTCATCGACCGCTCGGCATCGGACCCGCGCACCGCGCGCTCCTTCAAGGACGCGAAGATGGAGCGGATCAAGGAGAAGCTGCGCGAGCAGATCTGCTTCCTCGCCGACGGGCCCTGCCGCTACACGGGAGACCCGATGCGCGAGGTGCACAAGGGGCTGAAGATCGACGAGGCCGAGTTCTACGTGATGGTCCAGTTCCTGCGAGACGCCCTCGAGCGCGCTGGCGTGGGCGACGCGGAGAAGAACGAGCTCCTGCGCCTCCTCGCGCCGATGAAGCGCGAGATCGTTTTCGATTGAGGGTCACGTTGGCGCGGGCGCTCCTGATCTTCGCATTGGTCGCCAGCCTGCCCGCGGCCGCCGCTTCCATCCAGGTGAACGTGAAGGACGCGCGCGGCGCGGGCCTCGAGGACGCCGTGGTGTGGGCCGTGCCGAAGGTGGCACCGCCGACGCGCCCCCGCCACGAATCCTCCGTCGAGCAGAAAGACAAGCAGTTCCGCCCGATGGTGACTGTCATCCAGACCGGGACGATGGTGCGCTTTCCCAACCGCGACGACATCCGCCACCACGTCTATTCGTTTTCGGCGCCCAAGCCCTTCGAGATCAAGCTGTACGCGGGCACTTCCGCTCCGATCCTATTCGACAAGCCCGGCGAGGTGGTGCTCGGCTGCAACATCCACGACAACATGCTGGGCTATATCTACGTCGTGGACACTCCGTGGTTCGCGAAGACGCGCGCGGAAGGCATGGCACGCCTCGATGACCTGCCCGCCGGCGACTACGACCTGCATGTGTGGCACTACGCGCAGGCTGCCGCCCCCGCGGTCATTCCCACAAAGTTACGCGCCGACGAAAACCTCCCGGCGGAATTCACCATCTCCTTGAAGGCCCCGCTGCCGCGCCCCGGACCAAGATGACGCCGCGGCTTATCCGGCCCACGCGGCTGCAGGATCGCATCGTCGTGTTCTTCGTGGTGCTTCTGATGGCCGTGCAGCTGGTGAGCTTCCTCTTCATCCGCTACGCGATCGCGCACACCGCGGAGAACACCATGCGCGAGGAGCTGCGCGTGGGCTCGCGCGTCTTCAGGCGTTTTCTCGAGCTCAACAGCTCGCAGCTGGTGGAAGCCACGAGCGTCCTTACCTACGATTTCGGCTTCCGCGAGGCGATCGCCACGCGCGACCGGGCGACCATCCTCTCGGCACTGCGCAACCACGCGGCGCGCATCAAGGCGAGCGGCATGTCCGTGATCGACCTGGAGGGCATCGTGGTCGCCGACACGATCCAGGAACCGAATGCCGGCAAGCCCTACCCCTTTGCCGACCTGATCGGGCGCGCCGCCGAGCTCGGCCGCACGGCGGGCGTGCGCGTAGTGGACGGCCACACCTACCAGATCATCGTGGTGCCGGTGCTGGCGCCGCTACCCATCGCGTGGGTATCGATGAGCTTCGTGATCGACGACTCGACGGCCCGCGACCTGAAGCGCCTTGCCACCGCCGAGGTGTCCTTCGTTCAGTCTGTGCGGGGCGCGCCGCGAATTCTCGCGACCACGCTGCCGCCCACGCGCCGCGGCGCCCTGGTTGCCGCCGCGGACACCATCATCGCAACCGCGCGCGACGGCGCGACGGCGCGCCTGGGCGACGAGGACTTCGAGGTGCTCGCGACCCCGATCGAGGACACGGGGTCCCTGCCGATCTACGCGATCCTGCAACGCTCCACCGCGGAGGGGCTCGCGGCGTACTTCCTCCTCGAGGCGATCATGCTCCTCATCGCCGGCATGTCGATCGCGGTCACGGCGCTCGGCGCGATCCGCATCGCGCGGCGCATCACGCGCCCCGTCTCCCAGCTCGGTGCGGCGGCTCGCGAGATCGAGCGCGGCAACTATTCGGTGCGAGTCGGCGGCGAGGCGAGCGACGAGATCGGCGAGCTGGGCCGCGCGTTCGACCGCATGGCCACCGGCCTGGCCGAGCGCGACAACATGCGAGACATCCTCGGCAAGGTCGCATCCAACGAAGTGGTGACGCGCCTGCTGGAGGGCGGCGACATCGAGCTGGGAGGCGAGCAGCGCGATGTGACGGTGATGTTCACCGACATCCGCAACTTCACCGCCCTCGTGGAGAGGCTCACTCCGGACCAGAGCCTGCAACTGCTGAACGAGTTCCTCACCGTGATCAGCGAGGTGATCGAGGCGCACGGCGGCGTGGTGGACAAGTACCTGGGTGACGGCGTGATGGCGCTCTTCGGCGCGCCGGTGACGCGCCCCGACGATGCGGAGAGGGCTCTCCACTGCGCGCTCGAGATTCGCCGGCGCGTGGAAGGGCTGGGCCCGGTGCTCGCGGCGCGCGGGCTGCCGCATCCGCAGGTAGGCATGGGCATCAACACTTCGCGCGTCATCGCGGGCAACATCGGCTCGCCCTCGCGCCTCAACTACACGGTGCTGGGCGACGGCGTGAACCTCGCCTCGCGCCTGGAAGGCCTCACCAAGCGCTACCATGTGCCGATCGTGATCGGGGTTACGACGCGCGAGCTGGTGCGCGATATCGTGTGCCGCGAGCTGGACAAGGTGCGGGTGCGCGGCAAGACGGTGCCGGAGCGCATCTTCGAGCCGCTGGGGGCCACGGGCACCCTCACCGCCACGCAAATGGTGCACCTCGCGCAATGGCACGAGGCCCTCGAGATGTTCCGGCTGCGCTGCTGGGAGACCTCTGCCGCGTCGCTGCGTGAGCTCGCGACGCTGCCGGGCTACGAGCGCCTCGCGGCGATCTACCTCGGCTCTATGCGCGATCTCGCTGCCAACCCGCCGGGCGAGGACTGGGACGCGTCGTTCACTCTTTACGAGAAGTAGCTTTCCTTTTCTTCTTCGTCGAGGCCGCGGAGGACTTGGCGGCGCTCTCGCCGGCGCGCGCCATCATGTTCCAGGCCCACATGGCGGGATTGTCGCTCGAGGGCTCGGCGCCTTCCGCTGATGCCCCCTTCTTGCTGGCCTCGTTGTTCGAGGCGATCTCTTCCTGGAATTTCTCGCCGCCCTTCAGCATCGCGCGCTGGTATTGAAGGCTCTTGATGGTGAGCTGCAGCATGCTGAGGTTGGCCCTCAGCCAATGCTCGACGGCTTCAAGGTCGTGGATCTTCTTCTCGAGCTCCTTGGGATCGAGCACCGGGAACATGAGCGACTGCAGGGGATAGGCGCCCGGGTTCACCATCTTCTGCCACATGTCGAACATGTCCTGCGGTGTCACCGGCTTCGTCATCGTCGTCGCCTCGGTTGCGCTTGCGCGCATTTTACGCCCAGGCGTTGCTTCTACGCCCTGGCGTGGACGGGGCGGTTCTTCTCGAGAGGGGGATGCCCCGCTGTCGGAACGGGAGAAGACATCAAATGAATTCGAGCGACATGGGTAGGAGCGAGATCCCTCCCGTTCGAAGGATCGTGCTCCCCCGGCTCGAGAGGAGCCGCCCCGTCCACGGCTCTTTGAAACAGCGGAGAACAACTTCGAACTAGGAATGCCGCTCGATGAAAGCCTTGATCCTCGGATAGATCATCTCGCGGTACTTGCGCCCGCTGAAGATGCCGTAGTGGCCCACGCCCTTGGCCTCGAAGTGCTGCTTGTCCCTGCGCGCGATGCCCTTGGTGAGGGACTGCGCGGCCTCGGTCTGGCCGTTGCCGGAGATGTCGTCGAGCTCGCCCTCTATGGTGAACAGCGCGGTGCCCTTGATCGCCTCGGGACGCACGCGTTCGCCGGCGACGACGAGCTTGCCCTGCGGCAGCAGGTGCTCCTGGAACACGCGCTTGATGGTCTCGATGTAGTACTCCGCGGGCAGATCCATCACCGCGTTGTACTCGTCGTAGAAGCGCCGGTGCTGGTCCGCGCTCTCGCCGTCACCCTCCACCAGGTGGTGGTAGTACTGCACGTGGGATTCCATGTGCCGGTCGGGGTTCATCGCGACGAAGCCGGCGAACTGCAGGAAGCCGGGATACACGCGGCGCATGAAGCCGGGATAGCGCATCGGCACCCGCTGGATCACCTTCGCCTCGAACCACGACAGCGGGCGCTGGGTCGCGAACGTGTTGACCGCGGTGGGACTCCTGCGTGAATCGATCGGCCCCCCCATCATGGTGAGCGTGCGCGGGATGTCCTCGCCCGCGGCGCTCATCAGGGAAACCGCCGCCATCACCGGCACCGTAGGCTGGCACACCGAGATCGCGTGCGATTCGCGGCCCATGAAGGTGATGAACTCGCGCACGTAGGCCACGTAGTCGTCGAAGTGGAACGGGCCCACCGTGATCGGGATCTCCTTGGCGTCGATCCAGTCGGTCACCCACACGTCGTGGTCGGCAAGGAGCGCTTTCACAGTGTCGCGGCAAAGCGTCGAGAAGTGCCCGGAGAGGGGCGCGAACACGATCACGCGCGGCTGCGCGGGTGCGCCTTCCTTCTTGAAGTGGAGGAGCCGGCAGAAAGGCTTCTCGATGTCGTAGACCTCGGTCACCACGTAATCGCGCGCGCCCGAGCGCACCGTGGTGATGCCGAACGGCGGCCGCCCGTAGTGTTGCGTGAGGCGCGTCATCAGGTCGAACGCCGCGGCCACGTTGCGGCTGCCGGGGAGATACGAAAGGGGGCTGTCGGGGTGGCCGTAGATCTCGTTGGCGGCCTGGGCGAACATCCGCCACGGCTCCAGCGCCGTCCGCTGCCAGTCATACATCTGGTAGAGCATTGCCTCCACGTCAGGCCTCTCGATCGTTATGTTGCATCGCCGCATAGTTTAAGGGTTTTTTGTTAAGCTCCCAGTGATATTCGTCAAGCCGGTTCATATGCCCCAGGACAAGCATTCGCACCCCGATTTGCTGCCTCTTTTCCCGCCGATCGAGCCATTCGCGAGCGGCATGCTCGAGCTCGACCCTCCGCACCGCATTTACTTCGAGCAATCGGGAAATCCCCACGGGGTGCCCGTGGTATTCCTGCACGGCGGGCCCGGCGCGGGCGCCAGCGGCGTGCACCGCCAGTTCTTCGACCCCGCCTTCTACCGCATCGTGGTGTTCGACCAGCGCGGCGCGGGACGCTCGACTCCGCTCGGCTGCCTCGAGAACAATACGACGCAGGACCTGGTCGCCGACCTCGAGCGCCTGCGCACGCACCTGTCGATCGACAAGTGGATGGTGTTCGGGGGGTCGTGGGGCTCCACGCTCGCGCTCGCCTACGCGGAGCATCACCCGGAACGCTGCCGCGCGCTCGTGCTGCGCGGAATCTTCCTGTGCCGGAAGAGCGAGATCGACTGGTTCCTCTACGGCCTGCGCGCGATCTTCCCCGAGGCGTGGCGCGCGTTCGCCGGCTACATTCCCGAAGCCGGGCGTGGCGACCTCCTCGCCGCCTACCACCAGCGGCTCACCGATCCCGATCCCGCGGTGCACATGCCGGCAGCGCGCTCGTGGAGCGTGTACGAGGGATCGTGCTCGACGCTGCTGCCCAACCCGGCGCTGGTGGCCGACTTCGCCACCGACCGCGTGGCGCTCGGCCTCGCGCGGATCGAGGCGCACTATTTCCGGCACGACATCTTCCTGCCGGACAACTTCCTCCTGCGGCACGCCGACCGGCTGAAGTCGATTCCGGGAGTGATCGTGCAAGGGCGCTACGACATCGTGTGTCCCACGGTATCGGCGGACGACCTGCATCGCGCATGGCCGCAGGCGAGCTACACCGTGGTGGCCGATGCCGGGCACTCCGCGTTCGAGCCGGGCATCCGCTCCCGCCTGGTCGCGGCGACCGAGGACCTCAAGACGCGGCTGTGAGCTCCGCGATGTCGCCCATGAAACCGCGCACGCGCTTCTGGAAGACGGCGCGCTGCTCGGCGGTGAACGTGAGGGAAAGCGCCGACACCAGCCCGAAGAGCTTCTCTTCGCGGGCGTGCAGCTTGGCCGTGTACTCCGGCGATCGCCAGGTCTCTGGCTGGATCAGCAGGCGGCGGAGCACGGCGATGGCCTCGTCGCGCGCGGGCTTCGCGCGCACCAGCGCGACGGTGGCCGCCTGGCGGTAACGCCGGTCGGCGAGGCGCTCCTCCACCGGATCCTCGACCTTGGACACCTGCCGCGCCACCAGGTCACGCTGCGCCTCGTCGAGCGGGCCGGTGAATTCCTCGATGTTCTCGCGGTAGCGCTTGACGCGCCGCTCGAAGCGCTCGGCCGCGGTGCCGCGTGTCGACTCCTTCACCATCTTGCGGTTGTCCTCGGCGAACTTGCGCTCCATCTGCAGCGCCTGCCCGGGATCGAGCTGCACCAGGAATTCCGCGATGTCGGGCAGCACGCGCTCGAGGAGGCGTGTGTAGCGCCCGCGCAGGTCCCGATAGTCGGCGCGCGCCTCGTCGACCGAGATGTGGTCGTCGGCCTGGCGCAGCACCGCCTCCAGGAAGCGGCGGTAGTCGGGAAGCTCGTCGGCGCGATGCCACGCGAAGGCCTTCTGCAGGCGCTTCCTCACGAACTCGCGCTGTGCGTCGGTCAGGTCGACGTAATCCGCGACCAGCCAGGTGAGCACCGGCGTCAGATTCGAATAGGCGAACGCGGCGTTGCTGTACGCGAGCCGTGTGAGACTGCAGGACGCGGCGAGCAGCCCCGCGCAGACGATTGCCGCGAAGGCGAGCGCCCGTGCCCTCACCACGGAATCGGCTTGCGATCGCGGAAGAACTGCCCGGTGGGGCCGCTCGAGGGCAGCAGGCTCAGCCACGCGGCGGTATCGGCGCCCTCCTCGACCGTGCGCGGCGCCTCTTCCCCGCCCATGTCGGTCTTCACCCAGCCCGGGCTCATCGAATTCACCAGGATGCCGGTACCCGCCACCTCGGCGGCGAGCGTGCGCGTGAGCGCGTTCAGCGCCGCCTTCGACACGCGATAGGCGGGAGAGCCCTCACCCATCTGGTGCAGCTGCCCGAGGCCGCTCGAGATGTTGACGATGCGCCCGTAGCGTATCTTCTTCATCAGCGGGACCACCTCGCGGCACATGCGCATCGCACCGAAGAGGTTGGTCTCGAAGGTCTCGCGCCAAACCGCGGTGGAGGAATCGACCACCTTCGCGTCGGTGGCCTCGGGATAGACGCCCGCGTTGTTGACCAGCACGCTCGGCGAGCCATGCTGCTTCTCCACGTGCTCGATGAAGCGGCGCACGCCCTTGGTATCGTTCACGTCGAGCGGGAAAGCCGCGACGTGCACGCTGGTCTTGCGCAGCAGCTCGACGGCGTGGTCGCATTTGGCCTGGTCGCGCGCACCGACGACCACGAACAGGTCGGCCTTCAGCAGCTGGCGCGCGATCTCCTGGCCTATACCGCGGTTGCCACCGGTGACGATGGCGATCTTGTGGGTGGTCATGGGTCAGGAAGTGACGATAACGGACTGTATGATAACGGGTATGCCGAAGCTCCTGCGCGCCGTGCGCCTCGACGATTCCGACGACCACGTTTTCCGCCGCTGCGGCGCCGCCAAGGATGGCGAGCCGGTCGTCACCGGCGGGTTCGCGGTATGCGACTTCCTGGACGCGCCTCGCTGCGATCCGCCCTGCCATTGCGGCGCCTCCTTCCTCGCCGTGGGCTCGCGCGCGCTGCTCGATCGCCGAAGTGGTCGAGGTGAGCGAGGCCGATTTCGAGGCGCAGGCGGAAGTCCTGGCCTGGCACCTGGTGAAAGCATGGGGCGCGCCCTCCTGGGACGCGGCGCACAAGGTGGCCCTCGAGGAAGTGCGCCATACCGCCGAGGTTTGCGAGACGCTCGCCCCGGAGGTGTGGATCACGGTGAAGCGAGCCCCCGGCGCCGACGGGGGCTCGCTCGACGAGCAATACGCGGTGTACGATCGCCTAATGATCGGCGCCCACACCCTCTGATGAACTCTCGCCCCGGCGAGGACGCGCAACGCGAGCTCGAGCAGCACGCGCTGCGCAACGTCCGTGGCCTGGTCGACAGGATGGAGTCGATCGAGCAGAGCGATCGGCGCACCCAGCGCCGGCTCCTCGCCTGGGTCCTGGTCGGGGTGCTGGCGGTCGCGGGCGTCGTGGGTTACGCGCTGTGGAGCTCCGGACAGAAGTACGGCGCCAGGCCAGTGGTGATCGATCCGGCAAAGCTGCCGCCGCTGAAGGGTGGCCCCCAGTAAATGCTGAAGATCTGGGGCCGGCTCTCGTCGGTGAACGTGCAGAAGGTCGTGTGGTGCGCCGACGAGCTGGGCCTCGACTACGAGCGCATCGACGCGGGCGGCGCCTATGGACTCACCAGGTCGCCCGAGTACCTGGCGATGAATCCCAATGCGCTGGTGCCGGTGATCGACGACGACGGCTTCGTACTCTATGAGTCGAACGCGATCGTCCGCTACCTCGCGGCACGCCATTCTCCAGGCGTGCTCTGGCCGGAGGGCTTGCGAGAGCGCGGCGATGTCGACCGCTGGATGGACTGGCAGACCAACACCTACCAGCCGGCGATGCGCGACATCTTCTGGCAGCTGGTACGCACGCCCGCGGAAAAGCGCGACGCGGCGACAGTGGAGAATTCACGCAAGGAGTGCGAGCGGCTCACCGCGATCCTCGACGCGCACCTCGACGGGCGGGCCTTTGTCACGCCCCACGGCTTCACCGCCGCCGACATCGTGCTCGGGTGCGCGGCGCACCGCTGGCTGCACTTGCCGGCGGGGCGCGCGCCACGGCCGAATCTGGAGCGCTGGTACGCGGGGCTCAAGTCGCGGCCGGGGTCGCGCCAGGTGACTTCGCAGGTGCCGCTGAAGTAACGGAGCGGCGCAGCCGTACGGCGCCTGCGGCGGCCGCGCCCGCCAATGACGCGAGCGGCGCGAGGAACATCGCGAAAGGTGAGCTCCCCAGGGCCAGCGCCACGGCGAAGGCGCCGGCCAATCCGGCGGCAATAGCGGCACCTCGCGACGAGCCCATTCGCCTGGAGTACCCGCGCAGCTGCGGATCGAGCAAGTAGCTCGCCACGGCGAAGAGCGAGACGAAAGAGCCGAGAGCCGCCAGGGAGAGCGCGTCGAAGCGGCCGAACGCCCCCTCGAGCGCGGCCATCGCCACCACCGAGCCCCACAGCGCCACGGCTGCCCCGAGCACGCGCCCGGTCTCTTCACGAGGTTGATGTTGTTTCATGGTGTCTCCTCAGATCAAGGGTGCCGGCGCGAAGTACGGCAAGGCTTCTCCCCTGCGCGGCGGCGGCGCGAACTGCACGCGGTCGGCGAGGAAATCGACGGCGTCGGCAACGACCAACGCGTCGCGCAGGATCAGGCGATGGCCCAGTCCACGCGTGCGCAGGAAGCGCGCGGCGCACCAGGCGCGCGCAAGCGCGAGCCCGTTCGCGGGAGTGACTTCCCTGTCGTCGGCATCGTGGATGACGAGCGCACGCGCCTGCACGTTCGCGACCGATTGCGGGAGCTCGAACTCGTCCCAGCGGTGGCCGAAGCGCCGCTCAAAGCGCTGCTGCATCGCGCGGCGCACGGACTCCGAGATCCCGAGCCGGCGTGCGAAGTAACCTGAGTAACGCGCTAGCGACGTGGGCGGGGCGATCAAGACGACGCCCATCTCGCGGCGGCCCGCGTTCAGCCACGCGGTAGCGGCCGCCGCGCCGAGCGAGTGGGCGACGATGCCCTCTACGCGCGTGCCGTTTGCTTCGACTTCGCGCACCCCCGCGTCGATGCCCTTCATGAAATGCACCAGGCTCGCCTCGCGCCCCTCGCTGTGGCCGTGGCCAACGTGGTCGAACACGATCGCCTGGTAGCCGGTCTCGAGGAGCTTCGGCACGAAGGCGCGCAGCTGCGCTCCACGCCCGCCCCAGCCGTGCGCGAGGACGACGGCGGGACGATGCCCCTCCCCGAAGCGCCATGCGGCGATGCGGCCCTCGGGGCTCGCGACCACGAAGCCCCGGCCCTCGGCGAGGAACATACGCTCGGCAAGCGGGTGCGCGAAGCGAGGCGGGGTGGTAAAGAGTCGCGCGGCGCGATCGACCGCCTTGGCGGGAGCGAACACGCCGGAGATCGCGAGATTGACGCGCTGCCATGCGAGAAAGGCATGGTTACGAACGTTCGTGCTATTTATGGCCATGGACGCTGTGGGCATGGTGACTCCCTTCGGGAACTAGCGGTTCTGCTCGAGCAGGCGGTCGAAAGCGACGCGCGCACGCTTGCGCGCGTCTTCGGCGCCGAGCAGGGCTTCGCTGCGGTGGTAAACGAGGACGATGGCGAGGAATTCGAAGGCGACCTGGCGCGGGTCTGTGCCTTTGGCGAGCTCGCCCGCGTCGACGGCGAGCTGCACCGCCTTGGAGAGCTCACGATCGAGCAGGCGCTGGCGCTCCATCACGGCATCGCGCATGGCGCCGGGCTGGTGGGCGTACTCGCGACCCGCCGAGTCGATCGGGCAGCCGCCGGTCAGCCGCGCGCGCTGCGGCCAGGTGATCCAGTTCTCGAAGAGCGCGCGCAGCCGCTTCACGCCGCGCGCAGACTTCATCGCCGGAAGGAACACTTGCTCGGTGAACTGGCGCGCGCACTCGTCGAGCGCGGCGATCTGCAGGTCGAGCTTGGAGCCGAAGTGCGCGAACAGCCCGCTCTTCGACATGCCGGTCTTCTCGGCGAGCGTGCCGATGGTGAGCGACTCGAATCCCGCGGTGCTCGCCTGCTCCACGGCGGCGGCCAGGATCTGGGAGCGGGTTTCCTCGCCCTTGGTCGACTTGGTGGTAGCCGTGGCAGCGTTCATGTTTATGACAATAGTACGATCGTTCGTTCCTGTCAAGCGCTACTGACGCCATCCATCGAGCCCGGGATGAAGCCTGAGCCGGCGCGATCGTTCCTAGATAGGGGAGAGATCTCGCTACTTACCATGGCGCTCGAACGGAAGGCTTCTTCTTCCTTGCGGCCGATAGTGGGACGCGCCTCTCAGGCTTCATCCCAAGGGCTCGATGGATGGCTCTGCGTGCACGTCGCGGTCGTCCCACCAGCTTTCAATGAGCTCGCCAAGAGGAACGGCGCTGCGCGACGCGTTTAGGATTTGCAGCCCCTGCCAAGGGGCTGCCCGAACGAGCGGGGATGCGAGGAGCATCACAGCGCACCCTTGGATAGAGACCCGGCTCTCAGACGTCCAGCGGACGATTGCGGTGGCACGATGAGGTGGGCCGATGGAGCCTCATTGAAGTGTAGCGGTGAAG
>JBBRQA010000085.1:0-14446 GCA_038227085.1 Burkholderiales bacterium | reverse complement strand
CCGACGGCTGGCTTAGGCGATACAACGAAATCAGGCCGCACGATGCGCTGGGAAGCCTGCCGCCAGCGCGTTACCGCGAGAAACTTCTCGCAGCGGAATCGTCTACTTTAGAACTGTCTACTTGACGGGGGAGCTTACGGTCCCTGGGAATTGAATCGTGGACGTTCCCGGCCTCTAACCGGGTCACCCCATTTGCGACTGCGGCAGGCGATCTCTACTTTGATATTTCAGGGGCGCAAGTTTATCCGCGAACAATGCAGGAGTATGAATTGAAGGTCGTGGGAGGCGTGGGACTGGGCAGTCAAAGCCGGCAACTAAATGGCTGGCTAATCCAAGGAGTAATTCGCGAGGATGATGGAGATGGCCTTTTCGGTCGTTTGAAGAGAGAGCCACTTGATGATCCCTTAGCAAATGTAAATCGCTTTTGTAATCACTTCTTCGACCCGATCATTGAACGAACTTACGGTCGCGGGCTATGGACTTCCATCCCGTGCCCCTTTCCTGAGGTAGTCAAAGACGCCGCGCAATGGGCACTTGGTAGCCAGACACCATTTGCTTTGCCGCCGCCTGAGCTCTTGAGTCGTCGCAACCACTTCACCGTTCTCGACGCGCGTGAGGCCATGTGGCGCGCGCTAACACTGAGGACCCTTTCCGGCGACCCCGTTTCGCAGACCGCTAACGGCACTGCGCTGACAACAGAGGATCTACGTCGCGCGTACTGGGCAACTACATTCCGAGCTATTGGCGACGTCCTACACTCAATTCAGGATATGGGGCAACCCCAGCACACGAGAAACGAAGCTCATTTCCCGTTCAACACAGGATATGAGGAATACGTGAATGCTCGCGCGGCAGGGGCCAATTCGTACAACATTGACGGCCAAACCCTCACAGCCACCGCCGGCCAACTGCCTGACTTGATCTACAGCGGGTATCCAATACCGCGATTTGGCCGCTACAGCGACTACTGGAGCACTATCGTTACGTCCGGAAATGTCTGGGGCTTGGCCGACTACAGCAATCGTGGCTTTTTTACTCTCGAAAATAATGTCGGCAACACCACTTACCCAAAGCCGCTCCCCTCGGAATCAAGCTACACACTGGTCCGGAATGCGGATTTTCCAGGAATTAATTCGTCATACCTTTTCGGGACAGTTGACGACGACGTCATTGGTTCGACCAACGGCATCACGATGTCAACGAAAAGCGTATTTGACGGCCTCGGCACTGTTGCTGCCTACACGCTTTCAAAGCGAAATTACGACGATCGCGCTGCTCTCCTGATTCCGCGAGCTGTCGCATATTCCGCTGGCGTGCTTGACTACTTCTTTCGCGGCCAAATGGAGATCAGCCTCCCCGACTCCAGGGTCTACGCGATTGTCGATCACGCTGCCTTCGCGGGAGCGGGGGTGCCCCCTACGAATGCGCAAACCGGATACAAGGGCTTCAGCAAGGTGCGGCTGAAGCTGAAGAACACGACGGATGATGTTCACGCTCCTGGCGGTGGAACCTATATTCAAGCCATGGGCGCGGGCACCCTCGTCGCCGTTGCAAAATTCCACCGCAATCTCAGCTACCAGGACAATCTCTCCGGGGAGAAAGGCGCGCTGACGCCTGAGGGGCTGCCGGTTGATCCGAGCCGTAGCCCTTCCGAAGAGATCGTCGTCTCCCAGTTCATAACCGTGTCGTCAGTACCTTCCGACCCGCCCCAAGAATTCGAATTCACCTTCGGACAGGAAATCCCGATCAACGCAACGGATCTCTACCTGCAGGTGGTCTTTCGCGGCGCGCTCGGACAGGAGGCGGATGCTGTCGTGGTGGCGACCCGGGACATCTCCGAACCCACGTACTGGGCGATCATGAACGCCACCGACTATGCCATCACTCCGGACGGGCATCCGTACCTTTGCAACGCTACGTCCCAATGTTATGGCGGCCCGATGGAGGGGGCTTTTCAATTCTTTCTGAGCGATTACACGACCACGCCCGGAGCCATCATCTTGCTCCGCAACCTTCCGACGGCAGGCTTTTCCCGATTCGCGTTCCTCACGGACGCACAACCCGATCCGCAGCAGCTGTACAACCTCTCCGTGGTCAACATTCCCCCTCAACCGTGGACGTACCAGCCCTCGCAGAATCAATGGATTTTCCGCACCAACGGATCGACGGATCGCGAATCCACCTTCGTAACGAGGCAGCGCAATGTCTACAACGCCAACCTCTACCCGATCGTCAACGCGCCGGACGGCCGCACGGCGCTTAGGGGTCTTGCCCCCGATGAATTGAGCCAACCATTGCTGTATCCGAAGCCGCAGCCATTTCATTGCATAAGCACCCAACCCACCGGCTGCAACGAGCCATGACGTAACGGTCCTCGGCCGCAATGTACTCGATCAGATTTGCGCGCCGACGGCTCGACACTATGGCGTGAGGATCGCGGGTCTAAGGGAAGCGTCGAGAATT
Source organism: Burkholderiales bacterium (assembly GCA_038227085.1). Classification (GTDB taxonomy): domain Bacteria; phylum Pseudomonadota; class Gammaproteobacteria; order Burkholderiales; family Usitatibacteraceae; genus Usitatibacter. The sequence goes on along the minus strand of JBBRQA010000085.1, from coordinate 11,983 downwards.
CCTAGCCGAGGTACGCGCCCCCGTTCAGGTGCAGCTCCTGGCCCGTGATGTAGCGCGCATCGGGGCCGGCCAGGAAGCGCACCGCCGCGGCGACTTCCTCCGCCGTTCCGCGCCTGCCGAGGAGGGGCCCGTGCAGGTGCGCGGTCTTCATCCCGCTGGCGGCGCCGCGCTTGGTGTCGATCATTCCCGGCACCACGCAGTTCACCGTGATCGCGTCGGGCGCGAGGTCGTGCGCGAGGGCGCGCGTGAGCCCCACCAGGCCCAGCTTGGCGGCGACCACGTGCGGCCGGCCCGCCGCGCCGGTATGCCCCGACATGCCGCCGATGTTGACGATGGTCCCTGCGCCGCTTGCGCGGAGCGCGGCGAGGCTCGCCTTGGTGGTGAGGAAGGCGCCGTCGAGGATGATGGTGAGGATGCGCTTCCAGGTCGCGTAGTCGATCTCGTCGATCGGCGTCACGTCGCGCACCGCCGCGTTGTTCACCAGGATATCTAGGCGGCCCAGCTTGTCGATCGCCGCTTTCACCATGGCGTTCACGGCCTGCTCGTCGGTCACATCGGCGAGGCTCACCAGCGCCTTGCCACCGGCGGCTTCGATTTCCTTCACCACCGCGCGCGCCTCGTCCGCCGACGCTTTCGCGTTCACGACGACCGCCGCGCCCGCGTCGGCCAGGGCGAGCGCTATGGCGCGGCCGATGTTGCGGCTGGCTCCGGTCACCAGCGCCACGCGCCCTTCGAGCTCCCGTCTTGCGGTCATCTTCGTCATCCCCTGAATGGCGTGAGGTCGAGCGTGCTTGCATCGAACGCGCCCGCGGCGAGCTCGAGCCACGCGTCGGTGTGCGCGCGGTCCCAGCCGCCGTAGGCGCAGTTGGCGCGGAATTTCTCGACGATCTCGTCGCGAGCGAGCGGCTCGTGGGCGCCGCCGCGGAAGTGCCCCTGCCGCTCCTCCAGCACGCGCCCGTCGGCGAGGGTGATCCGCACGTGTCCCGTGAAGCCGTCGGGATACGGGTTGTCCGGGTCGATCTCGTAGGTGACCTTGGATGCGAGGACGGCGATATCGGGATCGTGTGCGTTGTCCTCGGTGAAGGCCTGGAGCCCGACCGCGCCATGCAGCATCGCGTATGCCACGCAGAAAGGCACGCTGAACTTCGCGGCGTACGCGTTCGGCGGGCGCTGCTTGAGGTCGAGCGGCTCCCAGAGGCGGTGGACGATACCCTCGGCGGTCTCGCATTCGATCTTCGCGATATTCGGGCTCTTCCCGAGCGCGAGGGAAAGGCGGCGCGCGCAGTCGATGTACGGATGGATCATGGTGCCGCACGCATAGGGCTTGAAGGCGATGGCGGCAGATACCCAGCGCTCGCCGAATCCCTCGGTGAGCGCGTCCCAACCGCCGTCCGCGGTGCCCGCGAAGGCGTGCAGGAATCCGTGCTCGCCCTCCCACACCGTGCGCGGGCCCTCGAAGCCCGCGCGCGCGAGGTCCACGGCGCGCAGTCCCGCCTGCGCGGCCCACCCGGGATGCATGCGCTTCGTGGAGGCTCCCTCGGCGAGGTACTCGATGATGCCGCTCGCCATCGAGCCCGCGATGCCCTGCGCCGAGGCAAACGTCTTCTCGTCCACGCGCAGCGCCGCCGCGATCCCCGCCGCCGCGCCCATCGCGCCCAGCACCGCGGTGGGATGGAAGCCCGCCTTGTGGATGCGCTTGGGCGCCACCATGGCGCCGCGGCACATCACCTCCGCGCCCACCGCCATGCCGAACAGCATGTCATTGCCGGAAATGCGGTGGCGCTCCGCCGCCGCCAGCAGCGCGGGCACGATCACCACGCCCGCATGCACCGGCCCGCCCTCGAAGGTGTCGTCGAAATCCTCGCCGTGCGCCGCGGTGCCGTTCACGAAAGCGGCCCCCGCGGCATCCAGCGTGCGCAGGTGGCCGATCACGGTCGATTCGCCGTTCGCCTCCCAGCTTCCCAGCGCCGCGTGCACGTAGCTCATGTTGCGCGCGGCGACGCAGAGCCCCGCGATGTCGATGAACATCGATCCCAGCGTCGAGCGCATCGGCGCGGGGAGCGCCTTGCCGCGTGCGCGCGTCACCGCCCGTGCGAGCGCCTCCGCGACGATCGGCGTCGTCAGGTCACGATCCATGAATCGACGTCCTCCCTCAAGCCGATGGTGGCCAGGCCGTTGGCGATCGACACGAACTCGTTGCCCGCCTCTACGCGATCGGCGCCGAAACGCCTCTCGAATATGCGCCGCACCGCCGGCACGAAAGAAGTGCCGCCGGTGAGGAACACGCGATCGATGTCGCGCATGGTGATCGATGCGTTGGCCAGCACCTCGTCGAGCGCTTGCTCTATCGACTCGAGCTCGGGCGCGATCCACCCCTCGAACTCATCGCGCGTAACCGTGGCGCGGATCTCGAAGCCCGGCCCCCTGAACTGGAACTCGGCGGACTCGTCGCGCGACAGCGCCTCCTTCACGTCGGACACGGACTTGTAGAGGGTGTATCCCTGGTCCGATTCGACCAGGCGCACGAAGCGGCCCACCAGCTCCGGGGCCTCGCTGAAGCGCGCCACTTCCCTGAAATCGCGGAAATCGCGCGAGGTCTTCATCACCGACAGCTCGTGCCATTGAGCGAAGCCGGCGAAGCAGGAGCGCGGCATCTCGAGGCTCTTGCCCATCGATCGATAGTTGGTCCCCTTGCCGAGCTGGGGCAGGACCACGTGGTCGATGATGCGATAGTCGAAGCGGTCGCCGGCGATGCCCACCCCGGAGTGCCCGAGCGCCTCGGCATGCAGGCCGCGCGCAACCACGTCGAAGTGGATCACCGAGAAGTCTGTGGTGCCGCCGCCGAAGTCCGCTACCAGCACGGTGGCGCTGTCCTCGAGCGACTGCGCATAGAAGAACGCGGCGGCGACCGGCTCGTAGACCTGGCGGATGCGCTCGAAGCCGAAGGGCGCCAGCGCCTTCCGGTAGCGCTCCATGGCGAGCTTCGCGTCGGGGCGGCTGCTGCCCGCGTATTCGACCGGACGCCCCACCAGCACGTCGCGCGGCAGGCGGTCGAGCTGCGGGTGCGCGTGCGTGCGCAACTCGCGGAAGAAGCGGCTGAACAGGTCCTCGAAGCGCCACGCCGAGCCGAAGATGTAGGTCTGCTCGAAGAGGCGGCTCGCCGCGAAGCTTTTCAGCGACTGGATGAAACGGCAGTCGCCGGCCAGCTCGATGAAGCGCTGGATCGCCCAAGGCCCCGCGTCCGACAGCACCTTCGGGATATCGTCGTCGCCCTCGTTCCAGAAGCACAGCGCCGAGCGGAACGAGAACAGTCGATTGGACAGGAAGTTGAACACCACCGGATCCGCCGGCGCGTGCGGATGCGCCCACGACAGCACCGTGTTGGTGGTGCCGAAGTCGAGGCCCAGCGCGAGCTGGGACGAGGGGCCGGGATTCGCCACGTCAGCGAACGGTCTTGATCCCGGCGAGCTGGTATTGCTCGCGCAGCCGATTCTCCGTCTCGACGATGGACTTGCGCAGGTCGCCGGCGTGCAGGAAAGCGTCCTCGAGCTGGTTGTCGGCGACGTATTTCTTCCACGAAGCGGTCTCGTGCAGCTTGGTGAAGCGCTCTTCCCAATAAGCCGCGGCGTCCGCGGGCATCTGCGGCGGTGCGACGACCGCGCGGATCTGCGGAGTGGTGGTCACGTCGTAGCCGGCTTCCCTCAGCGTCGGAACGTCCGGGTATCCGGCGAGGCGCGTCTCGGTGAGCTGCGCCAGCACGCGCAGCTTGCCGGCGCGCACCTGCTCGCCCGCTTCCTGCGGCTCTATCACCATGATGTCCACGTGGCCGCCGAGAAGCGCCGCCAGCCGCTCGCCGCCGCCGGGGAACGACACGAACGCCCATTTGGCGCCGGTCGCGTGCTGCATCGACAGGCGCACGATGTTGTCGCGCGAAGTGACCGACCCGCCCGACTGCCTGAGAGTGCCGGGCTTGGCCTTCGCCGCATCGATGAACTCCTTGAGCGACTTGAACGGCGAATCCGCCCGCACCGCGAACACCGCGGGCTCACGCACCAGCTGTGCGATCGGCTTCAGGTCGTGGAGCGTGATCCTGGCCTCGCTGGTGGTGAGCGGGCCGGCGATCCATACGCTGGTGATGAGGCCGATGGTATGGGGATCGTCCTTCTTCTCCGCGATCGCGGCGGCCGCGACCGCGCCGTTGCCGCCCGGCTTGTTGACCACCACCATGCGCACCGGCAGCAGCTTCTCCTTCTCCATCATGTGGGCGATGGCGCGGCCGAGCACGTCGTTGCCGCCGCCAGGGCCGGTATGGACGATGACCTCCACCGTGTGCGTAGGCTTGAAGTCCGCGTGCGCCGCGAGCGGCGCCAGCATCGAAGCCACCGAAAGAAAGGCGGCCGGGATCATTCGCGCATGGAACAAGGCACTCTCCTCTTTGGTTTGAGCGTCACGCTTCCGAATCAATGACCTTGACGCGGAACGCGTTGAATTTCTTGAACAGCGGGCCTACCAGCAGCAACAGGGCGAGGCCGAGGAGCACGCTCGGGATCGGGCGCAGCAGGATGCTGGGGTCTCCCCCCGACATCATGAGCGACTGGCGCAGCGCCTTCTCCATGAGGTCGCCGAGCACGAGGCCGAGCACCAGCGGCGCGGTCGGGAAGTCGAGCTTGCGCATCGCATAGCCGAACAGGCCGAAGACCGCGAGCAATCCCAGCTGGAACAGGCTCGACGCGGCCGTGTACACGCCGACGATGGAGACGCCGAGGATCAACGAGTTCATCGCGTAGCTCGGCATCTTCAGCAGCTGCGCGAAGACCGCGACCAGCGGCAGGTTCAGGATCAGCAACAGCACGTTGCCGATGTACATGCTGGCCACCAGCCCCCAGAAGAGCTGCGGCTGGTCCTGGATGAAGAGCGGCCCGGGCTTGAACCCCCACAGGATCAGCGCCGCGAGGAGGATCGCCGTGGTGCCGCTGCCGGGAATGCCGAGCGTAAGGAGCGGCACGAGCGCCCCGCCCGTCTCCGCGTTGTTCGAGCCCTCGGGCGCGGCCACGCCCTCGATCGCGCCGTGGCCGAACTCCTCGGGATGCCTCGACACCGCCTTCTCGATGCCGTAGCTCATGAAGGAGGCGATGGTCGAGCCCGCGCCGGGCAAGAGCCCGATGAGGAAGCCCACCACCGAGCCGTTCACGAACGCGAAGCGGCATCTCTTCATGTCGTCCCAAGTGGGCAGGAGGTTCCTCCATCCCTTCGGCACCGGCAGCATCTCGGGGGGATCGGTGGGCTCCATGTTGGCGAGCACCTCGCCGACGGCGAAGACGCCGATCGCGACGATGATGAAATCGATGCCGCCGAGGAGCTCGACGCGCCCGAAGGTGAAGCGCGAGGTCGCGGTGAAGAGGTCCGTGCCCATGCTCGCGATCCAGAGGCCCACCAGCATCGCGAGGAGCGCCTTCAGCAGCGATTCGCCGGCGAGCAGCACCACCATGGTGAGTCCGAGCACCATCAGCGCGAAGTACTCCGGCGCGCTGAACGCGAGCGAGAGCCTGGCGAGCGGAGGCGCCACCAGCATCAGCGCCACGACGCCGAAGGTGCCGGCGATGAAGGACGAGATCGCGGCCATGCCGAGTGCGGCGCCGGCGCGCCCCTTGCGCGCCATCTGGTAGCCGTCGATGCAGGTCACCACCGAAGACGACTCGCCGGGCACGTTGAGGAGGATCGATGTGGTCGAGCCGCCGTACTTTGCGCCGTAGTAGATGCCCGCCAGCATGATCATCGCGCCGGTGGGCTCGAGCTTGAAGGTGAGCGGCAGCAGCATCGCGATGGTCGCCGGCGGGCCGAGGCCGGGCAGCACGCCGATCACGGTGCCGAGCACGACGCCAATCACGCACATCAACAGGTTGTTGGCGCTCAGTGCGACCTGGAAGCCCTGCAGCAGACCGGCGAAGATATCCATCGCGTCCTAGAAGAGCATGCCGTGGGGGAGCTGCAGGTCGAGGCCGAGCTCGAAGAGCGCGTAGAAGAAGAGCGCTCCGCCCACCGCGAGCGGCAGCGCCACGCGCTGCGCCCGGCGCGCCATCACGGCGACGATGAACCAGGTGAGGAGCGCGAAGGACACCATGAAGCCCGCGAGCGGCATCAGCGCGATGGAAGCGACGAAGGCGGCCCAGCACGCCAGGGCGCGCCCGACGTCGTTCCAGCGCACCACCAATCGCGCCGTGCCCGCTGGCCTCTTCAGCACCGCGCTCGCGACCAGCGCCAGCGAAAGCAGCACCATGAGGCTGCCGTACCAGAGCGGAAAGAAGCCGGGGCCGGGGCCCTCCTCGGTCATGTAGCCCCAGCGCCAGGCCTCGCTCACGATGTACGCGCCGAGGGCGGCGAGCACCATGCCGGACCAGAAGTCGCCGCTCCGCGCGTAGCCTTTCACGCGCAAGCGCTCAGCGCTTGTAGCGGCCGACGGGCACCAGCTCCGCGATGGTTCCCCCGGGCGCGCGAAACTTGACCGGGATCACTCCCGGGTCGCTCACGATCTCGGAGCCATACGACGCGATCTGCCTGGTGGCGGCCTCGATGTCGGGAACCTCAAGCGCGAAATGGTGGATGCAAGGACCGTCGCCCGCCGCGGTGGATTCCTTCGACGTGGCGCCCGCGTCGTACTGCATGAGCGTGAAGTCGATCTCGCCGTCGGTCATGTGGCGCGACAGGTGATCGCGCGTCTTGCGCGTGATCGCGTCCTGGAATCCGAACACTTCCTGGTAGAAGTCGCCGGTCTTCTTAACGTCGTCCACCTTGAGCGACAGGTGCACGATGGGCGACACGGGATGGGCGTTTGCCACGCGCCTGTAGCGCCCTATGGGCACCAGCTCCGCGACGGTGCCGCCCGGCGCCTTGAACTTCACGGGGATCACACCGGGGTCACTCACGATCTTGCAGCCCCACTTGCGGATCTCTTCCGTGGCCTTGGCCATGTCCTCCACCTCGATCGCGAAGTGGTGGATGCAGGGGCCGTCCCCCGAGGCTTTCGATTCCGCCGACTGCGTGCCGGCGTCGTACTTCATCACCGTGAAGTCGATGTTGCCGTCGGTCATGTGGCGCGAGACGTGGTCGCGCGTCCTCTTGGTTTCCGCGTCGAGGAAGCCGAAGACGTCCTTGTAGAAGTCCCCGGTGCGGTTGACGTCGTCGACCTTCAGGGAGATGTGGACGATCCGGTTCATGCGATGCTCCATTGAGAAAATCGCCGCGGCATCACGCGTCCGGGGTTGCTAGTGCTTGACGCTCAGGGCCTTCTGGCTCGCGAAGTACGCCGCGAGATCCATCATCGCCCTGGGCTCCAGGTTCGCCACCTGGCCCTGCATGATGGGGTTCTTGCGCTTGCCGTTCTTGTAGTGCTTGAGCGCGGTCTCGAGGTAGTCCGGATACTGGCCGGCAAGATTGGGAAACGCGTCGCTGGCGCTGATGCCGTTGGCGCCATGGCACGCGGCGCAGGGCGTCGACAGCTTGCGGCCGACCTCGGCGTCGCCGGAAGCCGCGGTGGCAGGCGGCGCCAGGGCGAGGAGCGCGAGGGCGAGGATCGTCTTGGTCATGGCCGGGCTCACTTCTTCTTCTCAGGGGTGGCGGGCGCGGGCGCGGGTTGCGCCGCATCGCCGCCGTAGTACTTGCCGATCGCTTCCATGTCCGCATCGGACAGGTCCGCCGCGATTGCGCGCATCGTGGCGAACTCGCGCTCGCCCGACTTGTAGGCCTTCAAAGCCGAGACGATGTAGCCCGGCTTCTGGCCGCCCAGCTTCGGCACCCGGTAGAGCTCGGGGAACGCGGTCTTCCAGTCGGGGATGCCGTGGCAGCCTTGGCACTGCGCGATCCGGTTGTCTACCGTGACCTTGTTGTTGTCCGCCGCCTGGGCGGCGAGGGCAGGCGCCGCGAGGGCGATGGCGAGCATTGTTTTGGCTTGCATGGCGCTGGGACTTTTTTTGGAATTCGGCAGCCGCAAATTATACAGGAGCCTCCCGCGCGAAGAGCGTTTCCCACGAGCGGGGCGGCGAAAGGTAGAAACCCTGCCCCATGGTGATGCCGATCTGCACGAGCTTTTTCGCGATCTCCTCGGTCTCCACGTACTCGGCGATGGTCTGCAGCCCCAGGCTCGTGCCGATCTTGTGGATCGACTCGACCAGCGCGTAGTCGAGGTAGTTCTTGGCGATACCCTTCACGAACAGGCCGTCGATCTTGATGCCGTCGACCGGGAAGTGCTTCAGGTAATTGAAGGAGGAGAGCCCGCTGCCGAAATCGTCGAGGAAGAAACGCACCCCCATGCCGCGCAGCGTCTCGATGAGGGTGCGGGCGCGCTCGACATTGGCGATCGCGGCGGTCTCCGTGATCTCGAAGTAGATCGACTGCGGCGGGACGCCGTACTCGACGAACTTCGCCTGCATGAAGTCGGCGAAGTCGGGGCTGGAAAGCGTGTGGCCCGAGAGGTTGATGGAGAATTCCGCGGGCGCTGGGTCATCGCGCTGCTTGGCGAGCCGCCGGAAGTCGGTGAAGGCGCGCTCCACCACCCACCGGTCGATGGTGCGCATCAGGTCGTAGCGCTCCGCGACGGGAATGAACGACATGGGCAGGATCAGCTCCCCGCCGGTCTCGCTCATGCGCAGCAGGGCTTCCACCCGGGGGACGCCCACCAGGTGCGGCGCGTCGATCGGCACGATCGGCTGGTAGAGGAGCGTGAAGGCGCCTTCGGTGAGCGCGTCGTTGATGCGTTTCAGCCATCCGCGCGATGTCTGGCGCATGTATTGCGAGGCGCTCGCGTCGTGGAACGCGAACACGCGGTTCCTGCCCTGCTCCTTCGCGGTGAAGCACGCGGTGTCGGCTTCCGAGAGGATCGCCGAGAGGCTGGGCGCGAGTCGCGTGATCGCGACCACGCCTACGCTGACCCCCACCTGGAAGGCCTTGTCGTTCCAATCGAACTGCCACGCCTGCACCGAGTCGCGCAGCTGCGTGGCGGCGGCCTGGGCGAATTCCGCGCTGCAATTCTCGAGGAGCACGGCAAACTCGTCGCCGCCGATGCGCGCCAGCGTCTCGCCCTCGCGCAGCGTCGATTGCATCACCGGCACGATGCGCCGCAGGAGCTCGTCGCCGGCCAGGTGCCCGTACGAATCGTTGATGCGATGGAAATAGTCGATGTCGATGTACAGGAGCGCGTGGGTGCTGCCCTGCGTCTTGGCGCTGGAAAGCGCGCTCTCGAGGCGCTCCTCGAGGGCCTTGCGGTTCGGCAGGCTGGTGAGCGCGTCATGGTTGGTGAGGAAGAAGATCTGCTGGCGCGCGGTGTCGAGGCGCTCCTGCAGGCGCCCGTGCGCGCCCTTCGAGTCCTGCGCGAGGGTGACGACTTCCTGCATCAGCTCCTCGAGGGGCAGCGTGAGCTCGGGAATCGCGGGCGGGACGCCGCCTTCGGCGACACTCCTCACCGCGTCGCGCACGGCATCCACCTCGCCCACCGCCATGCGCGCGGCGAGCGAGCCCAGCACGAAGAGGCTCGCCACGCTCGCCGCGAGCGCCATGGAAAGCGTCCACGCCTGCGAGGTGACGCTCTCCACGCCGAGGAAGGCGCGCGCCAGCACGTAGACCGCGCAGAACACCGCGATGGGAATGGCGCCGAGGCCGACCAGGCGGGCGGCGAGGAGCTTGCGGGTGTCGCGGGCGGGGGTGTCTTCTTCGGCCATGGAGGCCTTCACGCGGCCACGGCCTCGCGCAGCCACACGCAGCGGCCCTTGCTTTCGCGCTCGATGCGCTCGCACATGGCATGGTGCGCGGCGAGCTCGCCGGCGCTCGCTTGCAGCACGACGATCACCGCAGAGAGCGGCGCGTCGGCGAGCGCCACCGTGGGGGCGTCGGCCGCTGCCATCATCATGTCGAGTGTTTCCTGGCCGCGGGTCATGGCTAGCCACACGTCGGCGAGGAGCTGCGCGTCGAGGAGCGCGCCGTGCAGCGTGCGCCTCGAGTGGTCCACCGCGTAACGCTCGCACAGCGCGTCGAGGGAGTTCTTCTTCCCGGGATGCAGGTCGCGCGCCATCATCAACGTGTCCGCGACGCTGCACACGGTCTCGACCTTCGCGCGGCCGATGAGCGCGAGCTCGGCGTTGAGGAACGCCACGTCGAAGGGCGCGTTGTGGATGAGGAGCTCGGCCCCGTCCACGAACTCGAGGAACTCGTCGACGATGTCGCAGAATTTCGGCTTGTCCGCGAGGTCCTCCGCGGTGAGGCCGTGCACCTGCGTGGCGGCGACGTCGATGTCGCGCCCGGGGTTCACGAAGCGGTGGAAATGGCGCCCGGTGGCGCGGCGCCCATCCATCTCGAGGCAGGCGACCTCGATGATGCGATGCCCCTCGGCAGGCTCGAGCCCGGTGGTCTCCGTGTCGAGGACGATCCTTCTCATTGCAGCGATTCGACTCCCTTGTTGGCGAGCGCGTCGGCGCGCTCGTTGCCATCATGTCCCGCGTGGCCCTTCACCCACTTCCATTCGATCTCGTGGGCGCCGACCGCCTCGTCCAGCTTCTTCCACAGGTCGACGTTCTTCACCGGCTCCTTGGCGGCGGTGCGCCAGCCACGCTTCTTCCAGTTATGGATCCACTCGGTGATGCCCTTCATCACGTATTGCGAGTCGGTATGCAGCACCACGCGGCACGGGCGCTTCAGCGCCGCGAGCGCCTCGATCACGGCGGTGAGCTCCATGCGGTTGTTGGTGGTGAGCGCCTCTCCGCCGAACATCTCGCGCTCGGTGCCGTCCACCTCGAGGATCGCCCCCCAGCCGCCGGGACCCGGATTGCCCTTGCACGCCCCGTCGGTATGAATGTGAATGGTCCCGGGATCGCGCTTCAAGTTACTTCACGACCTTGAGGGGGGAGGCGCTCTGGCGCTTGGCGGCCGCCAGGGCCTTCTCACGCGCGTCCTTCTGCTCCACCCAGGCGGGCGTCAGCAAGCGCATGCCGCGCACCCGCTTGATCGCCTGCAGCATGTAGACGGCGCCGCCCACGGCCCACCAGCGGTCGCCCGCCGGCTCCATGAAGCCGAAGCGCCGGCGTACGCTCTCGCTCCGGAAGGGCGGCGCGTAGCCCACCAAACGCCCGGCGTTCACGTCGAAGCCGAGGAGCGCCAGCCAATCCTTCACGCGCAGGAGCGATACGAAGCGCCCGTTCCACGGATATTCCTCGCGCCCGTATCCCACCGAGCTCCTCAATCCCCACAGGCTCCACGGGTTGAATCCCACGATCACGAGCCGCCCCTCGGGCATCATCACCCGGTCTACCTCGCGCAGGATCTCGTGCGGGCCGGCGGCGAACTCGAGCACATGCGGGAGGACCACGAGGTCCACCGACTGCGTGGCGAGCGGCAGCTCGTGGCTTTTCGCGTAGAGGTCGGGCCGGTCCGCGGAGGCCACGCGCATGCGATGCGCGATGCGGCTTTCGCGCAGCAGGTCCACGTTCGGCATGCCGATCTGCAGCGCATGGAAGCCGAAGACATCGGAGGTGACGTCGTCCAGGTACGCCTGCTCCTTCTCGAGCAGGTATTGCCCGAGCGGAGTGGCGAACCAATCCTGCAGCGTGTTGGTCGGCATGATGCAATTCTAATAGACTCGGCCCCATGCTGGCGATTCACGCGGTCCCCGCTTTCCGGGACAACTACATCTGGATGCTCGAAACGGGCGGCAAGGCCGTGGCGGTCGACCCGGGAGAGGCGGCCCCGGTCGAGAGTTTCCTCGCCGAGCGCGGCTTCAGCCTCGCCGCCATCCTCGCCACGCACCACCACATGGATCATGTCGGCGGCCTCGAGCCGCTCGCGCGGCGCTGGAAATGCCCGACGTTCGGCCCCGCGCGCGAGGTGGCCGCCGATCTCGACCGGCGCCTCTCGGAGGGCGACCGATTCCGCGTCCCGGGCATCGACGTGGAGATGGAGACTTTCGACATTCCGGGACACACCGCGGGCCACATCGCGCTCT
>JBBRQA010000084.1:0-14514 GCA_038227085.1 Burkholderiales bacterium | reverse complement strand
GGTGCCGGCAAGGCCGAAGGCGCCATGGATGCCGGCAACATGCTCAAGCCCGCGCTCGCGCGCGGCGAATTGCATTGCGTCGGCGCCACCACGCTCGACGAATACCGCAAGTACATCGAGAAGGACGCTGCCCTCGAGCGGCGCTTCCAGAAGGTGCTGGTGAACGAGCCTTCGGTCGAGGACACCATCGCGATCCTGCGCGGCCTGAAGGAGAAGTACGAGGTCCACCACGGTGTCGACATCACCGACCCCGCGATCGTCGCGGCGGCGGAGCTTTCGCAGCGCTACATCACCGACCGCTTCCTGCCGGACAAGGCGATCGACCTGATCGACGAGGCGGCCTCGCGCATCAAGATGGAGATCGACTCCAAGCCGGAGGTGATGGATCGCCTCGACCGCCGCATCATCCAGCTGAAGATCGAGCGCGAGGCGGTGAAGAAGGAGAAGGACGAGGGCTCGAAGAAGCGCCTCGCCCACATCGACGAGGAGATCAAGCGCCTCGAGAAGGACTACGCCGACCTCGAGGAGATCCTCAAGAGCGAGAAAGCGCGCGTCCAGGGCTCGACCCACGTCAAGGAGGAGCTCGAGAAGGCCAAGCTCGCCATGGAGGAGGCCAAGCGCAAGGGCGACTGGCAGAAGATGAGCGAGCTGCAGTACGGGCAGATCCCGCAGCTCGAAAAGCAGCTGAAGGAGGCGGAGGCCTCGTCGGCGTCGACGCAGGACAAGAACAAGCTGTTGCGGACCCAGGTGGGCGTTGAAGAGATCGCGGAAGTCGTCTCGCGCGCCACCGGCATCCCGGTTTCCAAGATGATGCAGGGCGAGCGCGAGAAGCTCCTCCACATGGAAGACCGCCTGCACCAGCGCTTGGTTGGCCAGGACGAAGCCGTGCGCCTGGTCTCGGACGCGATCCGCCGCTCACGCGCCGGCCTCTCGGATCCCAACAAGCCCTACGGCTCGTTCCTCTTCCTCGGCCCCACGGGAGTCGGCAAGACCGAGCTTTCCAAGGCGCTCGCGGAGTTCCTGTTCGACAGCGAGGACCACCTCGTTCGCATCGACATGTCCGAGTACATGGAGAAGCATTCGGTCGCGCGGCTCATCGGCGCCCCGCCTGGATACGTGGGCTACGAGGAGGGCGGCCACCTCACCGAGATCGTTCGCAGGAAGCCTTACGCGGTCATCCTCTTCGACGAGATCGAGAAGGCGCACCCCGATGTCTTCAACGTGCTGCTCCAGGTGCTCGACGACGGGCGCCTGACCGACGGCCAGGGCCGCACGGTGAACTTCAAGAACACCGTGCTCATCATGACGTCGAACCTCGGCTCGCAGATGATCCAGTCGATGGCCGACCAGGACTACCAGGTCGTGAAGCTGGCGGTGATGGGCGAGGTCAAGTCGCACTTCCGTCCTGAATTCATCAACCGCATCGACGAGATCGTGGTGTTCCACGCCCTCGACGAGAAGAACATCGCGTCGATCGCCCGCGTGCAGTTGAAGCAGCTCGTGAAGCGCGTCGAGGCCATGGAGATGTCCATCGAGGTCTCTGATTCCGCGGTGGCGGAGCTCGCCAAGGCCGGGTTCGATCCTGTCTACGGGGCGCGTCCCTTGAAGCGCGCGATCCAGCAGCAGATCGAGAACCCGCTCTCGAAGCTGATCCTCGAGGGCAAGTTTGGGCCGAAGGACACGATCGTGGTGGATGCGAAGAACGGCGTCTTCAACTTCGACAAGGCGAAGGCGAAGGTGAAGGCGGCTGCGTAGTCATCCCGGGGCTATCATCGAGCCATGAAGGCCCGGCGCCCCGTCAGATCCGACGACCTCGAAAAGCTCCGCGCGCAGTGCACGCGCTGGCTCAATGGCCACGGCCCGCGCACCGCGGGGGACATCCTCGGCACGATCCCCAAGGACGCGCGGCTCGATCGCTACGGTGACGGTGGCGTCGTCGAGGCGCTCGAAGCGGAAATCCGCAAGGTGCTGGGCAAGCCCGCGGCCGTCTTCATGCCGAGCGGCACGATGGCGCAGCAGATCGCGCTGCGCATCCATGCCGATCGCCGCGGCATCGATACCGTCGCGTGGCATCCGACCTGCCACCTCGAGACTCACGAGGACAAGGCGTATCAGCGACTGCATGGACTCGTGGGCGTGGGCGTGGGCAATCCGCGAACGCTCATGACGCTCGCCGACCTGCGCGCCATCGCCGAGCCGCTTGCCGCCGTGCTCTTCGAGCTGCCCCAGCGCGAGATCGGCGGCGTGCTGCCGTCCTGGGCAGAGCTCAAGGCACAGGTCGACTACGTACGCCGCAGCGGCGCCGCGGTGCATCTCGATGGCGCGCGCCTGTGGGAGGCGGCGCCCTTCTACGGCAAGCCGCCGGCGAAGATCGCGGCGCTCTTCGACACCGTGTACGTCTCGTTCTACAAGGGGCTGGGCGGCCTCGCGGGTTGTTGCCTCGCCGGCGAGAAGGACGTCATCGCGGAGGCGCGAGCCTGGCGCAAGCGCCACGGCGGCACGCTCTACGGCCTGTGGCCCAACGCGGCTTCGGCGCTCGCGGGCCTGCGCACGTACCTGCCCAAGATGCCGCGCTACGTCGAGCACGCGCGCAAGATCGCGGCGGCGTTGCGCTCCGTGCCGGACGTGGAGGTGAACCCCGATCCCCCGCACACCAACATGATGCATCTCTACCTACGCGTGGAGGAGAGGGCGCTTCGGGCTTCCATAGCCCGCGTCGCTCGCGAACGCGGCGTCTTCACCTGGGCTTCGAGCGCGCCGGGGCAGGGCCGCACGCGCGTCCTCGAGCTCAATGTGGGCGACGCGACGCTGGAGCTGAAACCCCGCGAAGTTGCCGGGATCGTGGCCGACCTCGTAGGCGGCCATAGGGGATAATCGAAGCATGGACAATCCTCGCCTCGACATCGCTTTCGTTTCCGACGTGGCCTGCCCCTGGTGCGCCATCGGCCTCGCCTCGCTCGACCAGGCCCTTTCGCGCTTGAAGGGCGCAGTGGAAACGACGTTGCACTTCGAGCCCTTCGAGCTCAATCCCGACATGGATGCCGAGGGGAAAGAAGTCGTGCCATATCTCGCACGCAAGTACGGACGCACGCCGGAGCAGATCGCGCAGACCCAGGCGATGATCCGCGAACGCGGCGCCGCCGTCGGTTTCGCGTTCGGGCGGCGAGCTCATGTGTGGAACACGTTCGATGCGCATCGCCTCATTTACTGGGCAGGGCAGGAAGGCAAAGCGGCGGAGCTCAAGCGCGCATTGCTTCAGGCCTATCACGGCGAGGGGCGCAATCCGGGTGCAAGGGACGTGCTCGTGGAGCTCGCCGTCAAGGTCGGCCTCGACGCGGCGCGCGCGAAGGCGATCCTCGAAAGCGATGAGTTCGCAACGCAAGTCCGCGATCGCGAGGAGTTCTGGCGACGGCGGGGCGTGAACGGCGTACCGTTCGTGGTCGTGAACGATTCGTACGCGATCGAGGGCGCCCAGCCTCCGGAGGCCTTTGAGCAGGCGCTGCGCGAGATCGCCACCAGTGCGGGGAACGTTCGGTAGCGTACAGACACCGCCAGACCCGGCCGCCAACATCGGCATTCGCCAAGAAACAAGGACAGCATCCATGCGAAATTCCGGAAAATCCCCGACGATGATCGTCTGGATCGTCTCGTTGGTCCTCTACGTGGCGGCGCTCGCGGGCCAGTTCCACCTCGTGGCGATCCCGGGGCAAATCTTCCCGTGGCTATGGATCGTGGGCTTGGGGCTGCTGTTGCTTGCCTGCCGGGTGCGCGGGCTTTAGACAGATAAAAGGCCGCGCGAGCGGCCTTTTTCCTTGCCCGGGCCTACTGCGTCAGCAGCCCGCGACGCACTTCCCGTTCGCGTCGAACTCCAGGGTCTTGCCGCTCAGCGGCACGATCACCGGCATCTTCGCGGCCTTCATGAAGCGGTCGGTCTTCGAGTCGGGGATCACCTTCCCACCCTTGGTGCCCGCCTCGTTCACGTGCGAGGCGATGACGGTGTTGGGCTTCACGAGCTCGTTCACGACGTAGGCGGCCTCCGTGGGACCCGTGGTGAAGCCATCGCCGATGTTCATCACCGTGAGCTTGGCGTTGTAGTGGCCGCGCACGACCTTCTCCTGGTCGCCGGTGATGCCGGTGTCGCCGGAGAGGTACGCCACGAGGCCGTTGCTGAACTTGAGAACGTAGCCGGTGGCTTCGCCCACATACCCCGCGATGCCCGCGTCCTTCATGGCCTTGGCAAGATCGCCGCCGATGTAGTCGGGGTCGAGCCCGTTGCTATGCATGGCGGTGACCGTGGCGATCTTCACGCCGCCCACGGTCACGCTGCCGCCGAAGCGCGCGAGCATCGAGTCCGAGGCCTGCCCGCCATTCGCCCTCAGCTTCGCCGCGAAGAAGGCCTGCATCTCGGACCCGGTGACGATCTTCGATTTCTTGGCGATGGCGATGTTGACCGCGCTGGAATTCGGCATCGCGGAAACGGGCGTGTCCGGCTTGCCGCACTCGCCCGCGTTCATCTCCTTGATGTGGACGTTGCCCGCGTGATCGCCGTGCATGTGCGTGACGAGGATCACGTCGATCTTGCCCAGACGCGGATCGGTTGCGCCTGCCACGCTGCGGCCCGGGTCGTAGAGGATGCGGGTGCCGTTGGGATCCTCGAAGATGAGCGCGCGGTCCTGCGCGCAGAATTCGCCGTCGTGGGTGCCGAGCGGGGTGACCTTCACGTTCTGGGCGAGCGCCGGGAATGCGGCGATGGTGGCGATGCAGCTCAAGGCGGCAAGCCGGGACGTTTGCTTCTTGCTCATCGAAACCTCCGGGAGGTGTTGTGCGGGGCGCGAGGAAGTATAGCGAAGCTAGACCCGGCGCGACCCCGGTCGCCGGACGAGCCGCGGCAACAGCATCCCGACCTGCTGCCGGTACACCTGGTAGCGCTCGCCGAACTGCGCGATGAGGTCTCGCTCCTCGAACCAGATGCCGATGAGTATGTAGCCGGTCGTCGCCACCGCGAAAAGCAGGTGGCCGGCGCTCATCACCGGCGCGGCCCAGAAGGCGAGCAGGAAACCCACGTAGATGGGATGGCGGACGTAGCGATAGAACAGCGGCGTGTGGAACTCCGGCGCGGGGATCTCGCGGCCGGCCCAGTTCGCATAGACCTGCCGCA
Organism: Burkholderiales bacterium; assembly: GCA_038227085.1. Taxonomy (GTDB): domain Bacteria; phylum Pseudomonadota; class Gammaproteobacteria; order Burkholderiales; family Usitatibacteraceae; genus Usitatibacter. The sequence goes on along the minus strand of JBBRQA010000084.1, from coordinate 9,356 downwards.
GGCCGAAGAGCTCGAAGTGGTTGAGGAGGAAGGTGCTCAGCAATAGCACGCCCCATCCGAGCCAGAACACCGCGCGAATCACGGTGACGGGCATGGGATCGGTCACGGACCACAGCACCGGCGTGGCGATCGGGCGCCATTGCCACAGCAGCAGCGCGAGCGCGAGGCTCGCCATCAACACGAAGGTGCTGCGCTCGACCGCGGGCGGCACGATGCGCGTCCACCACGCCTTGAATCCGCGGCGCGCCATGACGCTGTGCTGCACGGCGAATATTCCGAGGAGGAGCACATTGACGACCAGGGCCTCGGCGAGCGATGCCGTGGCGCCGGTATCGATCGATTTCGGCACGAATACGTTGCCGACGAAGCCGATGGCATAGAGGAATGTCGCCAGGAAGAAAAGATAGGCTGCAACGCCATACAGAAGAGACAGGAAGGCACTCATGTGCAATCGCCTTTCGGGGTATAGGCTAGCGGTTGTCCAGGACTTGCGCGATTCGAAGCGCGGCGCGGCGCGCTCCGTCCGACTCGACCGGCTTGTAGTTCACCGGTGCGTGCATCGCCTCGAGTGCGAGGTCTGCGAGCTGCGCGGGTGCAAGGCCGGCGTAGGCGACGGAGCGGTCCGCCGCGTAATTCGCCAGGCGCTTGCGCACGTGCAGATTCTGCTCGAAGTGGTTCTGCAGCGGAAAGCTGAGGAACGCCCGGCGTGTGGCCACCAGCTCCATGCAGGTGCTGAGGCCGCCTTGCACCAGGGCCAGGTCGCAACAGGCGAGGTGCTCGAAGAGGTTGTGGACATACGGCCGCACCTCCAGGCCTTCCATCTTCGGCAGCGCGTCGGGCGAGAGGCGCGGGCCGGCCACCAGGATCATCCGCAGCCCGGGCGCCTCGCGCTTCATGCGCGGATAGGCGTGCGCGATCTTTTCCAGAAGCGGTTGGCCCACGCCGGTGCCGCCGATGGCCGCGATGGCAATCTTCTCGTCGCGGCCATAGCCCAGCCGCGCGCGCAGCTTATCAGTGTCCGCATAGGCCGCGGCATCGAAGGGCAACGTGTAGCCGGCGTATTCGAAGTTGGCGTCGGTCCATTCGCGGATGCGCGGCAGGCCGGGCCCGAAGGGATCGTCCACCACGTCCTCGCGATTGCCGACGAAGATCGCGGCGTCGCGCACGTACGGAAAGCGTGCGATGTGCTCGATGTCGTCGGCGTTGCGCTCGGCGCAGAGGTGTCCCTCGCGCTCGCCGCCGCCCATGGGCAGGCAGCCGACGAAATCCGTGAGGAAGACGAACGGCTGGCGCTTCAGCTCCGGATTCTCGTGGTAGTAGTAGTCCACCTCCCACGATTCGTCGCCGATCACCAGGTCGTAGTGCTCGTTTTCGACAAGGTCCGAGAACGTCATGAAGTTGTTGATCATCACCTCGTCCATGGTGCGCAGTGCGAAGAAGGCGTGCAGGTCGTGCTCGCCGGCAAGGTGCTCGAAGTGCCTGCTCTCGTTGGCGAGGCGCGCCGTGATCGGGTGCACGCGCTCGCCTTCGCGCTCGAGATACCGGGCGGCGGGATCGACCGTGAACCAGTCGATCTCCAGATCGGGCTGCAGCTTGCGCAAGTCACGCGCGATGGCGAGGTCGCGCTGCACGTGGCCCAGGCCGATGGGGCTCGAGATGAAAAGGGCGCGGCGCTTTCGGCTCATGGCGCGCACCCATCTGGAATTGGCGGGCATTCCACCCACGAAATCACGCACGCGGCGGTTGAAGGCCACCGGATCGCGCACCGCGGTGAGATGGCCGCCGCCGCCGATCGTGAGCATGCGGGCGCCCGGTACCAACGATCGAATCGCCTCGCCGCGCTCGGGAAACACGCGCCGGTCCGCGCCGCCGTGGATCACGAGCGTGGGACACTTGATGTTGCGTGCGAGCGCGCTTACGTCTTCGCCGAGCCAGCCGTTGCGCGCCCAATCCACCACCTCGCCCCTCGACGCCCAGCCGTAGCGAACCGCGTCCTCGTACGGCTTGGTGGAATGGGGCTCGGGAAAGACCAGACGGAAGAACCAATCGAGGTAGGCGGCATAGTCGCCGCGCATGCGCGCGCCCTCGGCCTGCACTCGCTCGGCGATCGTCGCGTCGTCGATTCGCGAATCGGCGTAACCGCCCGCGACGATCACGTGGCTCACGCGGTCCGGCTGCTCGGCCGCGAGGCGCAGCGCCGTCATGGCGGTGGCGGAGATGCCGACCACGGCCAGCTTGTCTGCGCCGGCCGCGTCGAGGACGGCGATGAAGTCGCGGTAGTAATGGTCGAAGGTGTAAGCGTGCTGGCCCGTGGGCCGGTCGGAGCGTCCGTTGCCGCGGCCATCCATCACCACGACGCGGAAGTGTTGCGAGAGATAAGGCACTACGGCCTTCAACATGCCGGAGTGCGCGATCTGGAAGATGGGCGCGAAGGCGATCCACGGCCCGCTTTCGCCGAAGACGCCGTACCAGCACTTCACGCCGTCGTGCGAGGCGAAGCCTTGCGCGACCGGCTCCACGGTTTCGAACGGGTGGGGCACGCCCAAGGGCAGACGATCGCCTTCAGGCAGGTCGCCTGCGATCTTCGCGAGATAGTCGGGCAGGTTCATGCGCGTTTGCGCCTTGCGTGGGGCCGCGCGGACTTGCGCACGCGCTGGTCCAGATCCTCGAGCAGCTTCCCCATCGCGTCCAGCGCCGCGCGATGTTGCCGCTGGTCGCCTGCATGCCCAAGGAGATCGGAGAATTCCATCCCGAGCCAGAACATCGAGATCCAGCAGGAGACGACCGCGGCGGAGAAGGGCGGGGGCAGGCTCACGCCGCAGCCATCGAGAGTTGCGAAGGCGTCGTTTACGCCCTCGCTCACGACCTGCTTCCAGGCCTGGACGCGCGGGATGAATTTCTCGCGCAGATCCGCGTTCGAAAGGGAGGCGGCCCATAGCTCGGCCTGCACGCGCACGAAGCCCGAGGCGAGGTCGCCGCGATAGAAGCGGCGCGCCTCGGCCCATTTCTCGGCGAACGTGGCGCGGCGGCGGTACATGGCGTGCTGGCGATCGAGCAGCTGGCGGTTGGCCTCGTCCAGCACGGCGATCACCAGCTGGTCCTTGGTGCGGAAGTGGTAGTTGATGAGGGCGTGGTTCACGCCCGCGTCGCGCGCGATCTCGCGCATGCTGAGCGCGGCGTAGCCCTCGGTGGCCAGGCGCCGGAACGCGGCCTCGAGGATCTTGACCTTGGTGTCCGTGGGCTCGACTTCGCTGAAAGGCATGGTCCGCGCGGGCCGGGTGGCGGCCCCGTGTCTCTGCATGGGTTTAAACGACCGGTTTGAACGTACGGTTTAAACAGATGGTTAAACCATAGCGGCATCCAGCTGCGCCGTCAAGCGCCACGCTGGGGCGGACGAGTTGGGGCCGGGGCATCAGGCGATGCGAAGGTCGACCCCGCCCCCCCGGGTCAAGCCCGGTCGCGCAGCCCCTTCACGCCGCTTTCCAGCGCGCAGTGGTCGCAGCAGAACATGCGTCCGGATTTCTCGAGCCCATGGCCGATGATCTTCATGCCGCAGTGCTCGCACGCGGGCGCCATCTTGTGGATCGCGCACTCGAAGCTGTCGAAGGTCATCTTCCGCCCGTCGGCGGCGATTACCTGGAAGGCCTTGTCGTAGTCGTTACCGCAACCGTCACAACGCGCCATGGGGAGCTCCTCGGGAGTGAGGAGGTTGGACCGCGAGGACGGTGTTCCGTGCGTCAGCTCCCGAGGAAGCTCACCAGCCGGGGAATCACCTGGCGTGGGGCGTGTTGCCGATGGTGCGCAGTACGCCGTCGGCTTTCATGGCGCCCCCAGGAAATCTTCGACGCGTTGCACGAACTCTTTCGACTCCGGCTCGACTTTCGAGGCGTAGCTCGCGACCTTGCTGCCGTCGCGGGAGATGAGGTACTTGTGGAAATTCCACTCGGGGCGCTGGCCCGTGGCCTTCGCGAGCCCGTCGAACACCGCCGATCCGCCGCGCTCCTTCACCGAGGTCTTCGCGAACATCGGAAACTTGACCGCGTAGGTGCGATCGCAGAAATCCGCGATCTCCTTCTCGCTGCCGGGCTCCTGCCCGCCGAAGTCGTTGGACGGAAACCCGAGGATCACCAGGCCGCGCGACCTGTACTTCTCGTTCAGCGCCTGCAGGCCCTTGTACTGCGGCGTGTAGCCGCAATAGCTCGCGGTGTTCACGACGAGCACCACCTTGCCCGCGTACTGGCAGAGGTCTTCCGGGTTGCCGAGGATGTCGTTCACCTTGTGGGACAGGAGGATGCCGCAGGGCGCCGCATTCGAGAGATGGGACATGATGAGAAGGGCTGAGGCCAAGAGGAGGGCGCGCGAGGGGGCGGTGTTCATGGACGGCAGTGTAGCGCGAGTAGAATTTGTCGATTCCACCCTAGGGATTCCGCCATGACCTGGCGCCGCCACTCCGTCCGCAAGCTCTTCGCGCTCGCCCTCGTCGCCGCATTCTCGGTCGCGCGGGCCGCGTCGGTTGCCCCCGTCGCCGCGGAGAACGGCATGGTGGTCACCGCGCAGCACCTGGCGACGGCAGTGGGCGTTGACGTCCTTCGAAAAGGCGGCAACGCGGTCGATGCGGCGGTGGCCGTGGGCTACGCGCTCTCGGTGGTGTATCCCGCCGCGGGCAATCTGGGCGGCGGCGGCTTCATGACCATCCACATGGCCGACGGAAGCAAGACCTTCATCGATTTCCGCGAAGTGGCTCCGCTCGCCGCCACGCCGGACATGTACCTCGACGCGAGCGGCAACGTGGTGAAGGGCCTCAGCCTCAAAGGCTACCTCGCTGTCGCGGTTCCCGGGAGCGTCGCGGGCATGGAGCACGCGCGCGAGAAGTACGGCACGTTGAAGCGCGAGGCACTGATCGCGCCTGCGATCGTGCTCGCGGAAAAGGGCTTCGCGCTCGACCAGGGTGACGTCGACATGTTCCGCAGCGCCACCGAGGACCTGCGCGCCGATCCGCCGAGCGCCGCGATCTTCACCAACAAGGGCGAGGCCTACAAGCCCGGCGACAGGCTCGTGCAGAAGGACCTCGCGAAGACGCTGCGCCTCATCTCGCGCCACGGCAAGGACGGCTTCTACAAGGGGCCGGTCGCCGCGGCAATCGTCGCGTCGAGCGCGGTGGGGAAGGGCATCGTCACGCAGGCCGACCTCGACCGCTATCACACGCGCGAGATGGCGCCGGTCGAATGCGACTATCGCGGCTATCGCATCGTCTCGGCGCCGCCGCCCAGCTCCGGTGGCGTGGTGATCTGCGAGATCTTCAATATCCTCGAGGGCTACCCGATGAAGGAGCTGGGCTTCCACTCCGCGCAGGGAGTCCACTACCAGATCGAGGCGATGCGCCACGCGTACATGGACCGCAACAGCTATCTCGGCGATCCCGACTTCGTGAAGAACCCGCTCGAGCGCCTCCTCGACAAGGGCTACGCCGCGCGCATCCGCGCCGCGATCGATCCGGCCAAGGCCGGCATCTCGCAGGACATCAAGCCAGGCGTGGCGCCGCATGAAGGCAGCAATACCACCCACTACTCGATCGTCGACAAGGACGGCAACGCGGTCTCGGTCACCTACACGCTGAACGAGTGGTTCGGCGCGCGCGTGACAGCAGCCGGCACGGGCGTCCTCCTCAACGACGAGATGGACGACTTCGCCGCGAAGGTGGGCGTGCCCAATCTGTACGGACTGGTGCAGGGACAGGCGAACTCGATCGCGCCCACCAAGACGCCGTTGAGCTCGATGAGCCCGACCATCGTGCTGAAGGACGGCAAGACGGTGATGGTGGTCGGCGCCCCGGGCGGCAGCCGCATCATCACCGGGGTCGCGCACACCATCCTCAACGTGATCGACTACGGCATGAACGTGCAGGAGGCCGTCGACGCGCCGCGCTTCCACCAGCAGTGGCTCCCGGAGACCACCAACGTCGAAAGTTTCGCGTTGAGCCCCGACACCCGCAAGCTCCTCGAGGAGAAGGGCCAGAAGTTCTCCGGTCCGCAGCAGGCGAACCGTCTGTCCGCGATCCTGGTGGGCGCACCGACTCTCGGCGGCGAACCCGTCGGCAACAATCGCTTCTACGGCGCCAACGATCCTCGGCGCAACGGTGGGCTCGCCGCGGGCTACTGACGAGCCGCCGTCAGGAGGGCAGCCCCATGTGCCGCCGTCAATGTGTCCTTCGCGCCTATCGCTTGCCTTTCCGCTTCTGGTCCTTCTGATCCTGCACGAAGATGGAGAGCAGCAGGTACACACCGCCCGCGCCCGCACCGAGGAAGGTGAGGATCGCGAGGCCCGGGTAGCCCATCAGCGTGAACGACGTCTCGATGCGCATCATGAGCGAGGCGCCGATGATGAGCGCGGCCAGCACGATCCCGGTGGTGATGCGGTTGGCGACCTTCTGGAAGCCCTCCATGAAGAGGTTGGCGTCCACCGCCTTCACCCGCACTTCGATCTCGTGGTTGCCGAGGGCGTCCATGATCTTGTTCAGGCGCACTGGCAGCCCGATGGCGAAGTCCTTCAGCTCGAGGAACGACTTCATGAAGCTGCCGGAAGAGGCGTCCTTGTTGAGGCGCCTGGCCATGATCTCCGTCGCGTGGCGGCGGACGGCGGCGTTCGGGTCGAACTCCGGGTCGAGGATCTTGCCCACCTCGTCCAGCTGCAGGAGCGTCTTGCCGAGGATCGTCAAGTCGGTCGGCACGAAGAGCCCGAGCTCGATGGCGGTGCGGGTGACGTCCAGCAGCGTCATGCCGACGTTGATCTGCTTCAGGCCCTGGCCCTGCTGCTCGACGATGAGCTTGGCGATGCGCTTGTTGAACGCCGCCGTGTCGAAGTCTTCCGAGGTCTCGCTGATCTGGATGATGACGCCCGCCGCGTCCTCGCTCTTGCCCTCGCTGATCGCGATGAGGATCTTCAGCAGGTTTTCCTGCATCGCGGGCGTGGTGTGGCCGACCTGGCCCAGGTCGAGGAGGGCGAGGCGACTGTCCTCGGTGATGAAGACGTTGCCGGGGTGCGGATCGGCGTGAAAGAGGCCGTCCACCAGCACCTGCTTCAGGTAAGCCTTGAAGAGCTCGTCGGCGAGGGCCTCGCCGTCCATCTCGAGGCGCGCCACGGGCCCCAATTTGGTGACCTTGTTGCCGCGCACGTACTCCATGGTGAGGACGGTGTGCGTGCTGTAGTCGGTGACCGGCTGCGGCACCTGGATGCGCTCGAACTCCTCGAGATTCTTGCCCATTGCGATCAGGTTCTGCGCCTCGCGCTCGTAGTCGAGCTCGTACTTGATCGTGGTCCGGAATTCGTCGAGCGTCTCGACCAGGCGGTGCTTCTTGCCGAAGTCGGTGTGCGCCTCGAAGAACTCCGCGATCTGCTGGAGGACTTCGAAGTCTTCCTCGATCTGCTTGGCGATGCCGGGGCGCTGCACCTTCACGACCACGTCGCGCCCATCGCGTAGCGCCGCGGAGTGGACCTGGCCCAGGGATGCGGCCGCGATCGGCACCTCGTCGAAGCGCTGGAACGCCTTCGAGATGCGCACCTTGAGCTCCGCCTCGACGATCGCCTCGACCTCGGCGTAGGAAAAGGGCTTCACCTTGTCCTGCAGCCGCGAGAGGGCCCTGCAGTAGGCCGGGGGGATCAGGTCCGGGCGGCCGGCGAGGACCTGTCCCAGCTTCACGTAAGTGGGGCCCATCGCCTCCAGGTCGTCGGCCAGCTGCTCGGGCGTCGCCCCGCCCTCGACCGGGGGCTCCTTCTCCTTCTCGGCGGCGTCCATGGCCTCGTCGATGCCCATCTGCGTGACGAGATCGGAGCGGCCGTACTTCCACAGCAGCTTGGCAATCTGCTTGTAGCGCTGCAGATGGTTACCGGTGAGCTTCATCGCTTGCCGCCCTCTTCTTCTTCGCCGCCGCCGATTTCCTCGATGCGGTCGGGGGCGATGTCGGCGCCGTCCTTCACTTCACCGTCCGGCGACGCCGACGAGCGCTCGCCCGTGCCGTTACGGTCCGCGTCGCCGTCCAGGCCGGCGTCGCCGAGCTCTTCGGCGGCGCCCTGCACGTCGCTGCCGCTGTCGGAGCTGTCGCTCGGGCCGAGCGCGCCAGTGCCGTGGCCGCGGCCCAGGATCCGGTCGGAGCGGGTGCTCATGTTTGCGGGGTCGAGGGGGCTGGTGGCCATGGGATTCCTTGGATTGGGGACCGGTGTTCGACGCGCAACCCGCGTTTGGGTTCAGGCGAGAATTCCGGAATGTGCGCTGCGCCACAGAATTTCCGCGGAGCACTGTGTAGATTTCCGTATCAACCGGACGGCATTTCCTACAATTGAAATCAAAAACGCAGGGCCGGGAGTTCACGACGCCGCCGCTGCGGAGGGGGGCGAGCCGACTCGCTGAACCTTACTTCCTGTTTCCGGTCATCGCGCTGATCCTCCTCGCCGTCGTGTGGGGCAGCACGTTCAGCGTGATCAAGGTCGAGAACACCACCGCCGATCGCGCCGCCGCGACCTCCACTCGGGAGCTCGCGGAAACCTACGAGGCGCAAGTCGGCAGGGTGCTGCGCGAGGTCGACCAGTCGCTCAAGTTCATCAAGTTCGCCTACGAATCGCGCAACGGTCGCATGAGCCTCGCCGACCTCAAGGCCAAGTCGCTGCTGCCGCCAGACCTTGTGTTCTCCGTGAGCATCGCCAACGCGCGCGGCGACATCATCGCGAGCACGCGCACCGGGGAGCTCGCCAGCGTCGCGGACCAGGCGTTCTTCGCGACGCTGAAGCAGAAGGAAGAGGTCGCGGTGAGCCCGCCGCTTCCCACGCGCGCCGCCGGCGAGTGGAGGATCCATTTCAGCCGCCGCCTCGCGGCGCCCGACGGCGCCTTCGCGGGGGCCGTCATCGTCTCCGTTTCCGCGACGTACTTCGTGAGCGGCTACGATCCGGCCAAGCTCGGCAACTCCGGCGTGCTCGCCATCCTCGGCCGCGACGGCGTCTTCCGCGCGCGGCGCACCGGCGAGTCGCTCTACTTCGGCGGGGTGACCTCCTACGCGGTGGCCGTTCCTCCGAACATCGACGACACGCCGAACGTCGTGCTGAACCGCTGGGATCACGTGCGCCGCTACACCAGCGCGCGCGAGCTTTTCGATTTCCCCCTCGCCGTGATCGTCGGTCTTTCGGAGAGCGAGCAGCTGGCCGCGGCCGACGAGCGCGTCAACACCTACCTGTGGCGCGCCGCGGGCGCGAGCCTCGCCCTCATCCTCTTCCTGGCCGGGCTGGGCGTGATGACGTGGAGACTCACCCAGACGCGCGCCAAGGCTTATCGCGCGCTGAAGGACGAGATCGACATCCGTCGCGTCGCC
>JBBRQA010000083.1:0-14612 GCA_038227085.1 Burkholderiales bacterium | reverse complement strand
CCGTAAGCTTCCCCGCCGCGTAGACATTCTACAAGTGGACTTTTCTGGCAGGATTTATCGTCCAGGGAGGTTCAATGAAGAAGTCGAAATTCAACGAGTCGCAGATCGTGGCGATCTTGAAGGAGGGCGAGGCCGGAGTTCCGGTGGCGCAGATTCTTCGCAAGCACGGCATTAGCCACGCGACGTTTTACAAATGGAAGTCCAAGTACGCGGGCGCGAGCGTGGCCGAGCTGAGAAGGCTGAAGGAGCTCGAGGGGGAGAACGCCAAGTTGAAGCGCATGTATGCCGATCTGGCGCTCGAGAACGCGGCGATCAAGGAAGTCCTGAATCGAAAGCTCTAACGCCGTCGGCCAAGCGCGAGGCGATCCGGATCATGAGTGAAGAGATGCACTTTCCGGTGTCACGCGCTTGTTCAGCAGCCCGGCTGTCGCGGGCGGCGTACTACAAAGCGGGAATTGATCGTGCGGCTCGTGATCAGCCGGTCATTGAGGCGCTCAACGAGATCGTGGCGGTGGAGCTGCGCTGGGGCTTCTGGAAGTGCTATGACCGGCTTCGCCACTTGGGGCAGCCCTGGAATCACAAGCGGGTGCATCGCGTCTATTGCGACATGAAACTCAATCAGAAGCGGCGAACGAAGCGGCGCCTACCGCGGCGGGACCCGGCGTCGATGGTAGTGATCCAGAGAATCAACGCGGTCTGGGCGCTGGACTTCATGCATGACGCGCTCTACGGCGGCAGAGCTATTCGCACGCTCAACGTGATCGACGAAGCTGATCGCGGGGCTCTGGGGATCGATGTGGCGGTGAGCATCCCGGCTTCGCGCGTGATCCGGTTCGTGGAGCAGCTGATCGAGATCCACGGCAAGCCTTCTGCCATCCGCTGCGACAACGGCACCGAGCTCACCAGCCAGGCATTCACGGACTGGTGCCGCGAGAGATCGATCGACATCCGCTTCATTCAGCCCGGCAAGCCCGACCAGAACGCCTTCATCGAGCGCTTCAATCGCAGCTACCGCGAAGAAGTGCTCAACGCTCATTTGTTCGAGTCGATCGCCGACGTTCAAGAGATCACCGACGGCTGGCTTAGGCGATACAACGAAATCAGGCCGCACGATGCGCTGGGAAGCCTGCCGCCAGCGCGTTACCGCGAGAAACTTCTCGCAGCGGAATCGTCTACTTTAGAACTGTCTACTTGACGGGGGAGCTTACGCCCCCACTTCAATGAGGCGATGCCCAAGGTACTAATCGTGGGAGAGAAACTCCAGCACCAGCGCGCTGAAGGCGGTTGGGTTCTCGACTGCCGACAGATGTGCCGCGCCGGGGATCACCGCGAGCTTCGAGCCCGGGATCCGATCGACGATCGCTTGCGACATCGCCGGCGGAGTGCCGGCGTCCTTCTCGCCCGCGATCACCAGCGTGGGCGACTTGATGCGCGCGAGCTGCGAAGTGAAGTCGAGGTCGCGGATCGCATCGCAGCAGCCGATGTAGCCCTGCGGATTCGTCGCAAGGAACCGCGCGCGGATGCGTTCCACCGCATCGCCGCGGCTGGCGCGGAAGTCGTCGGAGAAGTAGCGCGTCATCGCGAGATCGGTGATCGCGGCCATGCCGCCTTCTTCCACCGCCCTGGCGCGGGCTTCCCACATCGTGCGGCCGTCGGCGCCGTACGAGCTGGTGGTGTTGGCGAGCACCAGGCGACCCAAGCGCGCGCCGTGCGCGAGCGCGAACGCCTGTCCGATCATGCCGCCCATGGAAAGCCCGACCCAGTGCGCACGCTCGATGCCGAACCCGTCGAGCGCGGCGGCGACGTCACCGGCGAGCTGTCCCAGCGAGTACGGGCGCTGTGGCACGGGGCTGGTACCGTGGCCGCGCACGTCCACGCGAAGCACGCGGAAGCGCTTGGCCAGCAGCGGCGCGACGCCGTCCCACATTCGCAGGCCGCAGCCGATGGCATGCACTAGCACGACCGCCTCGCCGCGGCCCTCGTCGACGGCGTGCAGGGCGACCGGCGTCATTTCCCCTTCTTGCCCTTGCGCGCGGCGGCGAGCTCGTCGATCACGGCGCGTGCCTCCTTGAATGCGGTATTGGCCGCGGGAATGCCGCAATAGATTGCCGCTTGCAACAGCACTTCCTTGACGTCGTCCTGCGTGAGGTCGCCCGAGCGCAGCGCCGCGCGCACGTGCAGCTGGTACTCCTCCCACCGACCGAGCGCCACCATGGTCGAGATCACCAGCATGCGGCGCGTCCTGTGGTCGAGGCCCTTGCGGTTCCAGATCTCGTCCCAGGCGTAGCGCGTGATGAGCTCCTGGAAATCCTCGTTGAAGGAGGTCTTGTTGCGCTCGGCGCGGTCGACCCACTCGTCGCCCAGCACCTTGCGGCGGGTCTTCATTCCCTTCTGGTACGCGGTCTTGCTCATGGGCGCCTTCTGGAAATCAGGAAAGGTAGGGGGCGAGGGTGGCGAGGAGCTCGTCGACCGCGGGCAGCAGCGCCTCGGCCTTGCCGGTGCCGGGCGCGCCATGCGTGGCAAGGTTCTCCTTCATGCGCGCGGGATTGACCACCAGCGACTCGGCGATCGTGCCGAGGAAATCGAGGCTCGTGCCGAGCGCTCCGGCGATCTCGGGAACGACGGCGATCTCCGCCTGCCACCCGCCCAACGCGCGCTCGTGTTCCGCGATCGCGCCCGCGTGCACGGTGGCGAGGAGGCCGGGCATGCGGATGGCCGCGGCGAGCGCGTGTGCGCAAGCCACGGGGTTGCGCTTGTGTGGCATCGAGCTGGAGGCGCCCACGCCGGGGCGCGGGGGGGCCTCCAGCATCTCGCCCACCTCCGGCTGCATGAGGAGGGAGACATCGCGCGCAATCTTGCCGGCGGTGATCGTCGCCTGGCCCATGCGGCCGAGAAGGTCGAGCCAAGCGTTGCGATGCACGTGCCACACGGGCGCGTCGGCGAGGCCCAGCGCGGCCGCGACGCGACGGCGCACCGCCAGGCCCTTGGCGCCGAGCGCTTCGAGCGCGCCCACGGGGCCGCCCAGCTGCACCGCGAGGCCGGCAGCCTGCGCCTGCGCGATGCGCTCGCGATCGTGCGCGAGGGCCACGGCCCAGCGCGCGATCTTGAGTCCCGCGGTCATCGGAAGCGCGGGCTGCATCAACGTGCGCCCGAGCATGGGTGTGGCGCGGTGCTCGCGCGCGCGCCGGGCGAGGGAGCGCACCGCCGCGCCGAGATCGCGATCGGCTTCGTCGAGGCAGGCCTTCAGGCACAACGCCATCGCTGTGTCGATCACGTCCTGGCTGGTCGCGCCGAAGTGGACGTGCGCCGCGGCCGGCCGCGACGTGCGCGAGACTTCCGCCACCAGTGCGTTCACCATCGGAACCGCGAGCGTGGCGGAGCGCTTGGCCTCGCGCACCAGCTCCTCCACGTCGAGCTGAATGTTCGCGCACGCGTGCGCGATCGCCACGGCGCTCGACGCGGGGATCAAGCCTTCGGCGGCCTGGGCTTGGGCGAGGGCGGACTCGAAGCCGAGCATGGCGCGCAGGAACGCGGGCGCCGCGAAAGCCGCTTCGAAGGAAGGTCGCGCCAGGGTGCGCGCGGCGAGGCTCGCGGCCATCGCGCTAGAACGCGAAGAAGACGGTTTCGCCGTCGCCCTGCAGGTGCACGTCCCAGCGATATTCGCTCGCGCCCGAAGCCGTGGCACCGAGCGTCTTCAAACGCGGGGAACCCGCGAGAGGCTTCATAGCAGGCTCCGCGCGCACCTTGTCCTCCGACGCCAGGTAGACGCGCGTGCGCAGCGGCTTCAGCAGCCCGCGCGCGAAGATGGCGAGGTCGATCGAGGGCGCGTCGCCGCCGGGCATCGAGGTCTCGATACGATAGGTGCCGTCTTTTGCGGTCTCGACGCGACCGAATCCGTGCGGATTCACCGTGCCCCGCGCGCCTTCGGGCGTGCCGCCCTTCGGCGAACGCTGCCAGCTCTCCACCAGCGCGTCGCCCACGGGATCGCCACCGCCGTCGACGATGCGTCCCGTGAGGACGATCCTCGTGCCCGCTTCGGCGAAGGCCACCTTGCCGCCGTCGCGCCAGCGCAGCGCCTCGTGGAAGAAGGGGCCGATGGTCTGCGATGGAGTGCGCAGGGCCATCGTCAGAGCCCCAGGGGCGTGGAGTTCGCCCCCGCCAGCACGATGTCGAACTCATAGCCGAGCGCGACGTTCTCGATGCCGTGCTCGAGCACGAGCTTGCAGATCATGCGCTTCCGCGCAAGCGCGTCGGGCACGCTGTTGTAGATCGGGTCGATATCGAGCAGCGGATCGCCGGGAAAGTACATCTGCGTGACGAGGCGCTGCACCGGCGCGTTGCCGAGGAGCGAGAAGTGGATGTGCTGCGGGCGCCATGCGAATGGGTGGTTGCCCCACGGATAGCAGCCCGGCTTCACGGTGACGAAGCGGTAGCGGCCCTCGCCGTCGGTGAACGTGCGGCCGATGCCGTGGAAATTCGGATCGAGAGGCGCGTCGTGGTTGTCGCCCACGTGGTGATAGCGGCCGGACGCGTTCGCCTGCCAGATCTCCACCAGGCTGTCGCGGATCGGGCGCCCCTCGGCGTCCAGCAGGCGGCCCACGAGGATCATCTTCTCCCCCAGCGGGGCGGACTTGCCGGCGACCGTGAGGTCGTTGTCCGTGTCGCGCACCAAGCCGCGTGGCACCAGCGGGCCTGGCACGTCGAAGGCGCCCGGCCCCAGGTCTACGAGCGGCTCCTTCGGCGAGCGCAGCAGCGTGCTGCGGTATCCCTGATAGAGATAGGGCGGGTCCAGCGGCGTGGTCATGTCGTTCATCGGATTTTCCTTTAACCGCCCAGGGCGGCGATCATGGCGGGGACGTAGCTCTCGTCGGAAACGATCACCAGCACCTCGACGCCTTCGCGCAGGGTCTTCAGGGTCTCGTCCTCCGCCTCGCTGCGAAAGTCGACGCCCTGCGGCACGATGTAGAGCGCGGTGACCGGATGCCCGCGGCTGTGCGCGATGCCGCTCACCACGGGCGCGAGTCCCACGTCGTCGCCCTGGCACGCGACCATGAAGATCATGTCCGAATCAGTGAGGTTGCGCCGAAGGTCGCCACCACCCGCTTGGATGGCGGCCAGGGCGTCGCCCCGGGTGGAGCTCCTGGCGAATACATGCACGTCGAGCTGCGCGAGCTCCTCGTCCTCCATGTTGCGCGCGATGGCGGCGCCTCCCTCTCCGATGCCCACCAGCGCGATGGAGCGCGGCTTAGAGTTCGGCCCCTGGATGCGCCCCGGCGTGCCGAAGGCGAAGCGCTTGCGATCGAGGGTTGCGGTCATCGTCGGTGTCCCCGTGAAATCAGCGCTTGCCGCGCCCCGGCTTGCCGCGCTCGACCAGGCGCCGGTCGAGCCGCGGGTAGACATGGCGCGCGTTGCCTTCGAAGATCCGGTAGCGATCGTCGTCGCCCAGCGCCCGCACCTGGTCCACATAGCGTTTCGTGTCGTCGAAGTGGAAGCCCGTCTCCGGGTCGATGCCCTTGACCGCTCCCAGCATCTCGGAAGCGAACAGGATGTTGGCGGCGGGAATCACCTTCGTCATCAGCTCGATGCCCGGGTAATGATAGACGCAGGTGTCGAAGAACACGTTCTTCAGGAGGTGCTCGGTGAGGAGCGGCTTCTTCATGTCCTGCGCGAGGCCGCGGTAGCGGCCCCAGTGGAACGGAACCGCGCCGCCGCCGTGCGGGATCACGAACTTGAGCGTGGGGAAGTCCTTGAAGAGGTCGCCCTGCAGGAGCTGCATGAACGCCGTCGTGTCGCCGTTGAGGTAGTGTGCGCCGGTTTGATGGACCGCGGGATTGCAGGACGACGTCACGTGGATCATCGCCGGCACCTCGAATTCCACCATCTTCTCGTAGATCGGGTACCAGTAGCGGTCGGTGAGCGGCGGGGACTTCCAGTAGCCGCCGGACGGATCCGGGTTCAGGTTCACGCCGACGAAGCCCAGCTCCTTCACCAGGCGCGCGAGCTCTGGGATGACGCGCTCGATCGGCGCGCCGGGAAACTGCGGCAGCTGCCCCACCGGCGCGAAGTTTTCCGGCAGCAGGGTGCAGATGCGATGGATGAGGTCGTTGCTCATGCGCGACCACACCTGGCCGACCTCCTCGGTGCCGACGTGGTGCGCCATGCCGGCGGCGCGCGGCGAGAACACGGTGAGGTCGCTGCCGCGATCCTTCTGGAACTTCAGCTGCGGCTCCACGCTCTTCAGCAGCATCTCGTCGGTGATGCCGAGATCCGTGGAGGCGGGCTTTCGCATCGCGTCCGCCAACCCCGCGAGCTGCTTGTCGCGGAAGGTCTGCAGCGCCTGCGGCTCGGTGGTGTAGTGGCCGTGGATGTCGATGATCATCGGGGAGCGGCGTTTTCGAGGAATTGCAGGACGCGCGCGGGCGCGTTGGCCCCGGTCTGCTCGGCTACGGGAATATCCCAATACTCGGAGCCCTGGAGGCACTCCTCGAGGTAGCGCGCCGCCGAAGTCGCATGCGACTCGTCGTGCCCGGGCACGACGAGCGCGGGAATGCCGAGGCGGAGCAAGTCCTCGGGCTCCGCGCCGGGAGAGGTATCGCGATCGAGAAGGGCGCGCGCCATGGCGGTAACGGCAAGCTTGTACTTCTCGATGTCCTGCTTCGCGTAGCTCTCCGCGAAGGCGGAGTCGAGCCGGATCACCGACGCCCAGGGACCCCCGCGAGGATCGGCGCCGAAGGGCTTGCCGTCTTTCGTGACGAGGTCGACGACCGCCTGCAGTCCCTGCTGCTGGACGAAGGCGAGGTGCTCGGCGAAGCGATGCTGGCCCTTGATGCGGTACCGGGCGCCGCCCACGGGCCACCACAGGATCATGCTCATCACTGACTGGGGGTGGGCGACGGCGAACGCCATCGCGACGCTGCACCCCATGCAGCCGCCGATGAGGTGCGCGCGCTCGATCTGCAGGTGCTTCAGCAGCCCCTTGCCCTGCGTGACGAAGCTCCGCCACGTGATGGCTTCCACGCGCCCGCCGGACAGCCCGGTTTCGCGCCGATCGTACGCGATGCACATGAATTTCTTCGGCAGGTGCTCGAGCAGCTTCACGCGCGCGTATACGCCGAGCGTGGACCATTTTTCCACGGTCGCGTCGAATCCGCCTGGCGAGAACATGAGCAGCGGCGGCCCCGAGCCGATCACCTCGTAGCGCGTGGAAATGCCGTCGATGGTTGCGGAGGCCATGATTACGCCCGCTTCACCGGGATGCCGCCCTTGATCTGGCGCGCGGCACGCACGTCCGCGGCGAATGCGCTGATGGCGTCGAGCGTGATCTGCGCGACGTTCGCGTAGGTCTCGGGCTTCGCGTCGATGGCGCTTGCCGCATAGCCGATGGCGGCGTGCGCCATGCGCATGCGTCCGTCGAGCCACGGGCCGCCGCCCAATCCCCCGATCACCGGGATCGACACCGCCGCCGCGACCTGCGCGCCGGCGACGGGGCCGGAGCTGGTGAAATCGATCATCGCCGCGCCCGCTGCTTCGAGGGCCTCGGCTTCCGACACCAGGCGCGCCGCCATTTCCTCCGGCATCTGGACCGACCCGCCCAGGAGTTTCGCTTGCTCGATGCCGTAGCGCT
Source organism: Burkholderiales bacterium (assembly GCA_038227085.1). Classification (GTDB taxonomy): domain Bacteria; phylum Pseudomonadota; class Gammaproteobacteria; order Burkholderiales; family Usitatibacteraceae; genus Usitatibacter. Next base: position 6,988 of record JBBRQA010000083.1, on the reverse strand, counting down.
GCGCGTTGCCTTGCGTGATGCCCATCTGCGCGAACACCGGAATGCCGGCCGCGGAGATCCGGCGCACCGCCTCGGGAAATTCCGCCGCGCCGTCCAGCTTCACCATGTCGGCGCCGCCTTCCGCGACCACGCGCCGCGCGGCCGCGAGCGCGGCCTCGATTCCCTGCTGCAACGGGCCGTGGGGGAAGTCGCAGCTCAACAGCGCGCGCTTGACTCCGCGGCGAACGGCGCGGCAGCAGAGGATCATCTCGTCCAGCGTCATCTCATCGGGATCGGTGCGTCCCCACAGGTTCATGCCGACGGAGTCGCCGACCGAGACCAGGTCCACCCCCGCACGGTCGACGATCTGCGCTATCTGGTAGTCCCACGCGACCACGCCGACGATCTTGCGGCCGTCGCGCTTCATCCGCTGCAGCGCGGCGAGGGTGACCTTCTCCATCATTCCCAGGCGCGGTTGTCGACGGTGTTTTCGAAGGTCGCTCCGGGCACCGTCATGTTCCAGCCCACGGTCCAGTTGTAGGTGTCTTCCCAACGCTCACGCGTGTAGGGCTGGGGCGGCGCGTTGAGCAGGCGCCACGTCTGGAACTCGTGCGGCTCGAGGAGCCCGCCGGTCTCGGCGACCAGGTACTTCACGTAAGGACGCGGATCCTTTTCCAGCACTTCGCACGCGCGTGCCTGCGCACGGAACATCGCGGCGAGCGTCTTGCCGTCGAGGTCGTCGCCCGCGGCCTCGCTCCTCGTCGAGTGCGACTCGACGAGGATGCGCAGGCCGAGCTTCTGCGCATAGCTGATCCACGGCTCCATCAGGCTCACCGCCCCGACCTTGCCCTCGCGCAGCGCTTCGATGCGCTTGGGCATCGAGCCGGCGGTCGTGGTCTTGATGTGCTCCTTCGGCAGGAAGCCTTCCATGATCTTCAGCGTGGTGAAGTGCGAGCCGTTGTTCGGCGTGACGGCGATCGGCACGTTCTTGAGCATCTCGGGCTCGTAGGCCCTGGAGCCGGGCGCGACCACGATCGCGAACGACGACATCGCGGCGCCAAGCGCGACGATCTTGCGCGGCCGCAGGCCCTCGTTATTGGCTTCTACCGCGCGCTTCATGATCCCCCACTCGCACATGCGGTAGGTGTCGATGCCGCCTTCGTTGTAGGTCGAGTCGAGCGGCCGGTCGAAGACCGAGTCGAACTTCACGAAGTGCTGGGTCGAGACCTGCGCCATGCCGGGCGTGGTGACGAATTCGATGTCGAGGCCCTCGTCCTTGAAGAAACCCTCGTCGCGCGCGACCAGCACCGGCAGGTCGTGGACCGCGTTCATGATCGCGACCTGCGGCTTCTTGCCGGCTTTCGGTTTCCTCGTGATATCGGTGACCGTCATGGCGTTTCTCCTGTCGGCGAGATTGCGATTATCACCCCACGAGAGCGTGGGTGCTCCTGGGGAAAAGGTCTTCGACCGTGACCGGCCGCGTGACGATCTTCTGCTCGAGCACGCTGCGCGTCACTTCCTCGAGCATCGCGCGATTGGGCTCGATGCCGTAGGGCAGGGGATCCTTGCCGGTGATCTCCATCACGCGCTTGTGCATCTCGTCCACGGCCGTGGGCTGCGCGATCCCGCCGGCCTTCAGCCGATCGACGTAAAGGCGCTTGGCCTGCGCGAACGCCTCGAAGATTTCGGCGGCAAGCGCGGGATGGTCGGCGAGGAGCTCGTCCTTCACCACCATGAGGTGATTGATCGGATAGTGACCCGTCGCGCGCAGGGCCTCGAATCCCGCCTCGCGCGGCTTCGCGATGAGCGGCTGCACGTCCGGATGCTCGATATCCACGCCGATCGCCGCGGCGAGCTCTCCGGAGGCGAGCATGTCGCCCATCTTCCTGCCCTCCTCGATGGGGACCACGTTGGCTGGCGGCCGGTATTCCGCGACGTGCTCGTCGCCCGACAGCACCCAGGTGATCTTGTCCAGGTCGACGCCGTACTGGTGCGCGAGGATCGAGCGCGCCCACAGGCCCGTGGTCACCGTGTAGCCCCGATTCACCCCGACCCTCTTCCCCTCGAGGTCCTTCGGCGACGTGAGGCCCGCCTTCATGTTCTGCTTGATCGCGCCGTGGTGGAATGCGCGCATCAGGAAGATCGGAAGGCCGGTGATGCGCTTGCCGTGGGCGCGCGCCGTGATGTAGGTCGTCATCGCCATCTCGGAGACGTCGAACTCGCGCGCGCGCACCATGCGCCGGAAGGCGTCGATCAGCGGGTCGACCTCGACGAAATCGAACGAGAAGCCGCGCGGTTTCACTGTGCCGTCCTTGAGCGCCTCGTTGTTGCCCTGTGTTCTCGTGACGGTTTTCAGCAGCATGCGCATTCGACTCCCTCTGACAATGCCAGCGAATCCCTGAGCCACGCGGGCGGCAGGTCGTCCTCGACCACGCCTTCCACCGGCTTGAAGACCCTGAAGTGGTGCCGCGTACCGTCGGCGGTCCAGAACGCGACGCTCGTCTCGAGCGGGGGGAATCCCGGCTGCGCGCTCGCGATCTGCGCAACGAGGACGGTGTCGTCGTCGCGGAGCGCGAAGCGTCCGCGCGACCATTCCTTGAGGCGCTCGACCGCCTCGAGATGGGCGGGTCCGTTGCGCGCGGCGCCGAACCGCGCGCCGGGTCCTGCCGCATCCGCCCAGAGGCTCATGGCGTGCCGTCTACTTCCAGGGCATGAGCGACGCGTGGATCACGTCGGGCACGCCGTTGCCGCCGACCGATTTGATGGCGAGGTCCACGTCCTTCAGGCCGAAGGTGTGGGTGGTGACCTTCTCGAGCGGGAAGCGTTTCGAGGCGAGCTGCTGCAGAGCCAGCTCGCAGGCCTTGTAGCTGTGGCCGCGCGCGCTCTTCAGCGTCATGAATTTCACCGTGACGCGGCCGATCGGGAAGTTGGGGAATTCGGGCATCTCGCCCTGCATGACCAACGTCGCGCCCTTGCGCTTCGCGGCTTCCACGCCGAGCAGGATCGGGATGGTGCCGGCGCCCGCGGTGCAGTCGAGCACCACGTCCACGCCCTTGCCGCCGGTGATCTCCCTGACGCGCGCGAGCGGATCTTCCTTGTTCACATCGATCACGAAATCCGCGCCGAGGGCCTTGGCGACTTCGAGCCGCGCGCCGTCCTTGGAGGTGCCGGTGACGATGATGAGCGAGGCGCCCGCCTGCTTGCAGATTACGGTCTGCGAGAGACCCTGCTGGCCCGGGCCCTGGATCAACACCGTCGAGTTGTATCCGACCCCCCCGTCGAACAGCGACCACTCGATGCCGTTGGCCATCGGCGTGACGAGCCCCGCGAGCTCCGGGGTCACGCCCTTCGGCACGTGGTGCACCACCGCGTTCCACGGGAGATACACGTACTGCGCGAACCCGCCCCACAGGTGCGGCGCCTTGCGCGCCGAGGTGTAGCCGTAGCGGATCGCGTCGGGATTGAATCGCCAGTCGGTGTTCTCGCAGTGGCGATACTGGCCGAGATGGCACCACTCGCACTTGCCGCACGAAACGTAATGCTCGACGAAGACGAGGTCGCCTTCCTTGAAGCCCTTGCGGCGCGTGAACTCCCGGCCCGCCTTGGCGATGTAGCCGATGTTCTCGTGGCCCATGATGACGGGCTCCGCGTTCGGCGGAGTCTTGTAGAGCTTCACGTCGGTGCCGCAGATCCCCGCGATCTCCATCTTGAGGAGCGCCGCGTCTTCGGCGATCTCCGGCATCGGGAATTCGCGGATCTCGGTGGTGCTCGGTGCGACCCGGACTGCTGCGAGGACGTTTCCCATTCTAGACCGACGTTTGCGCGATGCCTTCGCGCGCCTTCAGCGCTTCCCCCGCGCCTTCCTTGAAAGGCGTCCCCGAGGGGAGCACCACCGCCACCGAGCGCACCTTCATGTGCGCGACATCGCGTCCCGGCGGCGGCGTGCCCTTGGCAGCGAGGTCCTTCGCGGCTCGCATCAGCCGATGGCGCGCCATGATGATGCCGTTGTCCGTGGACACGAGGTTTTCCTTGGTACGGTCCTGGATGGGGCCCATGCTTTCCTGCAGCGAGGCGTCCTGCATGCCGATGCCCTCGACGCCGCTGAAGGTGCGGCCGGCTTTCTGCGCCGCGCGGTCGATGAGGTAGTCGTTGTCCTTGTGCTGCAGCGGGCGGAACGCCCTGTCCACCATGACGTGCACGCCCTTGCCGGCTTCCATCGCCTGGCGCTCGAGCTCGCTCAACGCGCGCACCGGATGGTAGTCGAAGCTCCACGCCATGTTGGTCTCGTCGTCCATCGGCACCCAGAAGTGGCCGTGCATCGGGTGATCGGCGCGCGGCGGCACCATGGTGAAGCAGGGCATCACCCACGGCGTGATTCGCCAGTAGTACTTGCCGTCCTCGGCGTTCCTGCGCGCGCCGATATAGAGGCCGCCGTCACTCTCCACCACTTCGAACACCGGCTTCTTGTCGCCCAGGTTGTACTGGTTGCCCTTCGAGCCCTTGAAGAGGGGATCGGTGTTGAGCGCCCCGCTATGGAGGAACGACACGTGGCTGGAGTCGATGCCGCCTTCCATCGCCTGTAGCCAATTGCATTCCTGTACGCGCTTGGACACGTAGCTGTGCTCGGCCGGCACCGTGGCGAACTCCCACTCGGGGAGCGCCGGCTGCTGGTCCGCCGGTCCCATGTAGACCCAGATCACGCCGCCGCGCTCGATGAGTGGATACGCCCTCAGCTTGATCTTCTCGCAGAAGCCGCTTTCCGCGGGCTCCGAGGGCACCTCGACGCATTGGCCGGTGACGTCGTATTTCCAGCCGTGGTAAGGGCAGCGCAAGCCGCTTTCCTCGTTGCGACCGAAGAAGAGCGACACGCCGCGGTGGGCGCAGAATTCGTCGACGAGCCCGAGGCGTCCCCGGGTGTCGCGAAACGCGACCATGCGCTCGCCCAGGCACTTCACGCGCACCGGGGGGCAATCGGGACCGGGCAGTTCCCAGCCTAGGAGGATCGGCATCCAGTAGCGCCGGAAGAGCTCGCCCATCGCCGTGCCCGGCCCGGTTCGCACGAGGAGTTCGTTGTGTTCAGCTTTCATCGGGAGGTCTTTTTGCGAGATGCGCAACGGTTCTTCTATGTGGAACGCCGTTCCTCATAGTGGTGTCCAAGTTAGCATCGCGTTAAAATGCGGTCAATGATGAGCGACTTTTCCTCCCCGCTGGACGTGTGCGCGACTTCCGATGTCCCCGATGGCGGAGCCATCAAGGTGGAGAAGGAGGGCATGGTCCTCGCGGTCTTCAACCTGGGCGGGCGCTTCTTCGTGACCGACGACGCCTGCACGCACGGTCCGGGGTCGCTTTCCGAGGGCGAGATCGACGGCGACGTGGTCGAGTGCAATTTCCACAATGGCGCGTTCCACATTCCCAGCGGGCGCGTCGAAGCCCCCCCCTGCATGGTGCCGCTGAGGACCTATGTGGTGAAGGTGGTCGATGGCAAGGTCTTCATCGAGACTCCGGCCGCCTGAGCCACCGGGTCAGCGCGTTATTCCTTGTAAATGTTAGTCCGTGCGACGACGTCGTGTCGTCGTTTGCAGCGGCGCGCCCGTGGGTCCCGGAAACCCCTAACTGTAGGTTTTCTCCTACATTTTCCCCGTAGGGGCGGGTTTACACTCTTTAGCACCCCGTAAGAAAGGGGCGCTTTTCGTCGCCGCGACCAGCATTTCTCTCAACTGTTTCGCCGGGCTGCCAATGACCACACTTTTAAAGCGTTCCAACGAATCCCCTAGCCGCGAGGCCGCGAGCCAAGCCCTGCGCGCCGCCGGCGTGGGCGTGGTCGAAATCGACGATTGGAAGGATGCGGCCGCGGAGCTCAACAAGTGCGAGGCCGCGCTCGTCCTTTGCAATGGCGACCTGCTCGACGTCGATGCCTCTCGCATCACCAAGGCGATCCGCTCCCTGACGGGTGACGCGCCCGCCGCGAGCGGCGGTGTAGCCATCTCTCCCGACGCCGCACGCGCTCTGTCGCACGACCTGCGCACGCCGCTCTCTGCGATGGCGGGGTGGGTGCACCTCATGGAAACCGGCAAGCTCGACGAAGCGGGATTGAAGCGCGCGATCGCGAGGTTGCGCGGAAACATCGACGACCAGGTGCGCACCATCGAGCGCTACCTCGGATCCAACGCCCAGGAAGGACACGGAAGATGAAAGTAAAGACGATGCACGAGACGGGCTCCGCCGTCGCGACTCGCCGCCGGGCACAGGAAAAGAAGGCGAAGAAGGCCCTCAAGGCGGACTCCTCCCCGACCAACACCATCTTCTCCCCGGAGGAAGCGCGCACGCTGCTCGCCGCGTTGATCGCGCTGAAGCAGGGCGACGCTTCGATCCGCCTGCCGCTCGAGTGGACTGGGATGCAGGGCAAGCTCGCCGAGACTTTCAACGACGTGGTCGAGCTGAACGAGCGCATGGCCGAGGAGCTGCAGCGCCTGCGCCAGAAGGTCGGCAAGGAAGGCAAGCTGAAGCAGCGTGCCGCGATGAGCGACGTACGCGGCTTCTGGCGCGACCAGATCCACTACGTCAACGCGTTGATCGACGACCTCGTGCACCCGACCTCGGAGACCGCTCGCGTGATCGGTGCCGTGGCGCAGGGCGACTTGTCGCAGACCATGGCGCTGGAAGTCGACGATCGCCCGCTCGAGGGCGAATTCCTGCGCACCGCGCGCACGATCAACAAGATGGTGGACCAGCTCGGATCGTTCGCCTCGGAAGTGACGCGCGTGGCGCGCGAGGTAGGCACGGAAGGAAAGCTCGGCGGCCAGGCGAAGGTGAAGGGTGTCGCGGGCACGTGGAAGGACTTGACCGACTCGGTGAACTCCATGGCGGGAAACCTCACGGGCCAGGTACGGAATATCGCCGAGGTGACCACCGCCGTTGCGACCGGTGACCTCTCGAAGAAGATCACGGTGGACGTGAAAGGCGAGGTGCTCGAGCTCAAGAACACCATCAACACGATGGTGGACCAGCT
>JBBRQA010000082.1:0-14743 GCA_038227085.1 Burkholderiales bacterium | reverse complement strand
TCTCGGTCGCCGACCTGAACGTCGCCGGCGTGATGTACGCATCGTGGTTCTTCAAGATCGACTACTCGCGCCGGCCCCACGTGAAAGCATGGCTCGATCGCTGCTTCGAGCGCCCCGCGGCTCTGCGCGCCCGCAAGCTGCGCGAATGATCAGGGCGCCGTGTAGCCGCGATCGAGGAAGGCTTTGCGTCCTTCGGGGGATGCGAGGTAGTCGAGGAGCGCCAGCGCCTCGTTGGGGTTCTTCGCGCCCTTCATCACCGCGCCCGAGTAGATGGTGGTCTTCTGCAGCTCGGGCGGCAGGAGGCCGATGATGGTGACGCCGGCCACGGGAGCGATCTCGGTCACGGTGTGGATCGCAAGCTCGACTTCGCCGCGCGCCACCTTCTCGGCGATGTATCCGCCCGCGCCCAGCGTCGCCTTGGCGCGCACCGCGTCGCGGATGCCGAGCTTCGGCAGCACCGTCTCGTGGAAGTGCTTGCCGCTGGTGCCACGCTCCGGATCCATGTAGGTGAGCGACTTCACCGAGAGGAGCACCTCCTTCAGCTTCTCCGGTGTCGAGATGTCCGGCACCGGTGCGCCCTGTTTCACGGCGGCGCCGATCGATACGCCGGCCAGGTCGCGGCGCGTGGAGACGTCGATCGCCGCGTCGAGCGCCGCGAAATTCTCGACCGGGATGATGAGGATGTCCGCTCGTTCGCCCGCGGCAACCCTCTTGCGCAGGTCTCCGGCCGGCGCGTAGCTCGCATTGACCGTGTGGCCCGTCTTCTGCTGCCAGCTGGCCGCGGCATCGGCGAAAGCGGACTTCACCGCGCCACCGCTCATGACCAGGACCTCGGTTGCGAACGCCGCGGCACTTGCGAGGAGAGTGGCGCCCAGCGCGGCGCGGATGGCGATATTCATGGATTCGACCCGGCGAGGATGACCGTTGATTACAGCACGCCCGGCGAACGCGAAACCTGTGAGAAAATCGCGGCATGCGCATGACTCCCCGTATCACCTTCGCCGCCATCTTCCTCGCCTGCGCGAGCCTGCTCGCCATCGGGCTCTACCTGCAGGAGCAGGAGGGGCTCGAGCCCTGCCCGATGTGCATCCTGCAGCGTTACGCGTTCGTGGCGGTCGGCCTCGCCGCGCTGGTGGGCGCCATCCACGGCCCGCGCGGCGGCATCGCGCTCAAGGCATACGGGGGCTTGATCGCGCTCTTCTCGATCGCCGGCGGGGGCGTAGCCATGCGTCATTCGTACCTGCAGCATTTCCCGCCGAAAGTCGAGTCGTGCGGAACGGACCTCGAGTTCCTCGTCAACACGTTCCCGATCTCGCAGGCCCTGCCGAAGATATTCGCCGGCACCGGCAGCTGCTCGAAGGTGGATTGGACCCTCCTCGGCCTGTCGATCCCCGAATGGGCGATCGTGTGGTTCGCGATCTTCCTCGCGACCGCGGCATGGGTCGCATTCCTGCGCAAGCCCCAATGAAAAACGCCGCGGGGCCGCCGCGGCGTTCGTGAGTCGCGCGGCGCGCTAGGATTTCTTGGGCGCGGCGGCGGGTGCGTTGTCGATCTTGAGGATCTTCATTGCCTTGGCGAGCGTGTCCACCGATTCCTGGTGCTTGCCGGCCTTGTGCAGGGTCTCGCCCTCCGTGCGGTATCGCTTCACCGCCTTCGCGTCGGCCTCGGAAAGCTTCGGGTTCTTCGCCATCGCTTCGTCGATGGCCTTCATGTCGTTGGGGCAATGGAAAGCGAACGCGGCGCCGGACGCGAACAGAAGTGCGGCAGCCAGGGCAAGCTTGCGATTCATGTTTTCTCCTTGTCTGTTGTGAAACCGGCAAATATTACTGCATCCGGGAAAACACCGTTCGGGGCGCGTTATTCCCCGGAGGCCGCAAGGTCGCGAAGGTCGAGCACCGCGTCTCCCTTGAGGCGGCCTTGGGCCTCGGCGCGAAGAATGTCGGCCGCCACATCCCCGGCGGCACGCAGGACCCCCTCGGCCTTCATCTGCCGGAACCGCTCCACGTCGGCGAAATCCGCAGCGGCGAGGCCACGCACCACGCCCTGCATCGGCGTATCGATCACGCCCGGGGCGAGACTCACCGCCTCGATGGCGAGCCCGCGCGCTTCGGCCTCGAGCGCCACCACGCGCGTGGCCATGTCGAGGCCCGCCTTGGCCGCGCAGTAGGCAGCCCAGCCCTGGATCGGGCGGCGTCCCGCGCCCGACGAGATGTTGACGATGCGCCGCAGCGTGGCCACGCCCTCGGTGTCGGCAAGGAAGCGGCGCATGAGCAGCATCGGCGCCACCAGGTTCACGACCAGGTTGCGCTCGATGTCGTAGGGATCGGCGCGCTCCAGGGGTGCTACCGGCACGACGATCCCCGCGTTATTGATGAGCACCGCCTTCGCGTAGCGCTTGCCGCGCAGGCGCTCGGCGACGCGATCGGCCACGCGATCGATCGCCGCCGTGTCCTCCAGGTCGAGCTCGAAGCGCACGCCCCCCGGAATGTCGCCGTCGGGGGCTCGCGCCAGCGCGATCAGCTCGTTGCTGGAATCGAGGGCGATGCGATCGGCGAGCGCCATGCCCAGTCCCTTGGTGGTGCCGGTGACGATGTAGAGGTTCATGGCGCATTGTAAGATCCGCCACTACCCAGGGGAGCCGCCATGAACCGGAACTTCGTGATTTCCGTCGTCGTCGTGTTCGTCCTCGCCGTCGCGCTCGGCTTCATCGTCCACGGCCTCATCCTCGGGCACGAGTACGCGAAGCTCACGCCCGGCCTTTTCCGCACGCCAGAGGACTCGCAACAGTACCTGCCGTTCATGCTCCTCGCCCACCTCATCCTGGCGGTTGGGCTCACCTGGATCTACCGGCGCGGCCGCGAGGACAAGCCGTGGGCCGCGCAGGGCGCGCGGTTCGGCTTCGCCGTGGCGGTGATTTCGACGATCCCGAATTTCCTCGTCTACTACGCGGTGCAGCCCACGCCCTCCCACCTCGTGCTGCAGCAGATCGTCTTCGACACGATCTCCATGGTGATCCTCGGCATCGCCGTCGCGGCCCTCAACCGCGACCGGCGAGTGTGACGCGGGGAGTGTGCTAAAACGACACGATGGATGCCGCCATCGTGAACCGGGGAATGATGATCGTGACGGGCGGCGGCCGCGGCATCGGCGCGGCCACGGCACGGCTCGCCGCCGCGCGCGGCTATTCGATCTGCGTGAACTTCCTGCGCGACAGCGCTTCCGCGGGAGCGCTTGCGAGCGAGATCGTCGCTGCCGGCGGCCGCGCGATCGCCGTCGCCGCGGACGTGGCGAAGGAAGCCGACGTGATCCGCCTCTTCGACACCGCGCGCGACCAGCTGGGCGCCCTCACCGCGCTCGTCAACAACGCCGGCATCCTCGAGCGCCAGACGCGCCTCGACGACATGGAGGCGGCGCGCTTCGAGCGCGTGTTCGCCACCAACATCACTGGGGCCTTCCTGTGCGCGCGCGAAGCGGTGCGGCGCATGTCGACGCGCCACGGCGGCAAGGGCGGGGGCATCGTCAACGTGGGCTCGATGGCGTCGAAGCTCGGCTCGCCCGGCGAATACGTCGACTATGCGGCATCGAAGGGGGCGATCGACTCGCTCACCATCGGCCTCGCCAAGGAAGTCGCCGAGGAAGGCATCCGCGTGAATGCCGTGCGCCCGGGCGTGATCTACACCGGGATCCATGCGAGCGGCGGCGAGGCGGGACGCGTCGAGCGCGTGAAGAAGGCGGTGCCGATGAAGCGCGGCGGCCAGCCCGAGGAGGTGGCGCGCGCGATCCTCTGGCTCCTCTCCGACGAGGCCTCCTATTCCACCGGGGCCTTCATCGATGTCTCCGGCGGCCGTTAGGAGCGTCGGCTACTCCGGCACGCCGCTCGCGAGGAAGCTCGGCTTCAAGGCGCCCATGACGGTCTACACGGTGGACGCGCCGCGCGAGTACCGCGACTGGCTGGACGGCCTCGATCCCGGCGTGGATTTCTCCATCAGGGCGCCACGCCCTATCGCCGCGGCCCACGTGTTCGTCACTCGCAAGGCCGATCTCGCGAAGCACGCGGCGTGGCTGAGGAAGAGCCTCGCGCCCGCAGGCTTCGTGTGGATCTCGTGGCCGAAAAAATCCTCGAAAGTCGCCACCGACATCACCGAGGACACCATCCGCGAGGTTGCGCTGCCTCTCGGATTCGTGGACGTGAAGGTCTGCGCCGTGAGCGTGGTGTGGTCGGGATTGAAGCTCGTCATCCGCAAGAGCGAAAGATAGCCGGAAGGCAACCACGGAGGAGAAGGGATGAATGACGCAATGCAGGCCGAGGCGGCGAGTATCCACCGCGTCGAGTTCACCGCGACCGCCGGGGAATACTTCCGCATCTGGATCGTGAACCTCGCGCTCACCATCGTGACGCTCGGCATCTACTCGCCATGGGCGAAAGTGCGCCGCAAGCGCTACTTCTATTCCCATACCGCCATCGACGGCGACAGCTTCGACTATCGCGGCAACCCGATCGCCATCCTGAAGGGACGCCTGATCGCGCTCGCGATGGTCGGCACGATGTGGGCTATGAACCATTTCTCCCCGATCCTCGTGTTCGTCACCCTGTTCGCCGCGATCTTCATCGTGCCGTGGCTGATCGTGCGCTCGTTCGCGTTCAACGCGCACAACAGCGCCTTTCGCAACATCCGCTTCCACTTCCGCGGCACTTACGGGCGAGCGCTCAAGCTGTTCGTGGGCTACGGCCTGCTCACCATCGTCACCCTCGGCCTCGGCTGGTTCTGGCTGAAGACACGCATGACCGAGTTCATCGTGCGCAGCCACCAGTACGGCACCACCTCGTTCGACATTCCCGACCTGAAGAAGAGCTACTTCAGGATCTACGGGCACATGATCGGGCTCGGGCTCCTGCTGGGCCTGATGGTGGCGGCGTTGAACGCGGGCCTCATGTCCGGCGGCATCACCCCCAACTTCGCATTCCAGCTCGTGTTGACGGCCGTCATCTATGTCGGGTATCTCTTCATCTTCGCCTATGTGAGGGCGGGAATCTTCAACGCCACCTGGAACCAGGCCACCCTCGGCGACCTGCGCTTCGTGTCCGGGGTAAGGCCATGGCCCCTGTTCGTGATCTACCTCACCAACGTCGTCGCGATTCTCGTGACCCTCGGGCTCGCGACCCCGTGGGCGATGGTCCGCGCGATGCGCTATCGCGCCGATAACCTGGTGATCCACGCGGAAAGCGGCTTGAAGGAGTTCTTCGCCGCGGAATCGGCGAGCGTGGGCGCGGCGGGCGAGGAAGTGGGCGAGATGCTCGACTTCGACTTCAGCCTCTGACGTGGTCGGGTTCGACGCGATCTACTTCGACGGTCGCAGCTCGGCGAAACGGCCGGTGCGGGTAGAGGGCGACGAGCGCCGGCTGCTCATCACCGGCGCCGACGTGAACGTGGTGGTGCCGAGGAGCGAGGCGCGCTGGCAGCCTCCGGTGAGCGGCCAGCGCCACGTGGTGAACCTGCCGGGCGGCGCGCAGCTCCAGACCGAGGACGCCGCGGCGCTCGCGCGCCTTTATCCGCAGGGGCCGGGCGCGGAAGCGTGGCTGCGAAACCTCGAAAGCCGCTGGGCCTACGCGCTCGCCTCGGTCGTGGTGATTGCGCTCTTCGCCGCCTGGACCATCGTCTACGGAGTGCCGCTCGCCGCCAAGCACATCGCCCGATACCTTCCGCCATCCTTGGAAAGGCAGGTGGGCGAGCAAACGTTGGCAGCACTGGGCCAGTTTTGCGCCGCGAGCGCGCTTTCGCAAGGCCGGCAGGACCAGATCCGGGCGCGCCTGGCCAAGCTCACCGCGGGGCTTGCTACGCCGCTCCCGTACCAGCTCGAGTTCCGCTCCTGCGGCCTGCGCGTCGGCCCCAATGCGTTCGCGCTGCCGGGATCGACCATCGTGGTCACCGACGACCTGGTGACCCTGGCGCAGAACGATGACGAGCTTTCCTCGGTGCTCGCGCACGAGATCGGCCACGTCCTGCATCGGCACAGCATGCGCCAGGCGCTCCAGGCCGCCGGCGTGGCCGCGCTGGTGACGGCGCTCGCGGGCGACGCGGTGTCGATTACCGGCCTCGCGGCGGCGATTCCCACCTTGCTCCTGGAGACCGGCTATTCACGCCAGTTCGAGGAAGAGGCCGACGACTTTGCGCTGCAGCGCATGAAGGACGTGGGCATCGCGCCGCGCCACTTCGCCGAGATGATGAAACGGCTGGAGGAACACGAGCAGCGCAGCCGGGGAACGAAGGTGAAGGGCGAAACGTCCCTCGCCGACTACCTTTCGACGCACCCGGTGACGCGCAAGCGCATCGAGCGCGCGTTGGCCGCCGACCGCTAACTGCGCGACAATCCCCGCATGGACATCCTCACGCAAGTCACGGGCGGGGTCATGGCGATCGAGCTGAACCGCCCCGACAAGAAGAACGCACTCACGAGCGACATGTATGCGCTCCTCAACGACGCGCTCGCCCGCGCGGAGGGCGACGATGCGGTACGCGTGGTCCTCATCCATGGCAAGCCCGACGTCTTCACCGCGGGCAACGACCTCGACGATTTCATGAGACGCCCGCCGCAGGGTGAAGACACCCCGGTGTTCCGCTTCCTGCACGCGGCGAGCGAGGCGTCGAAGCCCCTGGTGGCCGCGGTGAACGGCGCGGCGGTGGGCATCGGCACCACGCTCCTCCTGCATTGCGATCTGGTCTACGCGGGCGACAACGCGCGCTTTCGCATGCCGTTCACGAGCCTGGGCCTGGTGCCGGAGTTCGCGTCGAGCTACCTTCTGCCGATGGTCGCGGGATACCAGCGCGCCGCGGAGCTCCTCCTCCTCGGCGAGCCCTTCGGGCCCGACGTGGCGCTGGCTGCGGGGTTCGTCACGCGCGTCGTGCCGGCGGCGCAAACGCTCGACACCGCGTGGCAAGCGGCGCGCAAGCTCGCCGCCCTGCCGGCCAAGTCGGTGCGCACCACCAAGGCGTTGCTGAAGGGCGCGCACGCGGCAGCGGTGCGCAACCAGCTCGCGCTCGAGGGGTCCCACTTCCGCGAGATGCTCTCCGAGCCGGCGGCGCGCGAGGCTTTCGCGGCGTTCATGGAAAAGCGCAAGCCGGACTTCTCCCGGATTCCCTGAACGGCCTCGATGTAGGAATTTTCCCATGCCACGATGAGCGTTTCGCGCCGGAACCTCCGCGCCCTCGGCAACCTAACCGGCATGGCACTACTTCTCTACCTGCTGGGCTTCCTCGTCCTCGCCTCCGGGTTGGCATGCATCGCCACCCTCTTCGGTGTCGCACAGATCTACGTCTGCGCCGGCGTGCTGTCCATGCTCGCGGTCGCGGTGATCACCGCCATCGCCAGCATGCGCACCCCACCGCAAGAGCCGGCCTAGCCTAGAGTACGTCGAAGGCCCACGAGCCCTTCGCGAAAACTTCCGCGGTGTACGACTTGACCCCGGCGTCGGCGTCGCGTGAGCGCCCGAAAGAGGCGCCGAGATAGAAGCTCGTGCCGATCGCGCGGCGGTGCCCGTACACGAGCGAGATCGTCTCCGAGTTCTCGCGCGCCGACACCGGCTGCTCCCACAACGAAGGCGCGCGCCGGATCGCCGTGGATTGGTAGATCGTCCGCACGCTGTCGCGCGCGCTGAAGTGCCAGATCGCGAGGAGCTGCTGCACGCGTTGGGCGAGGATGCGCCTCGCGCCTTGCACGGGCTCGATGCTGTCGATGAAGTCGTTGTCGATGCGGTACTCGACCTCGGCGCGCTGGTGCGGTCGCACGTTCGCCTGGATGGTGAAGAACGCGCCGCGCCCGAGGCGGTTGTTGGCAACGTCCACCCGATCGCCGAAGGCGACTTCCGAATAGAGCTTGGAGAACCACGGAAACGGGTTGCTATCGATGCTGAAGTAGACCTGGTCGCGCTTGCGCAGTCCGCCGCCGGGACGCACCGCCACCAGGTTATTCGGACGGTATTCCATCGCGATCGTGGTCGCGCGCGGGAGCCCCAGGCGCAGCCCCAGGTTGGTTTGCCGATATTGGGGGTTGCGCTCTGGATCGACCGTGTACTGGGCGTTGAAATAGGGCGACACCTCGTTGAAGCCCCATAGGTCGAGGAACTTGCGCGTGGTCTCGCTGTAGATGTTGTGGAAGCCGTTCTGCCCGATGAAGCCGTTGTCGGCGCGGAAGTCGCGCCCGATGTTCTGCGTGGACAGGTATTCGATCCAGTTCGGCCCGTTGTAGGTCCAGTCGACCTGCGACGCGTAGCTCGACTGCATGTCGCCCTTCAGGAACGATCCGTCAACCGGCTGCGCCGTGGTCCACGAGCCGAGCAGCTGCGCGCGCAGGCGATGCTCGGTGGTCGGGAACCACACGACGTCCGGCCCCGCGACGCGGTTGTACGCGCCATTGTCGAGCGTGCGGTCGGTGAGGAGGCCGCCAACGGTCGCGCCCTGCACCTGAAGGCGCCCGCGCACGAAGGTCGCCACCGACTTGAAGTTCTGCGCCGCGTAGCGGGTGCCGTACGTGTCGGGCAGCAGCACGAGCCCGCCGCCGTCGTCGCGCGTGACCAGCACCGTGCCGTCGAAATTGTCGCGCCGCTGCGTGGCGCGCAGGCCCCACGACGGGTCGGTCACCGAGCGCGTGTAGATCGCGTTCAACGGCCCCAGCAGGATGTCGGCACCCTCGAGGAAGAACGGCCGCTTCTCCGGGTAGAAGAGCGCGAACTGCGTGTTGGCGGCGAGCTGCGGCGTGTCGAGCTCGACCTGCGAGAAGTCGGGATTGACCGTGGCGGCGACGATGACGTCGGCGCGCGGGCGCCATTTCAGGTCGAGGCTGGGAACGGCCTCGTTGTCGCGCCGGCGCGCTGCGCCCAGGTCTCGGTTCTCGGTGGCACGCAGGGTCAGCTGCGGAGTCAACGTGAGGAAGCGCGTCGAAGGCAGGTCGGCCAGGCCGGTGAGCGGCTCGTTCAGGCAGAGGAAACAGGTCGCGTCGCGCGGCAGCGGGCTCGATGCCATGCGGTAGCGCTGGTCGCGCGGCCAGTTGCGGAATACCAGCACGCTCCACTCCCTGGCGGGCGTGTCGCTGTAGCGCAGCGACGAGAACGGGATCCGGAATTCGGCGGTCCAGCCACCCTCGAAGCGTCCGGTCGCGACCTCGACGTCGAAATCGGGCGAAAAGTCCTCGACGCCCGAATCCTCGTTGTAGAGCCCGTCGGCGATCACGCCACGGGGGTTGGCGCGCACGAAATGGGCGAACTTGCGGTTGCCAACCGGGTCGATGAAAAGCACAACCATGTCCTGGTCCGCCAAAACGTTGTCGCGCCGCGCGAAGGGCGCCCGCAGCTCTCCCAGGTCCGGGTCGTGGGCGCGCACGGCCGCGTAGAGCGCCTGGGCGTCGTAGGCGAAGCGCACCTCGGTGCGCACCTTCGCCTCGATCTTGTCCTGCGGAGACATCTCGTAGAACTTGTCCCAGGGCTTGGCGCGGCCCCAGGGGGCATCGTCGAGCTTGCCGTCCAGCACGATCTCCTCGCCGGGGGCGAGGCGGTAGGCCTCGATGGCATGGGCGGCGGGGATTGCCGCGGCGAGGAGGAGGAGCGCGAGGGCGGCGATTCTTCTCATTCTTGTCGGTCGGTTCCGGCGAGCGCGCAGGTTACCATGGTCAGCGGTTACTTACGTCGAGCGTTGTGCGGCGCAACAAACCGGTATATAGTCCGCGCCCAGTCCGTCTGGGATGCGCGAGCGCCCGCGATGGATTCAAAAAAATGAGTCAAACCTCCGCCTCGCTTCACGCGTCGCCCCAGCACCGGAAGGCCACCGCAGCGCTGGTCCTCGGCGCCATCGGAGTCGTCTTCGGCGACATCGGCACCAGCCCGCTATACGCGTTGAAGACGGCGTTCAAGCCCGAGTACGGCATTCCCCTGACCCCAGACAACGTGATGGGCATCCTGTCGCTCATCGTATGGTCGATGGTGTGGGTCATCACCATCAAGTATCTCTTCGTGATGATGCGCGCCGACAACAACGGCGAGGGCGGCATCCTCGCGCTGCTGGCGCTCGCGCTGCGCGAGACCAAGGGGCGCCCGCGCCTCAAGTGGACCATCATCGGCATCGGCATGTTCGGCGCCGCGATGTTCTATGGCGACAGCATGATCACGCCGGCCATTTCGGTGCTCTCCGCGGTCGAGGGCCTCGAAGTCGCCACGCCTGTGTTCGGGAAGTTCGTGATCCCGATCGCCCTCGCGGTCCTGGCCGGCCTCTTCTTCATCCAGAGCCACGGCACCTCGAAGGTCGGCTCCTTCTTCGGGCCGGTCACGGTGATCTGGTTCCTCGCGATCGGCACTGTCGGCGCGATGCAGCTCATGAAGAATCCGGCGGTCCTCTCCGCGCTGAAACCGGCCTACGCCGTGGATTTCGTCTTCGCCTATCCGGCGCTCGCCTTCTTCGTGCTGGGCGCGGTTTTCCTGGCGCTGACCGGCGGCGAAGCGCTCTACGCGGACATGGGGCACTTCGGCAAGAAGCCGATCCGCATCGCATGGATCGCGCTCGTGTTCCCCGCGCTTCTCCTCAACTACTTCGGCCAGGCCGCGTTCGTGCTCGCCAATCCCGCGGCGATCAAGAATCCCTTCTATTTGATGATCCCGCAATGGGCGCTCTATCCGATGGTGGTGCTCGCGACCTGCGCGACGGTGATCGCGTCGCAGGCGGTGATCTCGGGCGCCTTCTCGATGACGCGCCAGGCGATCCAGCTGGGCTACATCCCCCGGCTCGAGATCCTGCACACCTCCGAGCGCTCCATCGGCCAGATCTACGTGCCGTTCGTGAACTGGATCCTTTTCATCGCGGTGTGCCTGCTGGTGCTGGGCTTCGAGACCTCCGACAACCTCGCAAATGCGTATGGCATCGCGGTCGCCGCGACCATGGTGATCGAGTGCATCCTCGCGATGGTGGTCGCGCGCCTCCTCTGGAAATGGTCGCACTGGATGGTGGCCCTGGTCATCGGCAGCATGTTGGTGGTCGACGTCATGTTCCTCGCCTCGAACGCGGCAAAATTCTTCTCCGGCGGCTGGTTCCCGGTGCTGATCGGCTCGGCGATCTTCGTGCTGCTGATGACGTGGAAGCGGGGCCGCGCGCTCATGTTCCGGCGCCTTACCGAGCAGGGCATCCCGTTGAAGCCGTTCATCGAGGGCCTCGAAGCGCACCCGCCGCAGAAGGTGCAGGGCACCGCGATCTTCATGACCGCGAGCGTGGACACCGTGCCGCACGCCCTTCTGCACAACCTCAAGCACAACAAGGTGCTGCACGAGCAGACGGTGTTCCTCACGGTGATCTCGCACGACGTGCCGATGGTGCCGCGCGAGGATCGCGTGCAGCTCGAGCGCCTCGTCAACGGCTTCTTCAAGCTCGAGGCGTGGTACGGCTTCAAGGAGCAGCCCGACATCGACGAGATCCTCAACGCGTGCCGCGTGCGCTACGGTCTCGCGTTCGACGTCATGGACACTTCGTTCTTCCTGTCGCGCGAGACGGTGATCCCGACCAGCGACACGCCGGGAATGGCGCTGTGGCGCGACCACTTGTTCGCCTGGATGACCCGCAACGCCACGCGCGCCACGGATTTTTTCAACATCCCGGCCAACCGCGTGGTGGAACTGGGCACGCACATCGAAATCTAACCGGGTCCTCGCGCAGGCCAACCATGATGGAACAGCACGCATCGACAGGAAGGCATCCCGCCGCCGTCGCCTCGATGGCGATCGCGGGGCTGGCAGTGGCCGCGCTCGCGTTGGTCACCATCGCCTACCTCGTCGGCTGGATCCCCATGCATGGCGTGCTCCCCCCGGGCCCGGGCAGCATCGCCACCCCCGGCCAACAACTCGCCGGCACGGTGCAGGGCGGCGTGGACCTGCTGCCCGGCGAGACGCTCGTGGCGCCGGCGGAATCGCCAAGGGTCGAAGTCCCCAAGGCGGATGCGCCCAGGGTGGCGCCCGCGCCGGTCGAGGCTCCCAGGCCGACAACGCCGCAATACACGAAGCACGCAAAGCCCACGCCGCTCGCCCCGCCGCCGCGGCCCGCTCCTTCCTTCGAGCGCTCGACGCGCGACTACTGCGTGAACTGCGGCACGATCGCCTCCATCGGCAGCGCCGGCGGCGACTGGGAGGTGCGCGTGCGTTTCGAGGACGGGAGCACCGAGACGCTGCGCTACGCGGACCGGCCGCGCTTTCGCATCGGCGAGCGCGTGCACCTCGAGGACGGGCGGCTCATTCCCGAATAGATGGCCGGTTCGCTCACCCAGTACTGGAAGAAGCGCGATTTCGGCGTCACCTCGGAGCCGAAGGGCGAGGTCGAGCGCGCCGGGAAGAAGCTCGCCTTCGTCGTGCAGAAGCACGCGGCCTCGCGCCTGCACTACGACTTCCGCCTCGAGATGGACGGCACGATGGTGAGCTGGGCGGTGCCGAAAGGCCCGAGCCTCGATCCGCACGTGCGGCGCATGGCAGTGCACGTCGAGGACCATCCGCTCGGCTACAACAAGTTCGAGGGCGTGATCCCCAAGGGGCAGTACGGCGCCGGCACGGTCGAGGTGTGGGATCGGGGCACATGGACCCCGCTCGAGGATCCGCGCGTCGGCCTGCGCCAGGGCAAGCTCAAGTTCGAGATGCACGGCGAGAAGCTGCGCGGCCACTGGATGCTGGTGCGCATCAAGAAGCGCGAGGACGAGCGCCAGGAGCCGTGGCTGCTCATCAAGGAGGCCGACGATGAGTCGCGCCCCGCATCCGAGTACGACATCGTCGAGGC
The DNA here is from genome assembly GCA_038227085.1 of Burkholderiales bacterium. GTDB lineage: Bacteria > Pseudomonadota > Gammaproteobacteria > Burkholderiales > Usitatibacteraceae > Usitatibacter. Next base: position 1,952 of record JBBRQA010000082.1, on the reverse strand, counting down.
ATTGCCCGACAGCGTGCTGAGCCGTCCGGGCGGCAAGCCGCGCAAGGCCGCGGCGAATGCGAAAACCGGGGCGAAGAAGGAAGCGAAGGAGAAAGCGGCGCAGAAGGGCGCCGCGTCGAAGCTGCCGCTCTCGCTCTTTCCGCAGCTCGCCACCCTGGTCGAAAAGCCGCCGCGGGGGGAAGGCTGGATCTACGAGGTGAAGTTCGACGGCTACCGCGTGCTCGCCCGCATCGACGGCGACGACGTTCGCCTCTTCACGAGGAACGGCAACAACTGGACGCCGCGCATGAAGGCGCTCGCCGCCGAGGTGGCGAAGCTGGGCATCGACTCGGCGTGGCTGGACGGGGAAATCGTGGTGCTCGACGCGAAGGGCAATCCCGACTTCCAGTCGCTGCAGGGGGCGTTCGACGTATCGAAGACTTCCGAGATCGTCTACTTCGTCTTCGACATGCCTTACTACGGCGGCCACGACCTGCGGCACGAGCCGCTCGTCGAACGCCGCGCACTCCTCGCCAAGGTCCTGGCGTCGCATCCCTCGGAGCACGTGCGCTTCAGCGAGCATTTCGACGCCGATCCCGCGAAGCTCCTCGCGGGCGCTTGCGCGAAAGGTCTCGAAGGCATCATCGGCAAGCGCGCCGATTCTCCGTATACGTCGAAGCGCTCGCCGGCGTGGATCAAGCTGAAGTGCACGCGCCGCCAGGAATTCGTGATCGGCGGGTTCACCGACCCGAAGGGAAGCCGCGCGGGCTTCGGCTCGCTCCTGCTCGGCATTCACGACGCGCAAGGCAAGCTCCACTACGCGGGCAACGTCGGCACGGGTTTCGACGATCGCAAGCTCGCCGCGGTCGAGAAGAAGCTCGCGACGATCGCCACCGACAAGATGCCGTACGCCGAGCGCCCCAAGGGGGTGAATGGCCACTGGGTGAAGCCGAAGCTGGTGGCCGAGGTGGCGTTCGCCGAATGGACGAGCGAGGGGCGCATCCGCCATCCGGTATTCCAAGGGCTGCGCACCGACAAGGATCCCGCCTCGATCACGCGCGAGGCGGCGCTACACGACGCTCCCGAAGCGCCGGCGCAAAAGCGCGCGGCCCCCGCGGCGCGCGGCGAGAAAAGCGGCGAAGTCGCGGGCCGCAAGGTGAGCCACCCCGAACGCGTGGTCGACGCGGCGAGCAAGGCGACCAAGATCGACCTGGTGCGCTACTACGAGCGCATCGCCGAGCACATCCTGCCGCACCTGGCCAGCCGCCCCGTGGCGCTGGTGCGCGGCCCGCAAGGCGTCGCGGGCCATCTCTTCTTCCAGAAGCACGCCGATACGCTGCGCATTCCCGGCATCCACGAGCTCGATCCGAAATTCTGGCCCGGCCATCCCGCCATGCTCGAGGTCGCCACGCGCGAGGCGCTGGTGGGCGCCGCCCAGATGAACGTGATCGAGCTGCATACGTGGAACTCCACCGTGAAGGCGATCGACAAGCCCGACCGCATGATCTTCGACCTCGACCGCGGCGAGGGCATCACCTGGGCGCAGGTGGTGGAGGCCACCGCCCTCACCAAGAAGATGCTCGACATGCTCGGCCTCGAGAGCTTCCTCAAGACGAGCGGCGGCAAGGGCCTGCACGTCGTGGTGCCGCTCACGCCAAAGCTCGGCTACGACGAGGTCAAGGATTTCTCGCGGGCCGTGGTCGTGCACCTCTCGCGCACGCTCCCCAGCCTCTTCGTCGCGAAGAGCGGCGCGCGCAATCGCGTGGGGCGGATCTTCGTCGACTACCTGAGGAACGGCAACGGCGCGACCACGGCGTGCGCATTTTCCGCGCGCGCGCGCGCCGGGCTCGGCGTGTCGGTGCCGTTGAAATGGGCGGAGCTGGACGGGCTCGAAAGCGCGAGCCAGTGGAACATCTTCACGGTGCACGAGCGCCTCGCGAAGCTGCGCGCGGATCCGTGGAAGGACTACAAGT
>JBBRQA010000081.1:0-14746 GCA_038227085.1 Burkholderiales bacterium | reverse complement strand
TTCGTTTTCGAGGTCGAAAAGGTGGTGACGCCGCGCGCGCTGATTCCTTCGCTTCTCGCGCTCACGTGGTATGTCGAGCGCGGCAAGGGCGAGGCCGATGGCGTCGCACCCCCCCGGCTCACGGCGGGCGAGCGCTGGCGCATCACGGTGCGCCTGAAGCGCCCGCGCGGGCTTGCCAATCCGCACGGCTTCGACTTCGAGCCGTGGGCGCTCGAGCGCGGCATCCGCGCCACCGGCTACGTCCGCGCGAAGCAAGGGGCGCAACGCACCGATGCGCGCGTGGAAGGCTGGCCCTACACGCTGCATCGCTGGCGCGGCGAGATCCGCGACGCGATGTTGGCTCACCTTGGCGACGCGCGCCTGCGCGGCGTGCTGGTGGCGCTTGCCATCGGCGACCAGGACTCGATAGCCACGGACGACTGGGAGGTGTTCTGGCGCACCGGAGTGGGCCACCTGATGAGCATCTCGGGGCTGCACATCACGATGCTCGCCGGGCTCGCCTTCGCGATCGCGTATTTCGCGTGGGTGCGCATCCCGCCGCTGGCCCTGCGCATCCCGGCGCGCAAGGCCGCTGTGGTGGTGGGCGTCCTCGCGGCGCTCGCCTATTCGCTGATGACCGGCTACCAGGTGCCGGCGCAGCGCACCTTCGTGATGCTCTCGGTGGTGGCCGCGTGCGTGCTCGCCGATCGCCACGGCTCGCCCTCGCGCGTGCTGGCGCTGGCCGCGCTCGCCGTGGTCGGCCTCGACCCGTGGGCGGTGCTCTCCGCGGGGTTCTGGCTCTCGTTCGGCGCGGTGGCCTCGATCTTCTACGTGATGGGGCTGCGCACCGGGCACTCGGGGAAGCTGCGCGGCGCGATCCTCGAGCAGCTCGCGGTCACGGTGGCGATGCTGCCGATGGTGATGGCGCTCTTCCAGGAGGTGTCGCTGGTGTCGCCGCTCGCCAACGCGTTCGCGATCCCGCTGGTGAGCCTGGTCGTGGTGCCGCTCACCATCGCGGGCGCTTTCCTGCCCCTGCCATGGCTTCTCGATGGCGCGCACCTGCTGATGACGTGGCTGATGGTGCCGCTCGAATGGCTGGCGGGCCTTCCGCACGCGATGCTGGAGAGCCACGAGCCGGCGGCGTGGACCGTCGCCGCGGCGGTAGCGGGATGCGCGTGGCTCCTCGCGCCGCGCGGTGTGCCGCTGCGCTCGGCGGGCCTGGCGTGGATCGCGCCGATGTTCACCGTGCTGCCGCCAGGCCCCGGGCCCGGAGACGCGTGGCTCGACGTGCTCGACGTCGGCAACGGGCTCGCGACGGTGGTGCGCACCGCCAACCACGCGCTGGTATACGACACCGGGCCTTCGTGGAATGCGGATACCGATAGCGGCAACCGCATCGTGGTGCCGTTCCTGCGCGGGGAGGGGATCAATACGCTGGACGGCGTGGTGGTCTCGCACGCGGACGACGATCATTCCGGCGGCGCCGCCTCGATCGCCTACTCGCGCGCTCCCGGGTGGCTGCTGTCGCCGCTCGAACCCGATCACATCCTGCAAGGCGCATTCGCGAGAAGCGTGCGTTGCGAGGCGGGCACGCGCTGGCGCTGGGACGGCGTGGAGTTCACGGTGTTGCATCCTTCGCGCGACATCTACGCCGAGACGCGCAGGCGCAAGGAGAACGATCGCGGTTGCGTCGTGCGCGTCGCGACCGGCGCCTTCTCGCTGCTCCTCGCCGCCGATGTGGAGGCGCGCTCCGAGGCCGAGATGATCGCGCGCGACCGGGCCTCGCTTCGCTCCGACGTCGTCCTCATCCCGCACCATGGCTCGAAGACCTCGTCCACGCTCGCGTTCATCCAGGCTGTGGCGCCCGCCATCGGTATTCTCTCGGTGGGCTATCGCAACCGCTTCCACCATCCCAACGCCGGGGTCGTCGCGCGGTACCTGGAACGCGGAGTGATGCTGCATCGCACCGACCGCGAAGGGGCGTTGCGCATCACATTGCCTGCACAATCGGGGCGCATGATCGAGGTCGAGAACCAGTCGCGCCGCCTGCGATACTGGAGCGAAAGACGAGGAGACCCATGAGCCCATCGATGCAACGCCGCCGCGTCCTGTCCTGGATCGGCGCAACCGCGCTGGCGCCGCTGGCCGCCACGCCCGCGCTCGCGGAGGACCGCGCGCCCACGCCGCGCATGACCGAGGGGCCGTTCTACCCGCGGTCCTTTCCCAAGGACACCGATGCCGATCTCACACGCATCCAGGGGCATGCCGCCATGGCACAGGGCATCGTGCTCGAGGTGAGCGGCCGGGTGCTCGATCGCTCTGGCGCCCCGCGTGCGGGGGCGCGCGTCGAGATCTGGCAGTGCGACGCGCGCGGCCAGTACCACCACGTGGGCGAGCCCGAAGGCGATCCCGACTTCCAGGGCTTCGGCGTGGTGCTGGCCGATGCCGACGGGCGCTATGCCTTCCGCACCATCAAGCCCGTGCCCTATCCCGGCCGCACGCCGCACATCCACTTCAACGTGCTCGAGAACGGCAAGCGACGCCTCACCTCGCAGATGTTCGTCGAGGGCGAGCCCGGCAACGCGCGCGATGGCCTCTACCGCTCGCTCGGAAGCGCCGCGCGACTCGTCACGATCCGGCTCGAGGATTCCGGTGCCGGGGTGAAGGGCGAATTGAACATCGTGATGGCCTAAGTCTCCGGCGCCTTGCGCAGGTCGATCGTGACCGGGAAGCGCGGGTTGCGCGCCTCCTTCTTCACGATCATCGGCCCGGGCGTGTGGCCCATGCCCTGGAACCGCGCGACGCGCCGCGCCTCGGCCTCCAGCGCGTTCACCGGGAATACGTCGTAGTTGCGCCCGCCGGGGTGTGCCACGTGATAGGTGCAGCCGCCGATCGAGCGTTTGTTCCACATGTCGACGATGTCGAACACCAGCGGCACGTGCACGCCGATGGTCGGGTGCAGCGAGTTGGGTGGCGCCCACGCACGGTAGCGCACGCCGCCGACGAACTCGCCCGCGCGTCCGGTGGAAGTCATCGGCACCGCGCGCCCGTTGCAGGTGATGACGTGGCGCTGCTCATTGAGGCGCATCGCCTTCACCTGCAGGCGCTCCACCGAGGAATCGACGTAGCGCGAGGTGCCGGTGGTCGCGACCTGCTCGCCCAGCACGTGCCACGGCTCGATCGCCTGGCGCAGCTCGAGCTCGATGCCATCGTAGGCGACTGTCCCATAGCGCGGGAAGCGGAAGCCGAAGAAAGGCGCGAACCAGTCGAACTCGAAGGCATACCCCGCGCCCTGCAGATCGTGGACCACGTCGCGCATGTCCTGGGCGACGAAGTGCGGCAGCATGAACTCGTCGTGCAGGCGCGTGTCCCAGTGCACCAGCTTCTCGCGATAGGGCTCGGCCCAGAAACGCGCGGTGAGCGCGCGCAGGAGCAGGATCTGCAGCAAGCTCATGTGCGCGTGGGGAGGCATCTCGAACGCGCGGAATTCCAGCAGTCCCAAGCGGCCGGTGGCGGTGCCGGGCGCGTACAGCTTGTCGATGGAGAACTCGGCGCGGTGCGTATTGCCGGTCAGGTCCACCAGGAAGTTGCGCAGGATCCGGTCTACCTGCCAGGGTTTTTCGTTCGCCTCCCCGCTCTGGAACTCGCGCTCGAGCTCCTCGAAGGCGATCTCGAGCTCGTAGAGCGTGTCGCTCCTCGCCTCGTCCACGCGCGGCGCCTGGCTCGTGGGGCCGATGAACATCCCGGAGAAGAGATAGGAGAGCGCGGGATGGTTCTGCCAGTAGGTGATGAGGCTCCTCAGCAAGTCGGGACGGCGCAATAGCGGGCTGTCCGCGGCGGTAGGCCCGCCGAGCGTCACGTGATTGCCGCCGCCGGTGCCGGTGTGGCGCCCGTCGAGCATGAACTTCTCGGTGGCGAGGCGCGTCGCGCGCGCCTCTTCATAGAGCGTTTCGACGTGGCTCTTCAGGTCTTCCCAGTTGGCGGCGGGATGGATGTTCACCTCGATCACGCCCGGATCCGGCGTGACCGCGAAGCGCCCGAGGCGCGGATCGTCCGGCGGCGGATAGCCCTCGAGGCTCACGTGGAGCCCGAGCGCCTGCGCGGTCGACTCGATCGCGCTCACCAGCGTGATGAAGTCCTCGAGCAGGTCCACCGGCGGCAGGAATATGCAGAGGCGCCCCTTGCGCACCTCGACCGCGAGCGCCTTCTTCACCACTTCGCGCGGAGCGCCGGGAGGCAGCGCCTTCGGCTTTGCGTGCTTCGCCCCCAGCGCAGACTTCGCCGGCTTCCTCTTGCCGAGCGCGTCGCGCCGGTCGAACGGATCCTGCGGGATGCTGGGCTCGTCGTCTTCGGGCAGCACCTCGGGAAGCGAGGAGAGCGGCAGGCGGTAGCCGAGCGCGGAGTCGCCCTCGACGAGGAACACCTTCTCGCGGCGCAGCGGCCACGGCGAGCTTTGCCACTTGGACGGGTCGGTGGGCTTGCCGCGCGCGACCGGCTTCAACGGCAACACGTAGCCGGCGGGCTTGCCAAGCCCGGCCGAGATCTTGTCGCCCAGGCGGCGGCGCGCGGGCTCGGTCGAGGAATCCTCGGCGAAGAGGTCGACGTTCAGCGGCAGGTTGGCTTCGTCACGGAGTGTCCGCCAGGGATCCTCGTACGCGGGCAGCACGTACTCGGGAGAGAGGCCGAGCGCCTGCGCGAGCTCGGTGGCGAGGCGCCGCGCGTCTTCCTCCGCGTACTTCTCGTCATCGGCGGGGCGCGCATCCTCGTTCTCGCGCTCCCAAAGCGGCGTGCCGTCCTGGCGCCAGAAGCAGGAGAGCGCCCAGCGCGGCAGCGGCTCGCCGGGATACCACTTGCCCTGGCCGAAATGCAGGAGTCCCCCCGGCGCGAAACGTTTGCGCAGCTTGTAGAGGAGCTGCGTGGCGAGCTCGAGCTTCGTTTCGGACATCGCGGTGTAGTTCCACTCCGCGCCTTCCATGTCGTCGATCGAGATGAAGGTGGGCTCGCCGCCCACGGTGAGGCGCACGTCGCCGTCGGCGAGCTCGCGGTCGACCTGTGCGCCGACCTTGTCGATCGCCTTCCACTGCGCTTCGGTGAAGGGCTTGGTGACGCGCGTGTCTTCCTTGATGCGCGTGACCGACATCTCGAAGCGCAGCGTGGTGTTGGTGACCTCGGTCATGCCGGTGACCGGCGCCGCGCTGGTGGGGAATGCCGCGCATGCAAGCGGAATGTGGCCTTCGCCGGTGAGCAACCCCGAGGTGGCGTCGAGTCCGATCCATCCGGCGCCCGGAACGTACGCCTCGGCCCAGGCGTGAAGGTCGGTGAAATCCTTCTCCGGTCCCGAGGGGCCGTCGAGCGACTTCAGGTCGGCGGCGAGTTGGATCAGGTATCCGGAGGCGAAGCGCGCGGCGATACCGAGGAAGCGCAGGATCTGCACCAGGAGCCACGCGGAATCGCGGCACGACCCTTGTCCGCAGGCGAGCGTCTCCTCCGGCGTCTGCGTGCCCTGCTCCATGCGCACGAGGTAGTTCACGTCCTCGCGCACCATGTGATTCACGGCGATGAGGAGGTCGATGGTGCTGATCGGCTTGCCGAGGAAGCGCGTGCGCGCCTTCGCGATCCACGCCATCAGCGCCGGCGTGGGCACCACCTGCTCGAGGTAGGGCGTGAGCTCGCGGTAGTTCTCGTTGCTGTAGGCGAACGGAAACTGCTCGGCGCTGGGATCGACGAAGAAGTCGAACGGGTTGATCACCGTCATGTCGGCGACCAGGTCGACCGTGATCTCCAGCTCGCGCGACTTTTCCGGGAACACCAGGCGCGCGACCCAGTTGCCGTACGGGTCCTGCTGCCAGTTGAGGAAATGCTTGGCGGGCTTGACCTTGAGCGAGTAGCTCTCGATCGGCGTGCGGTTGTGAGGGGCCGGGCGCAGCCTCACCTCATGCGGCGCGATGCCGATCGGGCGATCGAACGTGTAGTGCGTCCGGTGGTGCAGGGCTACCTTGATGGTCACTTAGTGGCTGACGGGAAGGAAAGGCATTTATCTGCGTTCATCCGCGTTTATCTGCGGACCAACGCCCTTTGCGAGCATCACTCGAGCCAGTCGGGATCGGGGAGCTCTGAGAACACGCGCCGAAGGCCACCGCCCCAGCGCGAGCGCAGCATGGTGAAGTAGGGATCGCCCTCGCGTATGCGTTGCTGCATCCCCACCCGCAGGCTGTCGCGCGGATACCAGAGCAGGTCGATGGGCAGCCCCACCGAGATGTTGGACTTCATCGTCGAGTCGAAGGAGATGAGCACGCACTTGGCGGCTTCCTTCTGCGGCGTGGCCATGGTCACCACGCGGTCGAGGATCGGTTTGCCGTACTTGGACTCGCCCAGCTGGAAGTAGGGCGTGTCGTCGGTGGCCTCGATGAAGTTGCCCTGCGCGTAGACGTGAAAGAGGCGGGGCGGCTCCTTGCCGATCTGGCCGCCGACCAGCAAGTTGGAGTTGGCCTCGATCGACGACTGGGCAAGGAAGGGAGCGTCGCGCCGGTGCATCTCGCGAAGGGCGTCGCCCACCAGCGCCGCGGCGTCGTACATCGAGGTCGAATTCCAAATGGTGTCCTCGCCTTCGGGCGCCTTGGCGTGGCGATCGAGGATGTTGACCACGCCCTGGGTCATCGCCAGGTTGCCGGAGGAGAGGACCACGATCACGCGGTCGTCCTTTTTCTCGTATACGCGCATCTTGGAGAAGGTCGCGATGTGGTCGACGCCCGCGTTGGTGCGCGAGTCGGACGCGAAGATCATCCCGGAATCGAGGCGGAGCGCTACGCAATAGGTCATGGCGTGTTCATCTTACTCGACCACTCTCGACGAGAAGAACGATTTCTGGATCTGCGAGGAGAGCTCTTGCATGGACTCGAGGAACTCGGTGAGGTATTCGTGAAGGCCGCCAGCGAAGATTTCCGAGATCCGGCCGTACTGGAGCCCGGCGAGGATCTGCCCGGCGTGGCGCACCGCGTCGCCCGATTGCTCGTTCTGCACATGGCCCAGCGTCTCGAACACCTGGAGCAGGCAGAACCTGAGGCTCCTCGGTATGTCGTCGCGCAGGATCAATAGTTCCGCGAGCTTCAACGGCGTGATCACGTCGCGGTAGACCTTGCGATACGCCTCGAAGGCCGCCACCGAGCGCAGCACCGCCGACCATTGGTAGTAGTCCACCGCGCCGCCCACGTCCTTCACGCTGGGCAGCAGGATGTGATATTTCACGTCGAGGATGCGCGCCGTCGAGTCGGCACGCTCCATGTGCGTGCCCAGGCGCGCGAACTCGTAGGCGTCGTCGCGGTGCATGGTGCCGAAGGTCACGCCGCGGAACAGGTGGCTGCGCTCCTTCACCCAGTCGAAGAAGGCCGAGACGCCGCGCGCTTGCATCTTCTCCTCGTCCATGTGCTGCATCTCGAGCCACGTGGAGTTGAGCACCTCCCACATCTCGGAAGTGATCGAGCCGCGCACGGCGCGGGCGTTCTCGCGCGCGTGCTTGGCGCAGGCGTAGATCGACGACGGATTCTCGGGGTCGAGCGCCATGAAGTGCAGCACCTCGCGCGCGCACGCCTCGTCGTGGCGCCCGGAAAACGGGAACAGCGTGCCGGTGATGTTGAGCGGCGCGAACCACTCCTGGTCCTGCAGTTCCGGCTCCTTCACCAGCAGCGACATGCGCCAGGCCACGTCGAGCACGCGCGCGGTGTTCTCGGCGCGCTCCACGTAGCGGCTCATCCAATACAGGGTCGAGGCGACTCTGGAGAGCATCTAGTCGACCACCCAGGTATCTTTCACGCCCCCGCCCTGGGAGGAGTTCACCACCAGCGAGCCTTCGCGCAGGGCCACGCGGGTGAGGCCGCCGGGCACGAAGGTGACATTGGCCCCGGAGAGCACGTAGGGCCGCAGGTCGACGTGCCGGTCGGCGAGCTCGTCGCCGCAGAAGGTCGGCACGCAGGAAAGCGACAGCGTGGGTTGCGCGATGAAGCGCTCCGGCGCGTCGAGGATTCGCTGGCGATAGCGCTCGCGCTCGTCGCGGCTCGCGGTGGGACCCACCAGCATGCCGTAGCCGCCGGAGCCCTGCGCCTCCTTCACCACCAGCTCGTGGAGGTGGGCGAGGACGTAGGCGCAGTCTTCCTTCTTGCGCAGCACGTAGGTCGGCACGTTCCTCAGGATCGGCTCTTCGCCCAGGTAGAAGCGGATCATGTCCGGGACGTACGGGTACATCGACTTGTCGTCGGCTACGCCGGTGCCGATGGCGTTGGCGAGCGTGACGCGCCCGGCGCGGTACGCCGAGAGGAGCCCCGGCACGCCGAGCATCGAGTCGGGACGGAAAGCGAGCGGGTCGAGGAAGTCGTCGTCGATGCGCCGGTAGATCACGTCCACCTTCTGCGGGCCCTGCGTGGTGCGCATGAAGACCGTGTTGTTGAGCACGAAGAGGTCGGCGCCCTCGACGAGCTCGATGCCCATCTGCTGCGCGAGGAAGGCGTGCTCGAAGTACGCGCTGTTGTAGTGGCCCGGCGTGAGCAGGACGATGGTCGGGTTCTCGCGCGTGGCCATGCCGCGCAAGGTCTCCAGCAGCAGGTCGGGATAGTGGTCCACCGGGCGGATCATCTGCTGCGCGAACAGCTCGGGGAAGAGCCGCATCATCATCTTGCGGTTCTCGAGCATGTACGAGACGCCCGAGGGCGTGCGCAGGTTGTCCTCGAGGACGTAATACTCGCCGTCGGAGTGGCGAACGATGTCCACCCCCGCGACGTGCGCGTACACGCCACCCGGCACGTCCACCCCCACCATCTCCTTGCGGAACTGCGGGTTCTGGTTCACCTGCTCGGTGGGGATCTTGCCGGCGTGGATGATCTCCTGGCCGTGGTAGATGTCGTGCAGAAAGCGGTTCAGCGCCGTCACGCGCTGGCGTAGCCCCCGCCCGAGGACGTCCCATTGGCGCGCGGGAATCACGTGCGGGACGATGTCGAACGGGATCAGCCGCTCGGTGCCGGAAGCCTCGCCGTAGACGGCAAAAGTGATGCCGACCCGGTGGAAAAGGAGGTCGGCGGCGCGCCGGTTTTGCGCGATACGCGCCGGCGGCGTTTCGGCGAGCCATTCCGCGAAGGCGGAGTAGTGCGGGCGGACCGAGCGGTCCGCTTCGAACATCTCGTTGTAGAGGTCGGTCTGCGGCATGGGGAGCCACAGGATAGCAAGAAGGAAGCCAGAAAAGCCGGCCCCCGGACGGATCCGGGGGCCGACAAGAACCGCGTCGGATCGTCTAGGGCCGCGCCGCCACCAGGCGACCGATGACGCGGGAAAGGTATCGAGCAACCCCCGAGGCGCGCTGTCCCCACAGCGCGGCCTCGGGTCCAACCTCCGCGGGCTCGGCCTCCACCGGGGCCAGGCTCACGAATTTCACCCGGACCATGCACCGTGCACGGGCATCGCACCGATTGGAAGCGGGGCGATCGGCGAGGGCAGGGGTAAGGTCCATGTGCGTATGGTCCCCCGGGGAGCGTCCCGGGCGCTGTGTCGCATTCGGGCATGGACGTGCCGAATTTTCCACAAGTAGAATGGATTCAAGGTCACATTCCCCGTGCTCAGCCCCTCCGCCGCCGCCGACCTCGCCCCCTTCGAGGGTGAGCTTCGCTCCACCTTCGGCGCGCCGCACGCCGAGTTGCCGGCGCGCGCCCTGCAATTCGCGCGCGGCGCCTCCCAGGCGGCGGGACGCGCGGAGGCATTCGAGCGCGCCGTCGCGGTCGCCCGGCTCCTCCTCGTGCAGGGCGCCGATCCCGAGACCATCGCCGCGGCCCTCATCAGCCAGTCGATCCCGGAGCGCGAGCTCGACCTGGAGGCGATCCAGGCGGCCTTCGGCGCGGAGTTGACCGTGCTCCTGCGAGGGATCGCGCGCGCCGGGAGGATCGAGACGCTGAGCGCCACCGGCGTGGACCTCGAGCAGCTGAGGAAGATGCTGCTCGCCATCGCCGAGGACGTGCGCGTGGTGCTGATCAAGCTCGCCGAGCGTGTCGTCTACCTGCGCTCGATCACCAAGGCGGAAGACGCGGTGCGCCGCGCCGCGGGGCGCCAGACGCTCGAGCTCTTCGCGCCGCTCGCCAACCGCCTCGGCGTGTCCGAAGTGAAGTGGGAGCTCGAGGATTTCTCGTTCCGCTACACCGAGCCCGACCTCTACAAGAAGATCGCCACGCTCCTCGACGAGAAGAGGAACGACCGCGAGGCCTACATCCAGCGCGTGATCGCGAAGATCGCTTCCGAGCTCGAGGGCGTGGGCATCCGCGCCAAGATCCAGGGGCGGCCGAAGCACATCTACTCGATCTGGCGAAAGATGCGCGGCAAGAATGTCGCCTTCGAGCAGCTCTACGACATCCGGGCGGTGCGCGTCGTCGTCGGCAACGTCCGCGAGTGCTACACGGTGCTGGGCGTGGTGCACGACCTGTGGACCCCGGTGGAGGGTGAGTTCGACGACTACATCGCACAACCGAAGGCCAACGAGTACAAGTCCCTGCACACCGCGGTGGTCGGCCCGGAGGGCAAGACCTTGGAAGTGCAGATCCGCACCGAGGACATGCACCAGCATTCCGAGCACGGCGTCGCCGCGCACTGGCGCTACAAGGAGGGCTCGCGCGCCGACAAGGCGTTCGACTCCAAGATCGCGTGGCTGCGCCAGGTGCTCGCGTGGAAGCAGGAGGTGCTGGAAGGCGAGGGCGCGCGCGACGAGGCGCATCGCGACCTCTTCGAGGACACGATCTACGTGCTCACCCCCCAGGGCCGCGTCGTGGACTTGCCGCGCGGATCGACGCCGATCGACTTCGCCTATCACGTGCACACCGACCTCGGCCACCGCTGTCGCGGCGCCAAGGTCGACGGCCAGATGGTGCCGCTCAACTACAAGCTGCAGAACGCGCAGAGGGTCGAGATCATGTCGGCCAAGCAGGGCGGCCCGTCGCGCGACTGGCTCTCGCCGCAGGCCGGCTACCTCGCCAGCTCGCGCGGGCTCGCCAAGGTGCGCCAGTGGTTCCGCCACGAGGACTTCTCCAAGGACGTGGCCGAGGGCCGCGCCAAGATCGACAAGGAATTGCAGCGGCTGGGCTCGACCGGGGAATCGCACGAGAAGATCGCGCACGCCTCGGGCTTTCCCAAGCTCGAGGATTTCTATGCGGCCCTGGGGCGCGAAGAGGTGACCACGCGCCAGATCGAGATCGCCGTGCGCGGCGAGGCGCCCGCGGCTCCCACGCCGGCCGCTCCTTTCGCGGCGCCCGCGCCATCCAAGGCGTCTTCCGGCGTGCTGGTGCTGGGGGTGAACAACATCGCCACCCTCGTGGCCAAGTGCTGCAAGCCGGTGCCGCCGGACCCGATCATCGGCTTCATCACGCGCACGCGTGGTGTGATGGTGCACCGCGTCGATTGCGTCAACATCACGGGCCTTGCGCAAGACCAGCGCGACCGCCTCATGCCCGCGGACTGGGGCAAGGAGAGCGCCGCGGCGTTCGCCGCGGAGATCGAGGTGGTCGCCGTCGATCGCCAGGGGCTGTTGCGCGACATCTCGGAGGCGATCGCGCGCGAGCGCATCAACGTGACCGCGGTGAACACGCTTTCGCGCGGCGCGCATGCCTTCATGCGCTTCACTCTGCAGGTGTCGTCGGCCGACTCGATCCAGCGCGTGTTGCGGCAGGTGAGGGACGTGCCGGGCGTTGACACGGCGCGCCGCCTGTGAAGATCGCGAGCGTGAAGGAGCTCGAAAGCCGCTTGCACGAGCCGCTGGCGGTGCACGAGCGCGTGCGGCTGCTGAACGAGATTTCCGAGCAGCTCCATGAGCGCGAGCCGGCGCGCGGAGTGGTGCTCGCCCGCGAGGCGATCGTGCTCGCGCGTGCCACCGGCGACACGCCGGGCGAGGCGCAGGCGCTCTATTGCCTCGGGCGCAATCTCTATTCGCAGGCCGACTATCCCGCGGTCTTCGAGACGCAGAACACGGCGCTGTCCCTGTTCCGCTCCACTGGCAACGGCGAGGGCGAGGCGCGCTGCTGCAACCTCCTCGGCATCACCCACCGCCAGCTTTCCGACTACGGCCGCGCGCTCGAGATGTACGAGCTCGCCCTGAAGGGCTTCCGCGACGCGGGCGACTTGAAATGGCAGGCGCGCGTGATCTCCAACATCGGCGCGGTCGAGATCCAGCTCGGCAACCACACCGCGGCGCTCGAGCTTTTCGACCATGCGCTCGACCTGCGCCGCGAGACGCAGGACGACGAGGGCGCGGGCTTCGACCTGAACAACGCCGCGTTCGGTCACATCCGGCGCGCGCTCCAGCATCGCGCCGCGGGCGACGCGGCGGGCTGCCGGGCCGAGGCCGAGAACGCGCTCGGCCTCCTCCACCGCGCCGTGGCCATCGCTCGCCAGTTCGGCTGCCAGCGCCTCGAAGCGTTCTGCCTCCAGACCATGGGCGAGGCCTACCAGGCGATGTCGAAGCCCGAGGTGGCGCTCGGCCTGGCGGAGCAGTTTCTCAAGCTCGCACACGATTCGGACGACAAGTGGATCGAGGCCTACGGGCTCGCCTGCATCGGCGAGATTCGCAACCAACTGGGGGAGCGCGTGGAGGGAGTGGCACTTCTCAAGCGCGCGCTGCTTACCTTCGAGGCCCTCGGCTCTCGGGACGAGTGCGCGCGCGTGCTGCGCAACCTCTCGCAGGCCTACGAATCGGCGGGTAACCTGACGGAGGCGCTCTCATGCCTGCGGCGCGCGGGTGTGATCGAGCAGAGCCTTCGCAGCGAAGAATCCGAGCGTCGCGCACGCGCGCTCTCCGCGCGCCGGCGCCTCGGCCAGGCGACGCAGGAGACCGAGCGCTACAAGCGCCTCGCGATGGAAGACGCGCTCACCGGGCTCGCCAACCGCCGCCAGCTGGACGAGCGCCTTGCCACGCTCATGCGCGAGGCGGGCACGCGCGGCGCGGTGGTCACGGTCGCGCTCGCGGACGTCGATCACTTCAAGGGAATCAACGACCGCTTCTCGCACGTGGTGGGCGACGAGGTGCTGCGGTGCGTGGGCGAGATCCTGCGCGCCCATTGCCGCCTCGGCGACCTGGCGGGGCGCTACGGCGGCGAGGAGTTCATGCTCGTCTTCCGCCACCTCGACATGCGCTCGGCGAGCGAGATCTGCGAGCGCGTGCGCCGTGCCGTGGAGATCTACGACTGGCGCTCGATCCATCCGCAGCTGCGCGTGACGCTTTCCATGGGCCTTGCTTCGAGCACCTCCTTCGAGCACCCGCAGGGCCTTGTCGATGCCGCCGATCACTGGCTCTACGAGGCCAAGCACCATGGGCGCAACCAGGTGCAGCCTCTGGTGGTGGCACCCGCGTAAAACACCGCTCTTCATCGAAAGCTCATGAGGCGAACTTCCCGAATCGAAGGAAATTCGTCGAGGGCGCGCTCTACCGCCGCCCGCGAAACGCGCGCCGCCTCCTCCTTCGGATACCCGTAGACGCCCGTGGAGATGGCGGGAAAGGCGATCGTCGCGAGGCCATGCGCGGCGGCCAGCGCGATCGAGTTTTCATAGCATCTCGCGAGGAGCTCCGCGTCGCGCCCCCCGTTCTGGCCGTAGATCGGACCCACCGTGTGGATCACGTGTTTGGCGGGGAGCTTGCCCGCTGGGGTGATCACCGCTTCCCCGGTCGGCAACCCGTGGGGATGCTGCGTTTCGCGGATGCGCCGGCACGCCGCGAGGATCTCGGGCCCGCCCGCGAGATGGATCGCGCCGTCCACGCCGCCACCTCCGAGGAGTGAGGAATTGGCGGCATTCACGATCGCGTCCACGTCCTCGCGCGTGATGTCGCCCACCTTGGTGACGATTCTTTCGGCGGCGCGGGGTGAAGTCATCGTAAAATGATACTTCTGTCCGCTTTGCTTCCCCTCCCGTGACCCCCGAATCCCCCCGCCTGATATTGAGGGCCGGACGCGACAAGTCCGTCCGCCATCGCCACCCATGGATTTTCTCGGGGGCGATCGAGCGTGTCGAGGGCCATCCCGCCTCGGGGGACACGGTCGCCGTGGTGGCGCGCGACGGCGCCTTTCTCGCCTGGGCCGCGTTCTGCACCGACTCGCAGATCGCCGCGCGTGCGTGGTCGTTCGACGCACACGACACGATCGACGCCGCATTCCTGCGCGCGCGCCTCGAGGCCTCCATCGAGCGGCGCGGGGCACTCCGCCTCGGCAGCGACGCGCTGCGGCTGGTGCATGGAGAGTCCGACGGATTGCCGGGCCTCATCGTCGACCGCTACGCCGACACGCTCGTGGTGCAGATCCTTTCCGCCGGCGCCGAGAAGTGGCGCGAGCTCTGGGCCCCGGCGCTGATCGAGCTTACCGGCGCCGCCAACGTCTACGAGCGCTCGGACGTCGAGGTGAGGACGCTCGAGGGCTTGCCGCCGCGCGCGGGCCTCCTTGCCGGAGCCGCGGTGAACCCGGCGCGCATCGTGGAAGACGGCATCCACTACGAAGTCGACATCGTGCATGGCCAGAAGACCGGCTTCTACCTCGACCAGCGCGACAACCGCGCTCTCGCCGGCGTGCTTGCGAAAGACGCCGATGTCCTCAATGCCTTCTGCTATACGGGCGGATTCGGCCTTTCTGCCCTGCGCGGCGGCGCGCGCCACGTGACCTCCATCGACACCTCCGAGGAGGCGCTCGGCCTCGCGCGCCGCAACCTCGAGCTCAACAACCTCGATCCGGAGCGCGCCGAGTGGATGGCGGCGGATGTCTTCGCG
>JBBRQA010000080.1:0-14942 GCA_038227085.1 Burkholderiales bacterium | reverse complement strand
TCTTCAGCGCCGAGGGCTTCCGAGCGATGCGCGTGTCGTGGGCGCTCCTCGCCCTCGCGCTCCTCGCCGGGGCGGCGATCGTCGCCGGCAGCCATTGGTACGCCCAAAAGGAGAAGCGCGACAGCGCCGACTCCGGACGCCGGCTGCAGGAGGCGCGCGCGCGCCTCGACGGCGCGCGGCGCGAACGCGAGAGCCTGCAGGAGTCGGCGGAAGTGTTCCGCACGCTGGTCGACCGCGGCCTGCTGCAATCCGAGCGGCGCCTCGAGCTGGTGGAGCTGGTGAACACGCTGCGCGCCCATTACCAGATCACGCTCGACTACGAGATCGCGCCGCAACGCCCCCTCGCGCTGGCCGGCGGGCGCGTGTTCAGCTCCGTGGACGTCCTCGCGAGCCGGGTGAAGCTGAAGGCGCGGGCGCTCCACGAGGGCGACATCCTCTCCTTCATCGATGCCCTCACGCGCAACCCGCAGGGCTTCTATCCGGTGGATCGCTGCTCGATGAGGCGCATCGAGGTGACCGATCCCGCTTCGCTGCAGCCGCGCGTCGAGGCCGACTGCACTCTCGAGTGGATCACGCTGAAGGAGAAACGCGGTGCGCGCTAGGCGATCGGCCGCCGCATTCCTCCTCGCGCTCGCCGCGCCCGCTGCCTTGGCGCTCGAGCTGGGCACCCTCTTCACCACGCCCGAGGAGCGCGTTCGCCTCGACAAGCTGCGCCGCGGCGAGCCCGACCGCGCTGGCGTCGGCGAAGGCATGCGCGCGCCGAATCCGACTCTCACCGGCTTCGTGAAGAGGAGCGACGGGCGCAACACCGTGTGGATCGACGGCACGCCAGTGCCGGTGTCGCGCCCCGGCTCCGGCGCCCTCCTCGAGCCGCGCGCGGTGGGGTCGCCGTCTTCCCACGAGGCGATCCGCATCGAGCGCAAGCCGCCGCGCTAGTCAAGCGAAGTCCGCGAACGATGGTTGCGGTCTTTGGCTACTGCGACTTGGCGCACGCGCGTATTCCTGGGTCATGGGAAATCGCGTTTCACACCAAGGCATGGCACTGGTCATGGCGACGCTCATGCTGCTCGCATGCGTTGGCGTGGTGCTCGCGATCGGGCTCGCCGGCGCGTCGGGCGGAGCGGAGCGCGAGCGCGTGAGCCAGCGCGCGCTCGCCGAGGCGCGCGAAGCGCTGATCGCGTACGCGGCGGACCACCCGGTCAACTCCGCGGTCGGCCCCGGCTACCTGCCGTGCCCCGACCTCGACGACGACGGGTGGGCCGAGGCGACCTGCGGATCCCAGAACGGGGACAGCGGCCAGGAGCAGCGCCTTGGACGCCTGCCGTGGAAGACGCTCGGCCTCGCGGATTTGCGCGATGGCTATGGCGAGCGCCTTTGGTACGCGGTATCGAGCAAGTACAAGGGCCTGCTCAATTGCGCGGTGAGCCGCGCGTGCCTCGACATGACGCCCGACGCCGCGCTCGGCACGATCAGCGTGCGCGACAATGCGGGCGCGCTCCTGCACGACGGGCGCATCGCGGAGGCGTACCGCGCGCCGGCCGGCGGTGCCGTGGCGGTGGTGATCGCCCCTGGTCCGCCGATCATGCGCGCGGGCCCCGGCGGCACCGAAGCCCTCCAGCGGCGCGCGTGCGCTCCGGGTGAATGCGACGCGAGTGGGCGCTGCCTGGCCGATCCCCCGCAGCGCGCCGCGCACTGCGACCCTGCGAGCTATCTCGACAAGGCGGTGGGCGCGCGCTACGGCGACGAGGACAACGCCGACTTCGTGGACCGCAACGATGCCGCCGGGCGCACGCGCAACGGCAACGGGTTCATCCATGGCCCGGTCATGCTCCCCGACGGCAGGCCCGCGGTGAACGATCGCCTCGCCGTGATCGCCTACCGCGACGTGATGCCGCGCATCCGATTGCGCGTGGCGCTCGAGGTCTCCCGCTGCCTGCGCTCCTACGCGGCGCGCGCGGAGAACCGGGGCCGGCATCCGTGGCCGACGCCGGCGTGCCTGCAATCCGCGGGCGCATGGAGCGGCCAGCCCGGTGTGCTCTTCGGCAGGATTCCCGACACGCCGTTCGCAACGCCCGGCGGGATGCTCGCCGCATGGTGGGGCGGCTCCGATTTTCCGACCTTCGAAGACGCCTGCCACATCGCGCTGCCGCCCGGCGGCGCCGACGAGGGAAGCACCGCGGGTCATGACGGCAATTCCTGGTGGAACGCGTGGAAGCCCTACGTGTTCTACGCGCTGGCACCCGGCGTCGCGCCGAGCACGGTCGCCGCGAGCTGCGCGGGCGCGCCGTGCCTCGCCCTCGCCGATCCCACAGGGCGCACGCTCGGCATCGGCAAGCAGCATGCGGTGATCGTGGCGGGCGCGCCGCTGGTGCGCGATGGCTTCGTGCAAAGCCGCGCGGGCGCCAACGTATCCGCAGTGCGCCAGTGGCTCGAGGAGGCCAACGCTCAACTGGAAGGCGCGGCCGGATGCCCGCAGCCGCCGGCATTCTCCTGCGAAGGGCGCGGCACCTGTGCGCGCGTCACCGCATCCGGAGGGGCGAGAGAGTTCAACGATGTCGTCGTCGCGTACTGAAGGCTTCACGCTGATCGAGGTGATGGTGGTGCTCGTCATCCTCACCGTGATGTTGAGCGGCCTCGCGCTGCCGATCGCGGCGCAGCTGCAGATGCGCAGGCAGGAGGAAGCGCGCCGCCAGATGGACGAGGCCAAGGAGGCATTGCTCGGCTTCGCCGTGGCGCACGCGCGCCTGCCGTGCCCCGCCGCCCTGGGGAGTAAGGGCCTGGAAAGCTTCGCACCGGGCGGCGACGCCACCAACGGCGGCTGCTCCAACTTCTACGATGGCTTCCTGCCCGGCGCCACACTCGGCCTGGCGCCCCTCGACTCGGAGGGCTTCGTGCGCGACCCATGGATGGGCGAGAGGAACCGGTGGCGCTACGCGGTATTCGGCGCAGGGGCCGACGTGAACGGCGTCGTGAACGCGCTGACGCGCGCCAACGGCATGCAGTCGGCCACCCTCGCGGGCCTCGCTGCCGCGCCGCACTTCATCATGATCTGCTCCACCGGCGCGAAGGCGGGCTCGTCCACCTGCGGCCCCGCGGCCAACCAGCTGACGTTCCGCGCCGCCTTCGTACTCCTCTCGCTGGGGGCCAACGGCGGCGTCCAGCCCGCGCCGGGAACGGACGAGGCGCGCAACCTGGCGGGCAACCCCGTCTTCATCCACCACGAGGCTTCAAACGCGGCGGGCAAGGAGTTCGACGACCTGGTCCACTGGGTGCCAGTGCACCTGGTCGTGAACCGCCTCCTCGTCGCGGGCCGCCTTCCCTAGGCGGGAACGCCGGATGTCCCGAAATCGCCCAATGGTCGCAGGGCTTATAATTTCTCATTCGGCCGAGGACCCTTTTCGATGAACCAGCGCGACATGAAGCTCCCCATCCCCGACGTGCAGTCCACACCGGACACGCGCCGGCTCGCGATCGACCGCGTCGGCATCAAGTCGATCCGCCACCCGGCCATGATCAAGGAGCGCAGCGGCGGCGTGCAGCACACCGTCGCGCACTTCAACATGTACGTGGGCCTGCCGCACCATTTCAAGGGCACGCACATGTCGCGTTTCGTGGAGATCCTCAACGCGCACGAGCGCGAGATCTCTCCGGACACCTTCCGCCTCATGCTGCGCGAGATGGTGAAGAAGCTCGAGGCCGAGAGCGGCCACATCGAGATGAGCTTCCCCTATTTCGTGTCGAAGAAGGCGCCGGTTTCGGGCGTCGCGAGCCTGATGGACTACGAGGTCACCTTCGTCGGCGAAATCGTCGGCGGCAAGGAAGTGTTCACCCTCAAGGTGCTGGTCCCGGTGACGAGCCTGTGCCCCTGCTCGAAGAAGATCTCCGAGCGCGGCGCGCACAACCAGCGCTCGCATGTGACCATCGCCGCGCACATCAACACCTTCGTCTGGATCGAGGAGCTGATCGACCTCGCGGAGAACGAGGCCTCATGCCAGCTCTACGGGCTCCTGAAGCGCCCCGACGAGAAGTTCGTCACCGAGAACGCCTACGACAACCCCAAATTCGTCGAGGATATGGTGCGCGACATCGCGGCACGGCTGAACGCCGACCAGCGCGTCACCGGCTACGTGGTGGAGAGCGAGAATTTCGAATCGATCCACAACCACTCGGCCTACGCGATGATCGCGAAGGGAATGGACTCCTAGTAGCGCTTGGTGAGGGAGAGCAGCTCGCCCTCGTTGCGCATCTCGGTGCGTCCGAGGAAGCTCATGCCCAGGAGCGGCATGCCCGAGCCCTGGCTCACGGATCCTTCGACGTTGAGGAGCGTCACGTCGCCGAGGGTGACGCTGTCCAGCATCACGCGCCACGAGGCCACGCGCCGGCCGTCGGCGAGGATGGAATATCCGGCCCGGCCCTTCTGGTAGTCGATCCCGAGACGCGCGGCCTCGGTGATCGGCAGCGAAACGAGCGTCGCGCCGGTATCGACCATGAAGCGGATATGAGCCCCGTTCACCATCCCGTCGGCCATGAAATGGCCGTTGCCGTCGCGCGCGATGTTGACGCTCTGGCGCCCGCCACCGTCCGCGGACGATGCCGCAAAGTGCTGCCCCATCTCGAGCGTCTCGCGCTTGCCCTCGATCTCGATCACGGCGCTGACCGCGCCGCTCGAGATGAGCTTCACGCCTTCGGCGGTAGTCTCGCCCACGGAAAGCGTGCGCGGCGCGCCCCGGTTGATGGTCACCACCGCCTTGCCGGGAAACAGCCCGATCACGTTCACGTCGGTGGCGAGGGCGCTCGTGGCAAGCGCGGCGGCGAGGAGGAGGAACGAATGGATTTTCATCGAGGAGCGCCGTGAAGCCTGTCGCCGTATTCCGTTTCTCCGACACCGAGGGTCCGGGTCATTTTGCCACATTCCTCGATGGCCACGGCCTGCCCTGGAAGCTCGTGAAGCTGGACGAGGGCGACCCGGTTCCGGCCTCGAGCGAGCCCTTCGCGGGCCTCGCTTTCATGGGCGGTCCGATGAGCGCCAACGACGATTTGCCGTGGACCGCGCCGGTGCTGGAGCTGATGCGCGATGCGCTGCGTCGCGAGGTGCCGGTGATCGGCCATTGCCTCGGCGGACAGTTGCTCGCGCGCGCCAGCGGCGGAGAGGTGCGGGCCAACCCGGTGAAGGAGATCGGCTGGAATCCGGTGCGCGTCGAGGACACGCCTCTCGCGCGCCGCTGGTTGGGCGCCGACCTCGCCGAATTCACGACCTTCCAGTGGCACGGCGAGACCTTCTCGATTCCGCCCGGCGGCGAGCGCATCCTCAGCGGCACGCACTGCCCCAACCAGGCCTACGTGCTCGGCGGCCGCCACCTGGGCATGCAATGCCACGTCGAGATGACCCCGGAGATGATCGCGAGCTGGATCGCGAGCGGCAGGAGCGAGGTCGAAGCGAACCTCGCCAGCCCGGCCGTGCAGCCGGTAGCGCGCATCACCGGCGAGATGCAGGAGCGCCTGCCGGTACTGAGCGCCTACGCCGACCGGCTCTACACGCGCTGGATCGAGAACCTGAAGCGCTAGAGCGCGCGCGCGAGGAAGCTCACCCCGTCGACGGGATTGTCGTTGTAGGGCGGCGTATCCGCGAAGCCCAGCTCGGCATACAGGCGCTGCGCGCCGGCCATCGAGGGCAACGTGTCGAGCTTGAGCGTCCCATAGCCCAGCGCGCGCGCTTCATCTATCACGCACTCGGCGAGGGTTCGGCCGAGACCCAGGCCGCGATGGGCCGGGCGCACGTAGAGGCGCTTCATCTCGGCCGTACCCGCGGCGAGGGGGCGCATCGCCACGCAGCCCGCCGGCTCTCCCGCGACGCGCGCGAGGATGAGGCGACCGCGAGGGCGTGAGTAATCCCCGGGCAGCGAGGCGAGCTCGCGATCGAACTGCTGGAAGCAAAGGCTCACGCCAAGACCGCGCTGGTATTCGATGAAGAGCTCGCGGCACTGCGCGACCGCGGCGGCGTCGAGCGCCTCGCCGAGGTCGAAGCCGGTGGAGTGGAGGAGCGGCTCGCTCACGCGCGGGGACCCCTAGTCGCGGAAGTTCTCGAACTTGAGGGGCACTTCGGTCACGCCCTTCCTCACCAGCTGGATGGCCTCCTGCAGCAGGTCCTTCTTCGCTCCCGAGACACGCACCACGTCGCCCTGGATGGACGCCGTGACCTTGATCTTCGCGTCCTTCAGCATCTTCACGATCTTCTTGGCGAGCTCGACCTCGACGCCGTTCTTCACGGTCATCTTCTGCTTCACCTTGTCGCCGCCCATCTTCTCGGTGTCCGCGAGCTCGAGGAAGCGCCCGTCCACGCCGCGCTTGGCCATCTTGGCCATCAGCACGTCGCGCACCTGGCCCAGCTTGAAGTCGTCGTCGGCGAAGGCGGTGATCTCGTGCTCCTTCTCCTTCAGCTCGATCCTCGCGTCCGAGCCCTTGAAGTCGAAGCGGTTGGCGATTTCCTTGTTGGCGGTTTCCACGGCGTTCTTGAGCTCCACCGCGTTGGCCTCGCACAGGATGTCGAATGACGGCATCGGTCTCTTTCCCGGAGTCGAAATTCGGATTCTAGCCTTCCTGACGTAAAATTCTTCGTTTCCACCCGCGAGGCGCGACTCTTGGCCACCATCCTGCAATCCCTGCCGACCGGCGAAAAGGTCGGCATCGCGTTCTCCGGCGGCCTGGACACGAGCGCGGCGTTGGCGTGGATGCGCGAAAAAGGCGCGATTCCCTACGCCTATACCGCCAACCTGGGGCAGCCCGACGAATCCGATTACGGCGAGATTCCGCGCAAGGCGAAGCTGTACGGCGCCGAGCGCGCGGTGCTGGTCGAGTGCCGCCCGCAGCTGGTGGCCGAGGGCATCGCCGCGATCCAGTGCGGCGCCTTCCACATCTCGACCGCGGGGTCCACGTACTTCAACACCACCCCGCTCGGCCGCGCGGTCACCGGGACCATGCTGGTGGTGGCGATGAAGGAGGACGACGTCCACATCTGGGGCGACGGCAGCACCTACAAGGGCAACGACATCGAGCGCTTCTACCGCTACGGTCTCCTCGCCAACCCGAGCCTGCGCATCTACAAGCCGTGGCTCGACCAGCGCTTCATCGACGAGCTGGGCGGGCGCAAGGAGATGAGCGAGTACCTGGTGAAGCGCGGATTCGACTACAAGATGAGCGCGGAGAAGGCGTACTCCACCGACTCCAACATCCTGGGCGCCACGCACGAGGCGAAGGACCTCGAGTTCCTCGACAAGGGGATGGGCATCGTGAATCCCATCATGGGCGTCGCGTTCTGGCGCGAGGACGTGGTGGTCCGTCCCGAGACGGTGACCATCGGCTTCGAAGAGGGCCAGCCCGCATCCCTGAATGGCCAGACCTTCAAGGACGCGGTGGCGCTCCTCGCGGAAGCCAACGCCATCGGCGGCAGGCACGGCGTCGGCATGTGCGACCAGATCGAGAACCGGATCATCGAGGCCAAGAGCCGCGGCATCTACGAGGCGCCCGGCATGGCCCTCCTCCACCTCGCATACGAACGGCTCGTGACCGGGATCCACAACGAGGACACCATCGAGCAGTACCGCGGCAACGGCAGGCGGCTGGGGCGCCTCCTCTACCAGGGGCGCTGGTTCGACCCGCAGACGATGATGCTGCGCGAGAGCGCGCAACGCTGGGTCGCGCGCGCGGTAACGGGCGAGGTGACGCTGGAGCTGCGCCGCGGGAACGACTACTCGATCCTCGACACGAGGAGCCGCAACCTCACCTACAAGCCCGAGCGCCTCACCATGGAGAAGGGCGAGGCGTTCTTCACGCCCGCCGACCGCATCGGCCAGCTCACCATGCGCAACCTCGACATCGTCGACACGCGCGACAAGCTGCGCATTTACTCGGAGACCGGCCTCATCGGCGGTGGCGGCGGCGTGCCGCTGCTGGGCAGCGACCCGGGGGAACCGTCGAAGCGGTGAATCGGCGCGTACACAACCACAACAAAGGCCGCCTCCTCAATGTTTGAACAAGCTTTCCGCAACATCGAAGACATCCTCCGGAAGGAGGCGGGCTGCACCACCGAGCTCGATTACACCGAGCCAAACCTCGTGGCTGCTGTTCCTGAAATACCTCGACGGCCTCGAGCAGGACCGCGCCACGGAGGCCAGGCTCGACGGCAAGAAGTACGCATTCATCCTCGATAAGCCTTATCGATGGGAATCGTGGGCAGCGCCCAAGGACAAGTCCGGCAAGCTGGATCACAACACCGCGCTGTCCGGCGATGACCTGCGCGACTTCGTCAATGCCGAGCTCTTTCCGTACCTGCACAAGTTCAAGCAGCGCGCGAGCGGTCCGAACACGATCGAGTACAAGATCGGCGAGATCTTCGGCGAGATCAAGAACAAGATCACGAGCGGGTACAACCTGCGCGAGATCATCGAACACATCGACGAGCTGCGCTTCCGCTCGCAGGCCGAGAAGCACGAGCCCTCGCACCTCTACGAAGCCAAGGTCAGGAACATGGGCGCAACGGTGGCGATATGGATGAATTGCGCAAGATTAGGGTTCCCGTTCCTTCCCGTCAGGAGCAGAGACGGATTGCTGGGCAGATCGACAGTCTCGCTGCCGATACCCAGCGCCTCGAAGGCGTCCACCGGCAAAGTCTCGCGGCACTGGACGCATTGAAACGGTCCCTTCTGCATGAAGCCTTCAGCGGCGCGCTGTGAGTCGCTTGCCACAAAACTTGACTCATACTTGACTCATCGCGGGGAACTGGCCCGCACCGCCCCCCCGACCTGTCGCCGTCCACGACACTTCCGCAGAACGTGGCGTCAAAAGCTATAAATTGCGACACATATTGACCCGTCACCGCCAGCGACATAAACTGAAGACATGTCGCAAAAGGGTCACAATTCAACCACGTCCGTTTGGCGCCCCGACGCGCCCTACAACGCGCTGCCGGATCTTCCGCCTGCCGTGGATCTGGAGACCAAGCTAGTCCTCAAGCGATGCATCCCATCCCGAGCGGCATTGGCCGAGCTGAAGCAGGCAGCCGAGTTGATCCCCAACCAGAGCATGCTGATCAACACGCTGCCGCTGCTGGAGGCGCAAGCCAGTTCGGAAATCGAGAACATCGTCACCACTACCGACAAACTGTTCCAGTTCCAGAACATCGGTGAGCGCGCCGACCCGATCACACGCGAGGCACTGCGGCACAGCACCGCCTTACTGGAAGGCTTCCAATCGCTGAAGCGCCATCCTCTCAGCACCCGCACAGCGGAGCAGGTTTGCACCCGAATCAAGGGCATTCAAATGCAGGTGCGCCGCATTCCGGGTGTTGCCTTGGCCAGCGGGCGGAACGGCACCGTGATCTACACCCCACCCGTGGGCGAAGACCTGCTGCGTACGAAGCTAGCCAACTGGGAGCGCTTTCTCCACGAAGCCCTGGACATTGACCCGCTTGTCCGCATGGCGGTGGGTCACTATCAGTTCGAGGCGATTCACCCCTTTGCCGACGGCAATGGCCGCACCGGGCGCGTGCTCAACAGCCTCTTCCTGATCCAGGAAGGGCTGCTGACACTACCCATCCTCTACCTCAGCCGCTACATCATCGCCAATAAAGGCGATTACTACCGGCTGCTGCTCGACGTCACCCGCGAGCAGGCTTGGGAGCCATGGATTCTCTATGTCCTGAAGGGCGTGGAAGAAACCGCCACCTGGACGACTGAAAAGATTGCAGCCATCCGCGCGCTGCAGGCTATGACTATCGAGCACCTCAAGAAGGCCGCCCCCAAGATCTACAGCCATGAGCTGGTCGACCTGATTTTCGAGCTGCCCTATTGCCGTATCCAGAACGTCGTCGAGAAGGAGATCGCAGGCCGTCAAGCGGCATCGCGCTATCTCAAGCAGCTGGCAGATATCGGCGTCCTGAAGGAAGTCGTCGTGGGCCGCGAGAAGCTCTTCATCCATCCGAAGCTGGTGCATCTCCTGACACGTGATGGCAATCGCATAGCCGCTTACTCGTGAACGAAGCCGAAACCCGCGCCGAGCACATCGACCCCGCGCTGAAAGCAGCGGGCTGGCGCATCCCGACGGCACGCCGATGAGCGCGCACCAGTTCATGGAGATGCTGTTCGGCAAGCTGCCGGAGTTTTTCAAGGACGAGGCCGAGCTCCGTGCCTTGTGGAGCGCTCCGGAAACCCGGAAGAAGCTCCTGCAAGGATTATCCGAGCGCGGCTTCGGGCGCGAACAGCTCGTCGAGATGCAAAAGATCATCGACGCGGAGAAGAGCGACCTCTTCGATGTGCTCGCGCACGTGGCCTATGCGAAGCCGCCGATAACGCGCGAGGGCCGGGCGGCCGGCGCGCGGGTGGCTATCGACTCATCGTTCGATTGGAAGCAACGAACTTTCCTGGACTTTGTCCTCCAGCATTACGTCGGCGTAGGCGTGGAGGAGTTGGACCAGGACAAGCTGACCCCATTGCTGCGGCTTAAATACCACAATTCATCGGCGGATGCGGTGGACGATCTGGGCGCGCCCGAGCAGATCGGGAAAATGTTCGCGGGATTCCAGAAGTTCCTCTACGAACCGCGGGCCACTGCATGAGATACGACGAGGACTACTCCGGCAAGTAGTTACTGCGGCAGGCCCAGCAGCGCTTTCTGCTGCGGCGTGGGCGCCTGCTTGAACGCGATCGCGCGGATCTCGTAGGGACCGGGGGCGGTGAACACCCATCCGAAGCCGGCCTGGCCCAGGGTTCGCGTGAGCGAGTCCTGGGTGAAGCCGTTCTGTGCGCGTAGAAGTCGTTGCCCGACTGCGCGATCTGCCGGCCGAAGCCGTAGATCACGTCGTTCACCGTGATCGGCCCGGCGTCCGACTGATAGAGCGTGTCGTCGATGTCGATGCCGCGCTTCATCATCTCGGCGAACACCGCGCGCAAGTCCGGCACCCTCACCTCGGCGAAGCCGCCGGCGTGAAGGACGTGCACGAAGCCGGCGAGCACGCGCGGCAGGTCGTGGCGCCAGTAGTGCTCCAGGTTATGCGAGCAGTAGACGGCGTCGTAGAGCGCGGCAGGCAGCGTCGCCAGCTCGCGCGCGTCGCACGCCACATCCGCCTTCTGCGCCGGATTCACGTCGAGCAGCACGTGCTCCCATCCTTCGTAGTGCGCGGGGATCGCAATCGTATTGCTCCCGCGGCCCACGTTCAGCACGCGCATCAGCCCTCCACACGCCCCAGCAGGAGATATTCCATCAGCGCCTTCTGCACGTGCAGGCGGTTCTCGGCCTCTTCCCAGACCACGCTCTGCGGGCTCTCCAGGACCTCGGCCGACACTTCCTCGCCGCGATGCGCGGGAAGGCAATGCATGAAGAGCGCATCGGCGCGCGCGGCCGCCATCATGCGCGCGTCGACCATGAAGCCGCGGAATGCCTTGTCGCGCGCCTCGGCCTCGGCCTCGAAGCCCATGCTGGTCCACACGTCGGTGTTGACGAGGTCGGCGCCCGCGGCGGCCTTCCTCGGATCGGTGAATATCGCGATGTGGTCGCCCGCCTCGATCGCGCGCGCCTGCTCCACGGAATAGCCCGGAGGGGTCGCGATGTTCAGCCTGAAGCCGAAGATCGCCGCGGCCTGGATCCAGGTGTTGCACATGTTGTTGGCATCACCGATCCACGCCACGGTCTTGCCCGAGATGGGACCGCGATGCTCCATGTAAGTGTAGATGTCGGCCAGCACCTGGCAGGGATGGTAGTCGTTGGTGAGCCCATTGATCACCGGCACCCGCGATTGCGAGGCGAAGCGTTCTATGTTGGCGTGCTCGAAGGTGCGGATCATCACGATGTCGACCATGCGCGAGATGACGCGCGCCACGTCCTCGATCGGCTCGCCGCGCCCGAGCTGGGTCTCGCCGGTGTTGAGGACGATCGACGAGCCGCCGAGCTGGTGGATGCCGGCCTCGAAAGACACGCGCGTGCGCGTCGAGCTCTTCTCGAAGACCATCGCCAGCATGCGGTCGGCGAGCGGCTGGTAAGCGACGTAGTTCTTGAAGCGCTCCTTGATGACGCGCGTGCGCTCGAAGAGGTGATCGAGCTCGGACCGGTCGAGGTCGGAGAGCTGCAGGAAATGCTTCACGCAGCGGCGGCCGCCGGCGCTTCGGCGAGGAATGCCCTGACCAGCGGGGCGAGGATCCCCACCAGTTGGCGCGCCTCTTCTTCCTTGATGATGAGCGGGGGCAGCAGGCGAATCACCTTGTCCGCGGTCACGTTCATGACGAGACCCGCGGCGAGCGCGCGGCGCGTGAGGTCGCCGCACGGGCGGTCGAGCTCGACGCCGATCATGAGGCCCATGCCGCGCACCTCCACCACGCCGGCCACCCCCGCGAGCTCGCGCCTCAGGCTGTCCATGATGAGCGCGCCCATCTTCGCCGCGTGCGCGAGGAGGCCGTCCTTCTCGATGATGTCGAGCGTCGTGGTGGCGGCGACCGACACCAGCGGCCCGCCGCCGAACGTGGTGCCGTGGTTGCCGGGCTTGAAGACCTTCGCCGCGACGCCGCGCGCGAGGCAGGCGCCGATCGGCACTCCCGAGCCCAGGCCCTTGGCGAGCGTCATCACGTCCGGAACGATCCCCGACCACTGGTGGGCGAACCACTTGCCGGTGCGCCCGATGCCGCTCTGCACCTCGTCGATCATGAGGAGCCACTGCTTGCGGTCGCAGAGCGCGCGCATCTTGCGCAGGTACTCGGCGTCGGCCACGTGGATGCCGCCCTCGCCCTGCAGCACTTCCATCAGGACCGCGACGATCGACTGGTTGTCGGCGAGGCGCTCGACGGCGGCGATGTCGTTATAGGGGACGCGCAGGAACCCGCCCATGAGCGGCTCGAAGCCCGCCTGCGCCTTGCGCGAGCCGGTCGCCGACAGGGTGGCCAGGGTGCGGCCGTGCCACGCCTTCTCCATCACGACGATGGTCGCGTTCTCGACGCCGCGCTGGTGGCCATGCAGGCGCGCGAGCTTGATCGCCGCCTCGTTGGCCTCGGCGCCGGAGTTGGCGAAGAAAGCGTTGTCCATGCCCGAGATCGCGCACACGCGCTCGGCGGCGCGCTCCTGCTCGGGGACGCGGAAGAGGTTCGAGGTGTGGATGAGGCGCGCGGCCTGGTCGCAAAGCGCACGCACGAGCACCGGGTGGTTGTGGCCCAGGCCGTTCACCGCGATGCCGGCCAGCGCGTCGAGATAGCGCTTGCCCTCGGTGTCCCAGAGCCACGCGCCGTCGCCGCGCGCGAAGGCCACCGGTTGCGGAGCGTAGGTTTGCATCAGGTGACTCATGCGCGGCCTCTCATATTTGCGCTGCCTCAAAACGAGAACGGCGGCCTTGGGCCGCCGTGGGCTTGCGAATTGCGCTGCCTCAGGTGCGGGGGCTTCCCAGCGCCTTGATCTGCGCGGCCAGGCGGCTCTTGTGTCGCGCTGCCTTGTTCTTGTGGATGATGCGCTTGCCGGCCATCGCGTCGATAGTGGCCTGCTCGGCCTTGAGCGCGTCGCGCGCCACGGTCTGGTCCGCGGCGGTGATCGCCTTGTGCACTTTCTTGATGGCGGTGCGGAGCGTCGTGCGAAGGCTCACGTTGGCCGCACGCTGCGTGATGGATTTCTTGGCGCGCTTGGCGGCCTGCTTGGTGTTGGCCATGGTGGCTGTCTGTCCTGGTATGAGGGTACGAGCTGAAGGAAGTAAGGGACGCGAGTTCGCGAAACGAAGCCTGATATCATACACCGCTTGTCCATACAAAACAAAGCCCTGGAGTGAATCTGCTGAGGGCAGCCGCATCCGTGAGCGGCATGACGCTGGCCTCGCGAATCACGGGTTTCATCCGCGACACCCTGCTCGCGATCCTGTTCGGCGCGGGCTTCGCGATGGACGCCTTCGTGGTGGCGTTCCGAATCCCCAACTTGCTGCGGCGACTGTTCGCGGAAGGCGCGTTCTCGCAGGCCTTCGTGCCGGTGCTGGGCGAGTATCGCGGCCGCAAGGGCGACGAGGCGACGCGCGAGCTCGCCGGGAAAGTGCTGGCGGTGCTGGCGGCCGTGCTGTTCGTGGCGACCGTGATCGGCGTGGCGGCCGCGCCCGCCATCGTCTATGCGAGTGCGTACGGGTTCACCAAGGACCCGGAGAAGTTCGCGCTTACCGTGACCATGCTGCGCATCTGCTTCCCGTACATCCTCTTCGTGTCGCTGGTGTCGTTCTCGGCCGGCCTGCTCAACACCTACGGCGCGTACAAGGCGCCGGCGTTCACGCCGGTGCTGCTCAACGTCTCCTTCATCGCGTTCGCGATCGCCGTCGCTCCCCACCTCGACAAGCCCATCCTCGCCCTCGCCTGGGCGGTATTCTTCGGCGGCCTCGCGCAGCTCGCATTCCAGGTCCCTTTCCTGAAGCGGATCGGCATGTGGCCGCGGCCGCGCTGGGCGCCGCACGACGAGGGCGTGATGCGCATCCTGAAGCTGATGGCGCCCGCCGCCCTCGGCGTGTCGGTGGCGCAGATCTCGCTCCTCATCAACACCCAGATCGCCTCCAACCTTGGCGACGGGCCGGTGTCGTGGCTCTACTTCGCCGATCGTTTGATGGAATTCCCCTCCGCGCTGCTGGGGGTCGCGATCGGCACGGTGCTGCTGCCATCGCTGGTGCGCCACCACGCCTCGGAGGATACGCACGCGTATTCACGGCTCCTCGACTGGGGCCTGCGTATCACTTTCGCGCTCGCGGCGCCCGCCGCGGTGGCCCTCGCGATCCTCGCGGTGCCGCTCGTCTCCACGCTTTTCTGGCACGGGGAGTTCCTGCGCAACGACGTGATGATGACGAGGAACGCCCTGGTGGCCTACGCGGTGGGCCTCATCGGCATCATCCTGGTCAAGGTGCTGGCGCCCGGCTTCTACGCGCGCCAGAACATCCGCACGCCGGTAAAGGT
>JBBRQA010000079.1:0-15040 GCA_038227085.1 Burkholderiales bacterium | reverse complement strand
CGGATTCAAGCTCGAGTCGGCGCCCACGCATCCGATCCTGGTCGGCATCACGCTGCCCGGCCTCGGCGAGGAGCACGCGCGCTGGATGGCGAAGTTTCCCAATACCCAGGTGGTGATCGCGCTCCTGCGCGACGGCTTCCACCCCGACTCGCAGGGCGGCCGGGTGGTGCTGAGGGGCGACGGCAGCGCGGTGCTGGACTACGCGATCTCGCCTTATCTCTGGGAGGGCGCGCGGCGCGCATTCCTCGCCATGGCCGAGATCCAGTTCGCGGCGGGCGCGCAAACCGTGATGCCGATGCACGAGAATGCGCGCGGCGTCCATTCGTGGCGCGAGGCGCGTGACGCGATCGAGGCATTGCCGTTGAAGACGCTCGCGACGCGCGTGGTGAGCGCGCATGTGATGGGCGGGTGCGCCATGGGCCGCGAGCCGCGCTCCTCGGTCGTGGACGAGTCGGGGCGCCACCACCAGCTCGCCAACCTCTCGGTGCACGACGCGTCTATCTTTCCCACCAGCGTGGCCGCCAACCCTCAGCTGTCGATCTACGCAACCTCGGCACGGCTCGCAGCGGGCCTCGCGAAAGGCCTCCGCCCGGCTTGAACTTCCGGAGGTAAAGCCTTGTCCTCACAGGTATAATGTCGCTTGTGGACGCCCAACCGCGGGTGCTCCGGAAACCTGATTGCCACAAGCAAGAAAGGACCGTTTATGAGCGACCTCATCGCTCTCGAGCGCCAGTACGGCGCGACGAATTACGACCCGCTGCCCGTTGTGCTGTCGCGCGGCGAAGGCGTCTGGCTCTGGGACGACCAGGGCCGGCGTTATCTCGACATGTTGTCGGCCTATTCCGCGGTGAGCTTCGGCTACGGCCACCCGCGCCTCATCGCCGCGTTGACGAAGCAGGCGCAGCGCCTCGCCGTCACCTCGCGCGCCTTCTACAGTGACCGCCTGCCACCCTTCCTGGCCAAGCTCTGCGAAGTCACTGGCATGGACCGCGCGCTTCCCATGAGCACCGGCGCCGAGGGGGTCGAGACCGCGATCAAGTGCGCGCGCAAGTGGGGCTACGTCGTGAAGAAGATTCCCGACGGCCAGGCGAAGATCATCGTGTGCGCCGGCAATTTCCACGGACGCACCTCGACCATCGTCGGATTTTCGTCCGAGGCCCAGTACCGCGACGGCTTCGGGCCGTATAGCGGGGGCTTCATCCCCGTTCCTTTCGGCGACGCCGCGGCCCTCGAAGCCGCGATCACCGCGGAGACCGCGGCATTCCTGGTGGAGCCGATTCAGGGCGAGGCCGGCATCATCGTGCCCCCCGAGGGCTACCTCACCGAGGTGCTGCGCATCTGTCGCAAGCACAATGTGCTGATGATCGTGGACGAGGTGCAGACGGGACTCGGCCGCACCGGCAAGGTCCTCGCGATCCACCATGAGGGCGTGAAGCCCGACGCGATCATCCTCGGCAAGGCGCTGGGTGGGGGCCTCTTGCCGGTGTCGGCCTTCTGCGCCAAAGAATCGGTGATGGGCGTGTTCAAGCCCGGCGATCATGGCAGCACCTTCGGCGGCAACGCGCTCGGTGCGGCGGTCGGTCTCGAATCGTTGAATGTCCTGATGGACGAGAAGCTCGCGGAGCGCGCCGCCACCATGGGCGCCTACCTCCTCAAGCGGCTCCAGGCGATCTCGAGCCCGATGATCGTCGACATTCGCGGCAAGGGGCTCCTCATCGGCCTGGAGATAGACACCAAGCGCGCGAGCGCACGTCAGTTCGTCGAGACGCTCCTGAAGCACGGCGTGCTGAGCAAGGACACGCACGGCACCGTTGCGCGCTTTGCACCTCCGCTCATCGTTGATCGCGAGCAACTCGACTGGGGCGTGGAGCGCATTCGCGACGCGCTTGCCGAATATGGCCCGGTCTACGAGAAAGCCGCCTAGACACTAGGGCCCGCGACGCCCGCCGCGGATGTACGACATCCCGGGCGTCGTGGGCTCGTGGCTCAGGCGCAGGCCCGAGAAATCGCGGTCGTTCGCCATCTGCAGCAGTGCCTGCCGGTATTGCTCCATCAACTGCGCCTGGTGAGGCGACGACTCGTAGAAATACGTGTAGTCGTAGAGATTGTTCGCCGCGCAGTAGCCCTGCATCGCGCATTGCATGAGCAGGCGCTGCGAGTCCGGGCCGCACTGGGCGCCGAGATCGCAGGCGACGAGCGTGAGCGCCGCTGACATGGCATTGCCGTCCACGCGTACGTTGTTCGGGCCCATGCGCAGGTTGCCATCCAGCAGCGTGCTCGAGAGAATTCCCTGCAGGTCGTCGAACACCCCCGGGTCGCCGGAAGCAAGCAGCCAGCGAATCGATTCCATCTGCTCGTCACTCACCGCGTAGCCCTGGGGGTGCGGCTGCGCGTCGAAATAGGAGCCCTCGATCTGCCGGGACAGCTGCCACGATTGCGCGCGTGCGTTGCCCGCCGTGGCCGCCGCCTCGATCATCTGCGCGAGGCGCTCCTTCGAGAACTCGCCGAGCGCGAGTCCCTCGCACGGATCCATCTTCGTCTTTTCATAGGCGGCGACGCGTTGCTGGCCGTTGGGATCACCCTTCAGGATTGCGATGAATTTCTCGTGCTCCCCGCCCTGCGACGCGGGCGCATTCGCCGCAGGCGGACGCTTCGCGCAGCGCGAGTAGATCTCCGCCTGGATGTAGAGCGCTTCCGGCGTCTGCGGACCCGATGAAACGCGCGCATGCAAATCCGCCCATCCCTTGCGGCTGCGCAGCTGCGCGAGGTCGGGCGTCACGATAGGCGCGGCCTTCACGGGACTCGTAGCCGGCATGGCCGGAGCGCGGCGCGGATTGATTCGAAGCACCGAGGAAGCGGGCAGGTCCCTGCCTTCGGCTGCGACTGCGGCCTTGGTCGGCGGCGCGGCTGCGGACGGCGCCTCGGGCCTCGACATCAGCACCGTCGCGAGGACGATTCCGGCCACTACGATCACGAGCCACAGGAATTTGCGCACGTCAGGACAGGGTCCTGAGCTCGGCCCTCACCGCGGAGCCGGCGACGTGCAGGAAACCCAGGGAGATCGGCAGCTTGAAGCGCCGCGGGCCGGCGCTGCCTGGATTCACGTAGAGCACGCCATCCTCGAGGTGGAAGACGGGCTTGTGGGAGTGGCCCGCGATCACGGCGTCGAGGCGTTTGGCTTCCACGCGGTCGTTGTTGCCGCGCACGGCGGTCACAGGTGCGATTTCGCGAAGCGCATCGAGGATGGCCGCGCCGTCGATGTCGCCCGCGTGGATGATGTGCGCGCAGCCCCGAAGCGCTTCGAGCGCCTCGGGCCCGAGCAAGCGTGAGTGTCGGAGATCAAGCCGACCCGCACGGCTAGACGAGCTGCGCGTTCTTCAGCGGCAGGTTGCGAACCGGCTTGCCGGTTGCGGCATGCACCGCGTTCAGCACCGACGGCGCCACGACGCAGATGGTGGGCTCGCCCACGCCGCCCCAGAAGTCGAAGGTCGGCACCAACACCGTCTCCACCTTCGGCAGCTCCGCGAGGCGCACCGCCTGGTAATCGTGGAAGTTGGATTGCACTATGCGTCCCTTGTCGACCGTGTTCTCGCCGTAGAGCGTGGCCGATAGGCCGAGTGCCACCGAGCCTTCGACCTGCGCGGCGATCATGTGCGGGTTCACCGCGTGGCCGCAGTTCAGCGCGAGCACCATGCGATGCACCTTGAGCTCGCCCTTCGGGCTCACCGACACTTCCGCCACCGCGGCGGAATAGCTGAAGTAGCCCATGAACTGCGCGATGC
Organism: Burkholderiales bacterium; assembly: GCA_038227085.1. Taxonomy (GTDB): domain Bacteria; phylum Pseudomonadota; class Gammaproteobacteria; order Burkholderiales; family Usitatibacteraceae; genus Usitatibacter. The sequence goes on along the minus strand of JBBRQA010000079.1, from coordinate 11,258 downwards.
CGCGGAAGCGTCCTTCCGGGAGCGGCGTACCCCATCCCGCTTTCTCCGCAGCGGCGTTCAGCACCGCGAGGTGCTTGGGATGTTTCGACATGAGCGCGCGGCGGAATTCCAGCGGGTCCTTGCCCGCCGCCTTCGCCACCTCGTCCATGAAGCATTCCATGTAGACGCCGTTCTGGTTGGTGTTCACCCCGCGCCACGGTCCCACGGGAACGTGCGTGTTGCGCATCGCATACTCGAGGAGGAAGTTGGGGAACGTGTAGCCCAGCTGGGCGTCGCCCGGCTCCTGCCACATCCCCTGCAGCTGGCGCTTGTCCTTGCCGTCGGCGATGCTCGCGGGATTGACGAACGCGTTGATCGACTGGCCGGAGACGCGGATGTGCATGCCGGTGATATTGCCCTGCTCGTCCAGGCCCGCGCTGAGCTTGCACTGCGAGATGGGGCGGTAGAAGTCGTGCTGGATATCCTCCTCGCGGCTCCAGATGAGCTTCACCGGCACGCCGGGGAAATGCTTCGCTATGGCGGTGGCCTGGCGCGTGTAGTCCTGGTTGCCGCCACGGCGGCCGAAGCCGCAGCCCAGGTCGGTGCGGTTCACCTCGCACTGCGCGAGCGGGATCCCGGCCTCCTCGGAAAGTGCGGCGAGCGACGCCTCGGCGTTCTGCGTCGGCACCCACACCTCCGCGCGGTCCCTGGTGACGCGCGCGGTGCAGTTCATCGGCTCCATGGTCGCGTGCGCGAGGAAAGGCGTGCTGTAGACCGCCTCCACCTTCTTCGGCGCGCCCTCGATGGCCTTCAGCGCGTCGCCTTCCTTGCGCAATGCGAACGCGTTAGGCGCGGTGAGGCCGCCCTTCAGGTGCTCGGCGATCTGGGCGCTGTCCACATTGGCGCTCGCGCCCTCGTCCCACACGATCGGCAATGCTTCGAGAGCGGTCTTGGCGCGCCACCACGTGTCGGCGACCACCGCGACCGAAGACTCGTCGACCTTGACCACGCCCTTTACTCCGCGGCGCCCGGCGATCTTCGACTCGTCGTAGCTCACGACCTTGCCGCCGAACACCGGGCATTGCTTGATCGCCGCGTTGAGCATCCCGGGAAGGCGTACGTCGATCGAATAGACCTTGCTGCCGTCCAGCTTGTCGGCGGTGTCGAGGCGGTGCAGCGGCTTGCCCGCGATCTTCCAATCCTTTGGGTCCTTGAGCTTGATGGCCTTCATGTCGGGAGGCGTGAGCTTCGCGGCGGCGGCGGCGACCTTGCCGTAACTGGTCTTGCGCCCCGAGGCCGCGTGGCTGATGACGCCGTTGTCGACGGTGAGCTCGCTCACCGGAACGTTCCATCCATCGGCGGCGGCCTGCAGCAGCATCATGCGGGCGGCGGCACCGCCTTGCCGGACGTAGTCCTGCGAGGTGCGGATGCCGCGGCTGCCGCCCGTGCCCATCTCGCCCCAAGCGCGCTTGGCGGCGAGGTTGCGTCCCGGTGTGATGGGCTCGGTCGTGACCTTTTCCCAGTCGCATTCGAGCTCTTCGGCGATGAGCTGCGCGAGGCCGGTCAGCGTGCCCTGCCCCATCTCGGCGCGAGCGATGCGCACCACGCAGGTATCGTCGGGGCGGATCGCGACCCACAGGTTGATCTCGGCGGGGGCGCTCACGCGCGACTCCGCGGCGAGGCCGAAGGGAACGTGCAGGCCGAGGGCGAGGCCGCCGCCCGCGGCGGCGGAACCGACGATGAACTGGCGGCGTGAAATATCGGGAGTGCCGGAGGTTTTCTTCATGGTCGTCTCCGCTCTCAGGCTTTCGCCTTGGACTTGTTGATCTCGGCGGCGCGGTGCACCGCGGTGCGGATGCGCTGGTAGGTGCCGCAGCGGCAGATGTTGGTCATTGCCGCGTCGATGTCGGCATCGCTGGGATCGGGCTTGGCGGCGATGAGCGCCGCGGCGGCCATTATCTGCCCCGACTGGCAGTACCCGCATTGCGGGACATCGACCTCGGCCCAGGCGCGTTGGACGGCGTGGGAGGCCTTCGGCGCGAGGCCCTCGATGGTGACGATGCGGTCGCCCGGCTTGAGGCTGCCCACCGGGACCGAGCAGGAGCGGCGCAACTCGCCGTTCACGTGCACCGAGCACGAGCCGCATTGCGCCACTCCGCAGCCGTACTTGGTGCCGGTGAGGCCCACCTGCTCGCGCAGTACCCAGAGAAGCGGCGTGTCCGCCTCGACGTCGACCTCGCGCACCTTGCCGTTCACGTTCAGCTTCGCCATCTCTCCTCGCTCCTTTATCGTTGTCCGGCTACGGCTTCACCGGCGCGTTCTTCACTTCGCGCCGCAGCACCTTGCCAACATTGGTCTTGGGCAATTCCTTCCAGAACTCCACGATCTTCGGCACCTTGTAGCCGGTGAGCTCCTTCCGCGCGAACTCGACTACCTGCTCCTTGGTGAGCGACGGGTCGCGGCGCACGATCACCACGCGCACGACTTCGCCCGAGTGGGTGTCTGGGGCGGCCACCGCGCAGACCTCCTGAACGCCCGGCATCATCGCGAGCACGTCCTCGACCTCGTTCGGGTACACGTTGAATCCCGAGACCAGGATCATGTCCTTCTTGCGGTCCACGATCTTCACATAGCCATCCGGAGTCATGAGGCCGATGTCCCCGCTGCGGAAGGCGCCGTCCGCCGTCATCACCTTCGCGGTCTCGTCGGGCCGGTTCCAGTAGCCCTTCATGACCTGCGGGCCGGCGATGCAGATCTCACCCGTGTCGCCGAGCGGCAGGATCTCGCCCGCGTCGTCGCGGATGGTGACGATGGTCGAGGGGATCGGCAGGCCCGCGGTGCCGTTGTACTCGAAGCCCTCGACCAACGGATTGATGCACGCACCCGGAGAGGTCTCGGTGAGTCCGTAGGCTTCCAGCAACGGGCGCCCGGTGATCTGCTTCCAGCGCTCGGCCACCGCGCGCTGGACCGCCATGCCCCCGCCCAGAGACAGTTTCATCGCGGAGAAGTCGAGCTTGTCGAAGCCGGGCGTGTTCATGAGCGCGCTGAACAACGTGTTCACCCCGGAGATCGAGGTGAAGCGCCACTTGCCGAGCTCCTTCACGAAGCCGGGCATGTCGCGCGGATTGGTGATGAGGATGTTGTGCGCGCCGATCTTCATGTTCACCAGGCACCCGCCCGTCAACGCAAAGATGTGGTACATGGGCAGCGCCGTGATGACGATCTCCTTGCCGTCGTCGAACGCTCTTCCGATCCACGCCGAGGTCTGCATCAGGTTGGCGACGATGTTGCCGTGGGTGAGCATGGCGCCCTTGGAAACTCCCGTGGTGCCTCCCGTGTACTGCAGGAACGCGATATCGCCATGGGTGAGCGGCGGCTCCACGAGGGCCTGGAGCGCGCCTTCGACGATCGCCTTGCGCAGCGGGATCGCTCCCGGCAGCGCCCACGCCGGAACGAGCTTCTTCTTGTGCTTCACCACGTAGTTCACGAGGAGCGACTTCGGGAACCCGAGCATGTCTCCCAGCTGCGTGGTCACCACGGTGCGCACCTGCGTTTTGCCGATCACCTCCTGCAGCACGTGGGCGAAATTCTCGAGGATCACGATCGCCTTCGCGCCAGAATCGTTCAGCTGGTGCTCCAGCTCGCGCGGGGTGTAGAGCGGATTGCAGTTGACGACGATGAAGCCGGCGCGCAGCACCCCGAAGATGACCACCGGGTATTGCAGCAGGTTGGGCATCATGATCGCGACGCGATCGTCTTTCTTCAACCCGGCGGTGGTCTGCAACCAGCTCGCGAAAGCGCGCGAGCGCCGGTCGAGCTCGGCGTAGTCGATGGTGGCGCCCATGCAGGTGTAGGCTGGCAGCGACGCAAACTTGCGGCAGCTCACCTCGAGGATCTCACGGATGTTGGCGAACTCGTTCACGTTCGCCTCCGCGGGCACGCCCGGCGGATAGGACTTGAGCCAGGGCTTTTCCACCGCTCTCCTCTCCATTATCGACTCCATGGGCGGTTCCTCTGTGGGATGGAGGAAGTGTAACCTGACCCAATACCCACGACCCAGGAGGGAACCATGGCCACGAAGAAATCGAAATATTCGCGATTCAGCGGCGACAACGACGCCGCCAGGGCGGTGAGCGAGTCGGCGCAGAAGATCTGGCTCGCGGGCCTTGGCGCCTTCGAACGCGCCAAGGCCGACGGCCCGAAGATGTTCGAAGTCCTTGTCGAGCAGGGCAAGAGCTTCGCCGAGCGCGCGCGCGGCGCCGCGGACCAGGCGATGCAAAGCGTGCGCGAGAGCGCCAGCGGCGCGGGTGGGCGCTTCGACAAGCTCGAGCAGGTGTTCGAGGATCGCGTGTCGAAATCCCTCGGGCGCCTCGGCGTCATGACGCGCGGCGAGGTCGCCGACCTCTCCAAGCAAGTATCTGCCCTCACCGACGAGGTTCGCTCGATGATGCGCTCGGGCGCGGGCGCCGGGAGAGCGGGCCGCCCCGCCGGGGCCAAGCGCAAAGCGAAGGCCGGCACGCGCAAGGCGAAAGCCAAGGCGAAGCCGGCGCGCAAGTAGGCGAGCGGCCTACTCGCGGGTGACGCGTTCGACGAGGCGGATGTAGGCCGCCATCGCGTCCTCTGACGAAGTGCCTTTCAGCTTCGCCCACGCCTCGAACTTGGCCCGGTTCACGAAGTCGGTGAAGCCGGGCTTGTCGCCCTGCACGTCGCCTTCGGTCGCCTGCTTGTAATGTGCATAGAGCTTCAGCTTCAGGTCGTTGCCCGGGTCCTTCTTGGCTTTGAGGACCGCGGCCGAGGCTGCCTCGAACTGCTTCTTGATCTCTGCCACCCTGGGGCTCCCTCGCGAAAAGCCGTTTTCGCGTTCGTGTAAATTACCACGCCATGGCGACCACACAGCGAGAACGCATCTCCGGCGTCGACACCGCCTGGCTGCGCATGGACCAGCCCACGAACCTGATGATGATCGTGGGCGTGATGATGTTCGACGGCAAGGTCGCTCTAGCCCGGGTGAGGAAGACCATCGCCGCGCGCTTCCTCGCCTTCCGTCGCTTCGGCCAGTGCGCGGTGCAAGACGCGGCGGGCGCGTGGTGGCAGGCCGACGAGAATTTTGACATCAAGGCGCACGTCCTGGGCGCGACGCTCCCGGGCGCCGGCGGCAAGGAGGAGCTCGAGGCCTTCGTGAGCGGGCTCGCTTCCACGCCGCTCGACCCGGCGCGCCCGCTCTGGCAATTCCACGTGGTCGACAACTTCCAGGGCGGCAGCGCACTCGTCACGCGCATCCACCATTGCTATGCCGACGGCATCGCCTTGATCCAGGTGATGCTCTCGATGACCCACGCCACCGCCGCGGGCAGCCTCGAGATGGAGCCCGAGGCGATCGAGCCGGGCGCGAGCGCGGAGTCGGACTTCTGGGCGCAGATTCTCAAGCCCGTCACCGGCGCGCTCGGCAACGCGAAGGAGATCGGCAACGCCCTCTTCGAGCAGGGCAAGAGCCTCGCGGCGAATCCCTCGATGGCCGCGGAAGCGCTGCAGGGCATCGCCGGAAAGGGCCTGGAGCTTGCCGGCGAGGTGGCGAAGCTCGTGACCATGGGCGCCGATGCGCCGACGCGTTTCAAGGGTGCGCTCGGCACGAGCAAGACCGTGGCGTGGGCCGATCCCCTGCCCCTGAACGAGGTCAAGGCGGTCGGCAAGGCGCTCGGCTGCTCGATCAACGACGTGCTCCTCTCCATGGCCGCGGGCGCGCTGCGCGACTATCTCCTCGAGAAAGGCGACCTTGTGGACGCCCTCGAGATCCGCGCCATCGTGCCGGTGAACCTGCGTCCCGCGGGTGCGGGCAAGACCCTCGGCAATCATTTCGGGCTGGTGTTCCTCGACCTGCCGATCGGCATGGAGCACCCGCTGGAGCGCGTCTACGAGGTGCGCCGGCGCATGCAGGCGCTGAAGGGCTCGTACCAGCCGGCGATCGCGCTGGCGCTCCTCTCCGCGGTGGGGTACGGCCCGCGCGTGCTGCAGGAGCAGGTGACGCACCTCCTCGGCGCGAGCGCGAGCGCGGTGATGACCAACGTGCCCGGCCCGCAGCATCCGCTCTATTTCGCGGGAAAGCGCATCGTGGAGCTCGACTTCTGGGTGCCGCAGTCTGGCGGTATCGGCATGGGGGTGTCGATCCTCTCCTACGACGGGCGCATTCAGTTCGGCGTCATCACCGACGCGGGCCTGGTGCCGGATCCCTCCCGCATCGCCGGGCGTTTCGACGACGAGTTCACCAAGCTCCTCTGGCTCGCCCTGATGAGCCCCTGGGTCGATGATGAGGTGCAAGCGAAGCCTGCAAAGAAGGCGGCCGGGAAGAAGCCGGCGGCAACATCGGCGCCCGCCATCCCGAAACGCTTCAGGAACCTCTGAGCACGGCGATCGCGTCCATTTCCACCAGGTAGCCGTAGTGCAGCGCCGCCACCGGCACCACGGTGCGCGCCGGCTTATGGGCGCCGAATTTCTCGGCATAGATCGTGTTGAAGGCGGGCCAGTGCGCGACATCCGTGATGTAGACGGTCGACTTGAGGACCAGCTCGGCGCCGCTCCCGGAGGCTTCGAGGATCGCGATCACGTTGTCCAGCACGCGCCGCGCCTGCTCCTCGAAGGACGCAAGCTTCGCTTCAGGATCGCCGGGCACGATCGGCAATTGCCCCGCCACATACACTACGCCCCCGTGCACCATCGCCTGCGAGTAGTGCCCGCGCGCGGCTGGCGCGCCGGCGGTCGAGATTGATTTCACCGCATCCTCCTCGTGTATCCGCGGAGCGACAGCCACGGCCATAAAAAAAAGGCCGGTCAGCGACCGGCCCTGCCTTGAGTGCACGCCGGAAAACCGGCGCGGCGATTACTTGAGGTGCTTCGAAACGAGCTTGGTCATCTCGAACATCGAGACCTGCTTCTTGCCGCCGAAGACTTCCCGCAGCTTGTCGTCGGCATTGATCATGCGGCGATTGGCCTTGTCCTGGAGGTTGTTCTTCTTGATGTAGCCCCACAGCTTGCTGGTGACTTCCGTGCGGGGCATGGGGTTGCTGCCGATGACGGCTGCGAGCATGGAGCTGATGTTCATCGGCTTCATGAAAGCGGCGTTGGGCTTGCGCTTGGCGGCGGGCTTCTTGGCCTTCGCTGCCGGTCGCTTGGTCGCGGCCTTCTTCATCGGCTTTTTGGCGGCCGGCTTCTTGGCCGCCGGTTTCTTCGATGCCTTCTTGCCTTTTTTAGATGCCATTGATGAATCCTCCAATCTGATAGTGACGTTGAGTTCTGTTCATCTCGCCTCTGTAGGCGCGACAGCGAGAGGATGCGCAAGGCGAAAACGCTTGTCAACCGTTTTCACTCTGGAGAAGCGCTTTTCTCGCTCTGACGTGTCGTAGCCGCAACAGCGCTTTTCGCTCGATTCATTCGAGTTCGGCCTTCGCCGCCTCTACGTCGAGCTTCTCCATGGCGTCGCGTGGAGCGATTCCGGCGGCCCTGGCGTAGAGCTTCGCCGCCTCGTCCAGTGCCTTCCTGCCGTGCATCATGACGAGGCCGTTGGCCATCTCCATGTGCGCGATGGGCGAATCCGGGGTGAGCTTCAACGCCTTGCGGAAGTGCTCTTCGCCTGCCTCTTTCCGTGCTCCGTAGGTGAGCCCGCCCACGAGCGCGCCCACCTTGTCGATGATCTCGGCATGGAACGCGCCCATGGCGATGTGGGCCTCGGCGTGTTTCGGCTCGGCCTTCAAGGCGGCCTCGAGGGCCGCACGGATCTTGCCGCCGTAGCCCTGTGCCAGAGCCTTGGCCACCGAGATCCGCTGGCTGTATCGCCCCGCCGCGTATGCATAGAGGTAGTGCGCATTGGCGTTCTTCGGCTCGTCGGCCGCCTGCTTCGCCGCGCGCCCCATCACCTCCTCGAAGAGCGCGATCTTCGCCGCCTCCTTCGGCTCGACCCCGTTGGCGTAGATCGCCTGCGCCTTGTTGGCCGCGGTTACGCCCGCGCCGCCCGCATCCAGCCCGATGGCCATCGCCTCCGCGAACTTTCCCTGGTGGAAAAGCCGCCAAGCCTCCTGCGCGTCCGGATCCTTCGGGTAAGGCTCGCAGTCGCCGCGATGAAGCTTGTCCCAGCTTTTCTGAAGCTGCGCGCCCGCGTAGGTGAATGCCTTCGCCGGGTGCGCGAACGCCGCCCACTTCGCTTTGGCCATGGTTCTTCCCCCTGTCATTGGATGTAGTTGCGGGCGAGCACGTCCAGGTGGCGGCGCGCCGCGCCCGCCAGGTAAGGCGCGATGAGCGACATCACCTGGTGCGCGCCCAGTCCCAGGTCCGCCTCCCCGGGAAGGGCGCCGCCGCGCAGCGACCGGAAACTGGGCCAGTACGTCGCCACCACGAGCACGTTGCGCGCGAGCGTGCGGATCTCCTCCGGAGTGGCGCGCATCGCCCTCACCCGCACCAGGCCCTCGCAAAGGAAGACGACGCCGCGGAGCTTGCGCTCGGCGATGCGGTTGAAGCGCTCGCGCAGGCGCCGGTCGCGCGCCGCGAGGTCGTCCAGGTTGCGGTACAGGAAGCGGAACTCCCGCATCGCCTCGAGCATGAGATGCAGGTAGAGCCACAGGTCTTCGATCGCGCCGGGCGCGTCGGGCGCCACGTCCGGCTCGAGGTCCATGCGCTCCTCGAAGCGGCGCAGGAGCTGGGCGACGATCTCTTCCTTGTTGCGGAAATGGTAGTAGAGGTTCCCCGGGCTGATGCCGAGGGATTGCGCGATGGCGCCCGTGGTGACGTTGCCCTCGCCGCGCTCGTTGAAGAGCGCGAGGGCCTGCGCGAGAATGCGGCTGCGCGTGCGCTGGGTGCGCACGGCGTTTCCGTCAAGGGGTTTCACTCTGGGCGCCGCGGGCTCTCCCTAATGTTGCGGAGTATCGCCCAATTCGGCGCCCACCGTGACGCCCTTTTTAAGCGCGCGCGCGGCGCAGCTTCGCGACGCGGGCCTCGAGCTCGGCCACCTGGCGCGCCAGGACACGCACTTCCGTAGCGGTCGGGACGCCGAGGCGCGCGGCCGCTTGCGACACGCGCTTCTCGAAGGCGCGCTCGAGCTGGGTCATCACCACGGCGGCGCGGGCGCGAACTTCGCCGGCGCGCTCCATGGCGGTATCGCGAACGGCTCCGGCTTTGACGAGGGCGGCCTTCTTGAGAGCCTGGAAAGTGCGGGCCTTGGTGGTGCGCTTGGTGCGGGTCATGCGGTTCTCCTGGGTAAATCGGTCTTGGACCCCCCGACGATAGGCCGAAGGATTAGAGCGTTCACCCTAAAGTGGTTATGATCCCCGCGAAGAACAGACCGTCCCAGGAGGCAATCCCATGAGCTACTTCGTCACCGGCGCGACCGGTTTCATCGGCCGTTTCCTTGTCGACAAGCTGGCCGCGCGCGAGGGCCCGATCTACGTGCTGGTGCGCAAGGGCTCGGTGGAGAAGCTCCACGCGCTGCGCGCCCGCTGGGGCGCCGAAGAGAAGCGCGTCATCGCGGTGATAGGCGATCTTGCCAAGCCGAAGCTGGGGCTCTCCGCCGCGGACATCGCGAGGCTGAAGGGCAAGGTGAAGCATTTCTTCCACCTCGCCGCGATCTACGATCTCGCCGCCGACGCCGCAAGCCAGGAGCAAGCCAACATCGACGGCACGCGCCACGCCGTGGAGCTTTCCGAGGCCATCGGCGCGGGCACCTTCCACCACGTGAGCTCGATCGCCGCCGCCGGCCTGTACGACGGCGTCTTCCGCGAAGACATGTTCGAGGAAGCCGAGGAGCTCGACCACCCCTACTTCCGCACCAAGCACGAGTCCGAGGGGATCGTGCGCAAGGAATGCAAGGCGCCTTTCCGCATCTACCGCCCCGGCATCGTCGTGGGTCACTCCCAGACCGGCGAGATCGACAAGATCGACGGGCCCTACTACTTCTTCAAGCTGATCCAGAAGATGCGCAATGCCCTCCCGCCGTGGGTGCCGACGGTCGGCATCGAGGGCGGGCGCATCAACATCGTCCCCGTGGATTTCGTGGTCGACGCCATGGACCACATCGCGCACAAGAAGGGCCTGGACGGCGGCTGCTTCCACCTGACGGATCCGGAGCCGCGGCGCATCGGCGAGATCCTCAACCTCTTCGCCAAGGCCGCGCACGCCCCGCAGATGACCATGCGGCTGAACGCCAAGATGTTCAGCTTCATCCCCTCCTTCGTGGTCGACTCGGTGATGTCGCTCGCTCCGGTGCGGCGCATCCAGAGGCAGGTGCTCTCCGACCTGGGCATCCCGAAGGACATGTTCACCTTCGTGAATTACCCGACGCGCTTCGACTCGCGCGAGGCCGAGAAAGCGCTCAAGGGCTCGGGCATCGAGGTCCCGCGTCTCGAAACCTATGCCTGGCGCTTGTGGGACTACTGGGAGCGCCACCTCGACCCGGACCTCTTCATCGACCGCTCGCTCGAGGGCAAGGTGAGCGGCAAGGTGGTGGTCGTCACCGGCGGCACCTCCGGCATCGGTGAGGCGACCGCGTACAAGCTGGCCGAGGCCGGCGCGCAGGTCGTGGTCGTGGCGCGCGATCCGGAGAAGGCGGGACCGGTGCTCGCGAAGATCAAGGCGGCGGGCGGCAAGGCGAGGTTCGTGTCGTGCGACCTCTCCAGCCTCGAGGACTGCGACAAGCTGGTCGCCACGGTGAGGAAGGAGTTCGGGCGCATCGACTACCTCGTGAACAACGCCGGGCGCTCGATCCGGCGCGGCATCGCCTCCTCCTACGACCGCTTCCACGATTTCGAGCGCACCATGCAGCTGAACTATTTCGGCAGCCTGCGCCTCATCATGGGCTTCATGCCCATGATGGTGGCCCAGGGCGGCGGGCACGTGATCAACATCTCGTCCATCGGCGTCCTCACGCGCGCGCCGCGCTTCTCGGCCTACGTCGCCTCCAAGGCCGCCCTCGACGCGTGGAGCGACTGCGCCGCGAGCGAGTTCATCGACAATAACGTGAACTTCACCACCATCAACATGCCTCTCGTGAAGACGCCGATGATCGCGCCCACCAAGCTCTACAACCATGTGCCGACCCTTTCCCCCGAGCAGGCGGCGGACCTGGTGGTAGAGGCGATCGTCTACAAGCCGGTACGCATCGCCACGCGCCTGGGCATCTTCGGCGAGATCCTGCACGCGGTGGCTCCAAAAGCGACCCAGATCCTCCTCAACACGGCCTTCCGCATGTTCCCCGACTCCGGCATGGCGAAAGCCAAGAAAGGCGAGGAGGCGAAGGAGGT
>JBBRQA010000078.1:0-15129 GCA_038227085.1 Burkholderiales bacterium | reverse complement strand
TCCCACCGTTCCCGCCTCGCCCGTAGCGGCGAGGCGGCGTAGTATCTCCGGAAACAAGGGTCCGGAGGACCGCCATGCGTGGCTTGATGATGGAGACGCCGCTTCTCGTGTCGGACCTGATTCGGCATGCGGATCGGCACCACGGCGACGCGCAGGTTGTCTCCCGCCGCGTCGAAGGCGACATCCACCGCTACACTTATCGCGAATCCCATACGCGCGCGCGGCGACTGGCCAACGCGCTCGCCAGGCTCGGCCTGAAGCCGGGCGATCGCGTCGCAAGCCTCGCTTGGAACGGCTACCGCCACTTCGAGCTGTATTACGCGGCGGCGGGTAGCGGCATGGTGATGCATACCGTGAACCCCCGGCTCTTCCCCGAGCAGATCGCGTGGATCCTGAACGACGCCGAGGACGCGGCTCTCTTCGTCGACCTCACCTTCCTTCCGCTGGTGCAGAGGCTCGCCCCGTTGTGCCCCGCGCTCAGAACCGTGGTGGTCATGACAGACCGCGCGCATATGCCCGAAGTGGCCGCGGGCATGCTTTGCTACGAGGACCTGGTCGAGGCCGAGTCCGATGACTTCGAATGGCCCACCTTCGACGAGAACACCGCGTGCGGCCTTTGCTATACCTCGGGCACCACCGGCAATCCCAAGGGCGCGCTCTATAGCCATCGCTCCTCGCTGCTGCACGCCTACGCGATCTGCCTGCCGGACGCGATGGGGCTATCCGCGCGAGACTGCGCCCTGCCCGTGGTGCCGATGTTCCATGCGAACGCCTGGGGCCTGCCGTTCGCGGCGCCGCTGGTGGGCGCCAAGATTGTCTTTCCCGGCGCGGGCCTCGACGGAAAGTCGCTTCACGAGCTGTTCGAGTCCGAGCGCGTGTCGTTCTCCGCGGGCGTGCCCACGGTGTGGGGCGGCCTCATCCTCTACATGAAGGAGCACGGCCTCAAGCTCACCACGTTGAAGCGCACCATCATCGGCGGGGCTGCCTGCCCGCCCGCCATGATCCGCACGCTCGAGGACGACTTCGGTATCGAGGTGAACCACGCTTGGGGCATGACCGAGATGTCGCCGCTGGGAAGCGTCTGCAAGCTGAAGGAGAAGCACCTCGCCATGGCGCCGGAGGAGCAGCGTCGGCTGCGTGAGAAGCAGGGCCATGTGGTGTTCGGCGTCGACTGGAAGATCGTCGACGGCGAGGGGCGCGAGCTCCCGTGGGACGGCCAGGCGTTCGGCGACCTGATGGTGCGTGGCCCGTGGGTCGTGAGCGGCTATTACAAGGCGGCGCAGAGCCCGCTTGTCGACGGCTGGTTTCCGACCGGCGACGTCGCCACCATCGATCCCGACGGATACCTGCGCATCACGGATCGCAGCAAGGACGTGGTGAAGTCCGGCGGTGAATGGATCAGCTCGATCGCGCTGGAGAACCTCGCGATGGCGCACCCAGCGGTGCAGGAAGCCGCGGTGATCGCGTGCAGGCATCCCAAGTGGGACGAGCGGCCCCTGCTGGTGGTGGTGAGGAAGCCCAAGGCGGATCTCACGCGCGAGGAGCTTCTCGCGTTCTACGACGGCAAGGTCGCCAAGTGGTGGGTCCCCGACGATGTGGTGTTCGTCGACGAGCTGCCGCATACCGCCACGGGCAAGCTCATGAAGACGGCGCTGCGCGAGAGGTTCGCGAACCACCTCGCGCAGGCCGTCCAGCCGGAAGCCGCCGACTAGCCCTTCAGGCACGCGCTCATGAACGCGCGGCGCTCGTCGCCGTGCAGGTTCTTCTTGCCCGCCTCGTCGTTGCAGCCCTTCATCCTGTTCTGCTGGTGCGAAGGCTCCGCCGAGGCGCGGTGCGCCGAGGCCTCCTTCTTCAGCGCTTCCGCTTCGGCCTCGTTGCCCTTCAGGCACTCGCTCATGAAGTTCTGGTGGTCGTCGCCGCGCAGTCCCTTCGACTCGTGCGCGCACGCGGCGAACCGGCTTTGCTGGGACGCCGGCCTGGCTTCGGGCTCGGCGGCGAGCGCGCGCGGCGCGAACGCGGTTGAAACGACGGCACAGGCGATGAAACAGGTGAGCTTGGTTTTCATGGGTCCCTCGACTTGGTGGGTGGAGACGCCATGAGACCCGCCGCGCGCGGCTGCGGCCAGCGGAAATTCCAAATCAGTAATACGCGTTTCACCAGTAAGAATCGCCTAGGACAATGCCCTACATCGGCTCCGCGCGACCGCCTATCCGCTCGAGCGGCGGGTATCGACGGTGCAATTGAGACATTTCCCATATCCGAGCGCTCACGGTCGGTGGAATATGGAATCACTGAACCGGGCCAACCTAGCCCGCCGGGAGCGAAAAGTGAAACGCGTGATGACCGAAACCGAACTGAAGCGTGAAAACTCCGTCCACCTCGGAACGGGCGGACGCAGCCAGGAAAATTCCGGCCTCGGCTTTCGCCCCGCGTTCTTCGACTTCGCGACGCAGCGCATCTATCCGTCGCGCTTCGCCGACGGGCGCCTCGCTCCCTTCCATCTTCTGGACGGCCTTCCCGAAGAAGTGGTGATCGACCGAGCGCCCAATGGCCGCGTCGTCGCCGCGAAGGCCACCCTCATCTCCGGCTTCGTTCGGGACGGCTTCTTTTACACCCGCACCGCGGCGGCACGCGCGGCCGAGGAGTGGGCGAGCACCGAAGACTGAGCTAGCCCTCCCGTAGGAATTGTCCGACAGGAACCGGCAACGACACGGCGCAGAATCGAGCCCCATGAGCGGGCGTTCTCTCGAACCCGGTATACCAGGCGCGGCCCTTGCGGCCGCGCTTTTCATGTCCCCCGCGGTATGCGATGCGCAAGCGGTCAAGGTCGCCGTCGATCTGGCGGACCTCTCCCTCGAAGAGCTCGGCAACCTGCGCGTCACGACGGTCGCCTTGCGCGAGGAGCGCCTTCTCTACGCCCCCGCCTCCATTTTCGTGATCACCCAGGACGACATCCGCCGCTCGGGCGCGAAGAGCCTACCGGAAGCGCTGCGGCTCGCGCCGAATCTCGAGGTCGCGCAGGTGAGCGCCACGACGTGGGCCATCACCGCGCGCGGCTTCCAGAACGTGATCACGAACAAGCTCCTCGTGCTGGTCGACGGCCGCACCCTTTACACCACGGTGCTTTCCGGCGTCCTCTGGGACGCGCAGGACGTGATGCTGGAGGACGTCGAGCGCATCGAGGTCATCTCCGGGCCGGGCGCGGCGCTCTTCGGCGCCAACGCGTTTGTGGGCGTCGTCAACATCATCTCGCGCCCGGCGAAGGACACACAGGGAAGCCTCGTCGCACTGGGCGCCGACACCCACAACCAGAACGTCGCCGTGCGCCACGGGGGAAAGATCGGCGAGGATGGCGCCTATCGCCTCTACGCGATGCATTCGGAACGCGAAAACCTGCGCCCTCCCGCCTCCGGTGTCGCGGACGACTCTTCGAAGACGCAGTTGGGCTTTCGCACCGACTTCGGCACTCCCGTCCGCGGCGCCACACTGCAGGGCGATGCATACGACGCCAGGATCGACGGCAATGGAGCGCCGTCAACGAAACTCACCGGGGCGAACCTGCTTGGACGCTGGACCACCGAGGCTGCCGGAGGAACGCGCTTCAAGCTGCAGGGCTACTACGACCACACGACGCGCGACGATCCGGTGGGATTCAAGGATCGCGTCACCACGCTCGACCTGGAATCGCAGGCCGATCTTCCCGCGTGGGGCATGCACCGCATCTCGGTGGGCGCGGGCTACCGCTACGCGATCGACGCCACCACCCCCACGCCGGTGCTGCGCTTCATCCCCAATGACCGTCGCCTGCATTGGGCAAGCGCCTTCGCCCAGGACGACATCACGCTCTCGCCGACGCTCTCCGTCACCGTGGGCGCCAAGGCCCAGACCGCGATCTACGTGAACCCCGAGTTCATGCCCGACCTGCGACTGTCGTGGAATCCTTCGCCGCGGCAGTTGTTCTGGATGGCCGCCTCGCGAGTAGCGCGTACCCCGGGACGCGTCGATCGCGAGCTCTTTGTTCCGGGCAACGCGCCCTTCTTCATCCGCGGCGGCCCGGACTTCCAATCCGAGGAGGGCCGCGTGTTCGAGGTCGGGCATCGCGCGCAACCGACGAAGAGCCTCACCTATTCGATCGCGATCTTCTATTCGCGCCTCGACCAGTTGCGCAGCGGGCGGCTCGCGCCGGGCGGCGGCGCCTTCATCTCCAACGAGGTCGAGGGCACGACCTCGGGCATCGAGGCCTGGGCTCTGCTGCAGGCAACGGACAAGTGGCGCCTTACCGCTGGCCTCCTGGAGCTGCGCCAGGACTTGCGCGCGAAGGACGGCAGCGGCAGCCTCAACGGCCCATCGAACCTCGGCAACGACCCGCGCCACACCGTGAAGCTGCGCTCCTCCTACCGCGTAACCGAGTCCATCGACTTCGATGTGAGCTGGCGATATGTGAGCTCCCTCGCCTACCTCACCACTGTGCCCTCGTACCAGGCCGCGGACATCCGCATCGCCTGGCGCCCGCAGCGCGACCTCGAGCTTTCCCTCACCGGCGCCGATCTCCTGCATCGCGGCCACGTCGAGTTCGACGAGCACGGCTTCCCCGCCGTCATCCCGCGCGCCGCCTACGCGCAGCTCCGCTGGTCCTTCTAAACGGTGGTGTCAGGTACGACATAAAATGTCGTACCTGACACCACATTGCGTTTGGATCCCATGAACAGAGCCCTTGCCGTCGTTGCCGCCACGCTGCTGCCATTCGTGGTGTCCGCCCAGTCGTTTCCGTCCAGGCCGATCAAGATCATCGTGCCGTACTCGCCCGGCGGCACCACAGATCTGGTCGCGCGCCTGGTAGGCCAGAAGCTCTCGGAGCGCCTCGGCCAGCCGGTGATCGTGGACAACAAGCCCGGCGCCAACGGAATGATCGGCGCGGATGCGGTCGCCAAGGCGGCGCCCGACGGCTACACCTTGGGCATCGCGTCGCCCGGCACGCACGCGGCCAACGCGAGCCTCTACAAGGCGATGCCGTACGACACCGTCAAGGACTTCACCCCGGTGACCCTCGCCGTGTCCGCGCCGATGCTCCTCGTCGCCCATCCCTCGCTCGGCGTCTCCAACGTGAAGGAGCTCATCGCCGCGGCGAAGTCGGCGCCGGGCGCGATCAGCTACGCCTCGGGTGGCAGTGGTTCGTCGCAGCACCTCGCGATGGAGCTCCTGAAGAGCATGGCGGGGATCGACATGACGCACGTGCCCTACAAGGGAAGCGCGGCATCGTACGCGGACCTGATGGGTGGCACGGTGAAGCTCGAGATGGACGTGCTGCCCACGGCGCTGCCCCCGGTGAAGGCGGGCAGGCTCAAGGTGCTCGCCACCGGCGCCGCGAAGCGCCTGCCGATGCTCCCCGACGTCCCCACCGTCGCGGAGAGCGGCGTGCCCGGGTACGAGGCGAACTCGTGGTACGGCTTCGTCGCGCCCGCCAACCTGCCACCGGATATCCTCAGGAAATTGCATGACGAGATCGTGCGCGCGCTGCGCGAGCCCGACGTCCTGGAGAAGCTCACCAACGCCGGCGTGATCGTGGTCGCCGGGACGCCGCAGGCATTCGCCGCGTTCATCCGCACCGAGATGGACAAGTCCGCGCGTATCGTGAAGGCTGCCAACATCCAACCCGATTGACGGAGGCCCCATGAGCATGTTGTCCCCGGACGAGCTGGCGAGACTCGCGTCCGCCGAGTCCCTGTTCCCGTCCCCGATCCCGGTGCAGTCGGTATCGAGCGACGAGTTCATGCCGTCGTCGCAGTCGCCCCGCCAGGCGCAATTCGAGGCGCGTGTGAAGGAAAGCGGCACGCGCATGGCCAAGCGCCTGGGCGTGAGCCGCCGGCGCTTCTTCCAGAGCGCGGCGGGCATGGCGGCGGCGTTCCTCGCGATGAACGACACCTACGGCCCGCTCTACGGCGTATCTCGCGCCGAAGCCGCGGAGCCGGAGCGTGCCGACGAGCGCGCGCGCGCCCTGTCCGGGCAATTCATCATGGACATGCATACGCATTTCCTGCGCCCGGGCACGCGCATCATGGGCTTCGTCGCGCAGAGGAACGCGGTCGGCAAGGCGGGATGGAATCCTTCGCTCCAGGGCAAGGAGCAGACCATCGACGACTTGATGTTCGCCAATTACCTGAAGGAGATCTACCTCGACAGCGACACCAAGGTGGCCTGCATCAGCGGTGCGCCCTCCGAGGTGCCCGAGGACTGGTTCCTCACCAACGAGATGAAGGCCCAGGCGCGCGCCGACGTGAACGGACTTGCGCGCGCGAAGCGGATGATGTCGCACGCGATCTTCACGCCGGGCTATCCGGGATGGATGGAGCAGGTCGAGCACGCCATCACCGAGCTCAAGCCCGACTCGATGAAGGGCTACACGATCGGCGACAACACGCACAAGGAGCTGTCGAAGCACCCGTGGCGCCTGGACGACGAGAAGCTCGTCTATCCCGCTTACGAGCGCTTCCTCAAGGCGGGGCTGAAGAACGTCTGCGTCCACAAGGGGCTCTTCCCGCCGTCGGTCGAGAAGCAGTACCCGCACCTGCTCCAGTATTCGGACGTGCGCGACGTGGCCAGGGCGGCGAAGGACTGGCCGCAGCTCAACTTCATCATCTATCACGGTGGCTACCGGTTCGCGGGCGGCGGCAGGGCCGAGGACGCGTGGGCGCAGTTCGAGCAGACCGGGCGCATCGAGTGGATCACGGACTTGTCCGAGATCCCCGCGAAGCACGGCGTCACCAACGTGTACGCCGACGTGGGCCAGCTCTTCGCGCAATCCACCATCGCCGACCCGCGCGTGTCCGCCGTGATGATGGGGCAGCTCATCCGCGGCATGGGATCCGATCACGTTTGCTGGGGGACCGATGCCATCTGGACCGGATCGCCGCAGTGGCAGATCGAAGCGCTGCGCCGACTCGAGATCCCGGCGGATCTCCAGAAGAAGTACGGCCTCGCGCCGCTGGGGGCCGCCGACGGGTCGGTCAAGGCCGCGATCTTCGGCGCGAACAACGCCCGCCTCTACGACTTCAAGGCCGAGCAGCGCGCGGCGATCGCGGGCGACAGGATCGCCGAGTACAAGACGGTGTACGAGAGGGACGGCGCGGGCCGCACCAACCTCGCTTACGGGTACGCGCTGAAAAGCGGCGGATGAGCGGCGCCACGGTGCGCCGCATCGAGGCTCGCGACGAGGCGCGCTGGCGCGAGCTCTGGGCGGGTTATTGCCGCTTCTACGAGCGCGCGCCCGACGAGCCCGTCGCCGACTTCACGTGGACGCGCATCATGGATCCTGCCGCCCCGGTCCACGCCATCGTCGCGGAGCGCGAGGGCGAAGGCGTGCTCGGCATCGCGAACTATCTCCTGCACGAGAGCACCGCCACGCTCGCGCCGGTCTGCTATCTCCAGGATCTCTACGTCGACCCGGAGTGCCGCGCGGAGGGCGTGGGCAGGGAGCTCATCGACTGGCTGCTCGGGGAAATGCAGGCGCGGGGATGGTCGCGCCTCTATTGGAACACGCGCGAGAACAACTACCGCGCGCGCGGCCTCTACGACAAGTACGCGCAGGAAAGCGGTTTCTTGCGCTACGTGATTCCGAACCCCGCGGCTATTTAGGGCGCGGCCTTTCCAGCTTCGCATCGGGCCGCGAGAGCGTGCCCGCGCGCAGATCGCGAACCGCGTTGGCCACCGCGCGCGCGACGTTGCGCACCTCCTCCTGCACGTCCTTGTCGCGGTCGAGCGTCTCGTGGCTGGTCGCGTACGGCTCGTAATAGCCGATGTAGCGGTCGAGGCGCGACTGGGAGCCGGCGTCGACGAGGCCCATCCAGTCGAGCCAATCGGAGAGCGCGCGCCGCGTCTCCTCGATGCCCGCGACGTCGCCATGCACGACCACGCCGTACGCGCGCCCTTCGAGATGCTTGGGATAGGGCCAGCCCGCGAGCTCGAGCTTCTTCGCCTTCACCGGGTCCTTGCCGCCGGTAGCCGTCGGATCCGGGTTGCCGCCGTCCGCGCACACCAGGCGGTCGATCATCAGCTTCATCGAGCTCGACGTGTGATACCAGTTGCACGGCGTGAGGAGGATCACCGCGTGCGCGGACACCCAGCGCTCGTAGATCTCCGCCATCCAGTCGCCGACCTGGTTGAAGGCATGGTTGGGATAGCAGCTGCAGGGCCAGTGGCAAAGCGGCATCGCGGTCGACACGCATCCCTTGCAAGGATGGATGCGCAGCGAATAGTCGGAGGTCAGGCGGCTCAGGTCGAGGAGGTCGACCTCGATCTTCTTCTTCGTGAGCGTGTCCTCGGCGATTTTCGACAGCCGGAAGGTCTTCGACATCTCCCCGGGGCACGAGCCGTCGTTGCGCGAGGAACCGCAGATCACCAGGACGCGCGTCTTGGTCTTCGGATCCTTCTGGCGCTTCTCGGCCTCCAGCAGCTTGTCGCGCGTCGCGCGCCACTCCACGGAGAGCTCGTAGCCGGGATCGGCAAAGCCGCGCCCCGCCTTGGAGGTGAGCGGGGCCTTGCGATCCTCCACGTAAGCGTCCCACGCGATCGCCTCGAGCCTCGCGATGGCGTCGGCTTCCTTCAGGAACGCCGGATCGTAGAAGGTCAGCTGGAAGCGCTTGCTGAATTCGTCGCGCGAAAGCGGCGGCGGGGCTTGCCCGGTTCTCGGCTTGATCATGATGGCCTCGAGATAGCTACATCTGCTTGAAAAGATGCATGTAGGCGTCGCTCACGGAGACAGTCTCCGCGCGCGACTTCACGTGGATCACTCCACGGCCCGATTCGTTCCTCACCAGCGCCTTGACATCCTTGAGGCTCACCACGCTCGAGCGGTGAACTGGCGGAACATCGCGACCGAGGATGAAGCCGGTTCCCGACGGCGAGCGGCCGGCCAATGTAGGAGCGTGCCTACAGACTCCGGACCCGGGTACGGCAAGTACGCTCCGTGCGTCCACTGGCCAAAAAGAGCTCCGATGCCGAGGCAAGCGGTTTCCGCCGCCAAGCTGTACGCCCTGCTGCAGCACGAATACCAGCAGTCACGCGTCGTCGACTGCGTGACGGGTTGCCCGATGCCGCGCCCGGTCTTTCGCGAAGCCGGCGGAGCCGACGGGGCGAATTGGCACGTCGCGGCGGGCCTCAAGTGCCCGCGCCATTGCGAACGCATCGTCGCCGATATCGTCGCGAAGCTCGCTGCCATATACGACATCGAGCCGCCGTCACGACCCTAGCTTCCTCCCACCCGCGTGGCGGTGCCCGGCCCGTCGCCGTAGATGAGGAGCTCCACCTCTCCATCCTTCGCGCCATCGTAGTGGACCTTGCCGCCGTAGTGCACGACGAAGCTGCCGGCCGGCATCGGCGTGGTGCTCGCGGGGTCGAACTGGTCTCCGGTGCCGACCCACCACGTGCCGGAAAGCACGAGGATGTAGCGATCGTTGGGATGGAAATGCGGCCGGCTGAAGCTCCCCGGGGAAAATCTGTTGCGCACCGCGTAAAGCCCAGGCTTGCCGGGATCGCCGTACAGCACGGCGCTCTTCAAGCCCGGATACATCGGGCTCTCGTTCCACTTGAGGTCCGCGGGCAGCCTGTAGCTCAGCACCGCGGGATCGGGGGCGGCCGCCTGCGCCGCCGCAACCACGACCGCGGCAAGACCGATGTAAGCCATTCGAAGGGGACGCATGCTCACGGCAAGGCTCCTTGTGGGGTGGAAAGCGCCTCGATCATATGCCGGTATGTGCGCCGGGGAACAGACCTGGGGACCTTTCCCGTCTATCATCAATATCCCATCGATCGAAGCGAGGCAGCCCGTGCAAACCGAGCATCTCAAGGTAAAGGGCATGACCTGCGGCGGATGCGTCAAGAACGTGACGCACGCCTTGAGGACGACCGCCGGGGTGTTCGGCGTGAAAGTGTCCCTCGCCGACGGCGAAGCCATCGTCGAATACGACGAACGTGTGACCTCGCCCGCGCGGCTGGAGTCGGCCGTGAAGGAAGCGGGCTACGAAGTGACCGTTGTGGCGGCCTCATGAAGAAGCAGGCGGGAGTCTGGATCGACCACAAGGAAGCGTTCGTCGTGTTCGTCGACGAAGCCACGCAGGAGGCGCATCGCACCGCGTCAGAGATAGAGAAGCATGTGCGCTATTCGGGCCATGCGGCGTCCCACGAGGGCTCGGCGGACGACCAGCGCGACCGCCAGTTCGCGGCGCACCTCGGCAAGTACTACGACGAGGTGATCTCCCACCTGGGCGATACTGAATCAGTCTTCATCCTAGGGCCGGGCGAGGCCAAGGGCGAGCTCGAAAAGCGCATCGCTTCCAAGGGTCATGGCGTGAAGGTGGCCGGCGTGGAGGCCGCGGACAAGATGACTCCCCACCAGGTCTCCGCGAAGGTGCGCCAGCACTTTCAGAAATAGGAAATTGGCACTCCACCGCGCTTGCCGCCTTTGGCAGACGAAAGGCGAATGACCATGGATCCGCCCGGGACCGACGGGGCGCGGGCAGATCCGCGCCGTCTGCGCGCAGTGCTCGGCACCGGGCTTCTCGATGCGCCTTCCACCGCGGCACTCGACCGCCTCACCCGCCTCGCGGCGAAGCTGATCGGCGCTCCCGTGACCTTCATCTCCCTGGTCGACGCCGATCGCGATTTCTACGTGAGCCACAGCGGCTTCGGCGAACCGCTCGCCAGCACCCGCGAGCTGCGCGGCACCACGTTCTGCCACTACGCGATGGTCAACGATGGCACCCTCGCGATCGAAGACACGCGCGCGCACCCCCTGTATCGCAACGTTCCTACGGTGGAATCCCTGAGCATCGCCGCCTACCTCGGGGTCCCACTGAAGGCCGCGGGCGGCGAGGTCATCGGCTCGTTTTGCGCGATCGATTTCAAGCCGCGCGCCTGGACGCAGCGCGACCGCTCGGTGATGGAGGAGCTCGCGGAATCCGCGATGCGCGAGATCTCGCTCCTCGAGACGATCGGGCTGCACGTGCGCAAGGCGGACGAGGCCGAGGCGGCCAGGCTGCTCGCGGAGAAGGCGATCGTCTCGCGGCGCGACATCATCAATTCCGTGGTCCACGACCTGCGCGATCCCCTCAACGCCATCCTGCTCACGTTGGGACCGATCGAGGCAGTGACGGACGAGCGTGCCGCGCGTCCCTTGGCGATCGCCCGGCGCCAGGTCGCGCGCATGGGCCGGCTTCTCGAAGACCTGCTGGACGTGGCGCGCATCGACGGCGGGAGCCTGCATATCGAGCGCAAGCCGCTCGACGTGGCGCGGCTCTTCGCGGAAGTGGCGACCGACTTCGCGCTGCAGGCGGATACGGCCGGCCTGAAAATCGAGGTCGACGTTCCTCCCGGCACCGGATCCTTCCAGGCCGACCCCGAGCGCATGGCGCAGGCCCTTTCGAACCTGATCTCCAACGCGCTCAAGTTCACGCCACGTGGCGGGCGCGTGGAGCTTGCGGCGCGGCAAGATGGCGAGATGCTGCGCCTCGAGGTCGCCGACAGCGGTCGCGGAATCGAGCCCGCCCAGATCGAGAAAGTGTTCGACCCGTTCTGGCAGGCCGATCCCGCCAATCGCAAGGGCGCGGGGCTGGGATTGCACATCGTCCGCGGCATCGTGGAGCGCCACGGCGGAGTGGTTCGCGTGCGCAGCGCCCTCGGCGCCGGCACGACCTTCGAGATCGATCTCCCTAGATCGAGTCCTTGACGTTCTTCCTGATGTCGCCCACCGTCGCCTGCACCTTGCCGACGGCTTTCTGGACCTTGCCCTCGGCTTCCAGCTTTTCGTTGCCGACCAGCTTGCCGGCGGCTTCCTTGACAGCGCCCTTCGCTTCTTCGATGCGGCCCTTCACTTGATCCTTGTTGATGCCCATGAATTTCTCCTGGTGGTGGATGCCGGCGAGCGGCGCCCGCTGGCGGGTTGATTCGTTCAGCGCGGCGCGATTTTCCCGCCGTCGTCGGAGACGGTGATCTCGACGCGCCGGTTGAGCTGGCGCCCCGCGGCAGTATCGTTGCCGGCGGCCGGATAGGACTCTCCATATCCGCGCGCGGTGATGCGTTCCGTGCCGACGCCCATGTCGAGCAAGGCGAGGCGCACCGAGTTGGCGCGCTTTTCGGAGAGCTCGAGGTTGCG
Source organism: Burkholderiales bacterium (assembly GCA_038227085.1). Lineage (GTDB taxonomy): Bacteria > Pseudomonadota > Gammaproteobacteria > Burkholderiales > Usitatibacteraceae > Usitatibacter. The sequence continues at coordinate 2,984 of JBBRQA010000078.1, read as the reverse complement.
GGTGTTGCTGCCGGTGCTGTCTGTGAAGCCTTCGATCACCAACCTTCTTTGCGGGTACTGCTTGAAGAAGTCGGCGAGCTTCTGCACGTTGCGCATGCCGCCCGGCTTGAGTTCTGCGCGGTTGGTGTCGAACAGCACGTCGCCCAGCGTGACCACCATGCCGCGATCGGTCTTCTTGGCTTCAAGGTCACGCAGCTGCGATTCCAGCTGGCGCGCCCGCCCTTCGGCTTCCTCGGTCTGGCGGCGAGCTGCCTGGGCGCTCATCTGCGCGTCGCTGGCCGCCAGCCGTTCGGCGGTGGCCTGGCGTTGCGAGTCCTCGGCGTTGCGCTGCGAAGCTTCCGACAGGCGCTGCGAGGCTTCCGCGCTGCGCTGCGCCGCTTCCGACTGGCGTTGCGAAAGCTCGGCGCTGCGCTGGGCCGCATCGGCTTCGCGCGTACGTGCGTCGAGGCGGACCATGTCGCGCTCCCGGCTGGCGTTGGCCACCGCCAGCTCGGCGGCTTTCTGGCGCGCCGTCTCGCGGGCGATCGCGACCTGCTGCCGGGCCACGTACGCCAGATGGTCGACGACGGCGCGGTCTTCACCCTTGGTCGAGGCCTTGTTCGCCTTGTCGAGCGAGTCGCTCGCCTGCCTCAGCTCGCTTGCCGCGAGGGAAGTGACCTGCGGGTTCGCCTGGGCGTCGTTGTATTCGTTGCGCGCCAGGGCGAGCGGTGAGTCGCTCGCGGGCAGCGTGCTGCAGCCGGCGAGCATCGCGACGGCGATGAGCGCCGCGAGCTGGAAACGGTGGTTCTTCATGGTCTATTCCTCGGTATCCACGGTTACTTGGTCTTGCGGTTCATCTCTTCGCGCAACACGCGAATGTCTTCCTGGGTGACGCTGGCGGCCTTCTCGGCCTTGGCCGATTGCGCCTTCTTCTCGGCGAGCCTGGCATCGGCCTGTGCCTCCTCGGCGAGCCTGCGCGCCTCCTCGTACTCTTCCTTGCCCATGGCGCGGCTCGCGCGGTCCATCTTTTCCTGCGCGGATCTCATTTCAACCGACGCGTACTCGCTGCCGCCCGCGCTCACCGCGTTGGCGATCGCGGATTTAGAAACCGCCATCTGCTCGGTGGGCGGGGGAACGCTCGCGCAACCCGCCACGAGCGCGAGGACGCAGCCGACCGCGCCCGACGTTGCATGCCATCGACTACCGAAAGGATTGTTCATTGCATTCCTGGCTGTACCTGGAGCCAGGATTGTGCGCGCGCGCGGCGGGAAGGTCTGTACGCTGGCGCACCCAGCGCCGGCCCGTTTCGGACGGGGGCATCCCTGAATGTGATAACTTCAGCAGTGTCCGAGCTACCGCGGCAAGCTGCAATCGCATGACCTACTGCATCGGCGTAATGCTCGACCAAGGCATGATCTTCGCCTCCGATTCCCGCACCAACGCCGGCGTGGACAACTTCGCCAGCTTCTGCAAGATGACGGTGTTCGAGCGGCCCGGCGACCGCGTCCTGGTCTTGCTGAGCTCCGGGAACCTCGCCGGGACCCAGGCCGTGATCGGCGTGCTGAACAAGCGCTGCGCCGCGGATGACGGGAGCCCGAACCTCTGGACCACGCAGACGATGTTCGATGTCGCGATGCTGGTCGCCGACGCGATGCGCGACATCGAGCGACGCGATGGCGAGTACCTGCAGGAGAACGAAGCCGGCTTCAACGCCTCGTTCATCCTGGGGGGGCAGATCCGCGGCGAGCCGCTGCGGCTCTTCCGAATCTATGCCGAGGGCAATTTCATCGAGGCCGGGACCGACACGCCCTACTTCCAGACAGGGGAGACCAAGTACGGCAAGCCGATCATCGAGCGCGTGATCACGCCCGTGACGCCCCTCGCGGAAGCCACCAAGTGTGTTCTCGTGTCGTTCGATTCGACCATGCGAAGCAACCTGTCGGTGGGCATGCCGATCGACCTCCTGTGTTACGAGCGCGACAGCCTCGAGGTGAGCAAGCGCTGCCGCTTCCACGAGGGCGATCCCTATTTCACCGTGCTCAGCAACGAATGGAGCGAAGGCACGCGTAAGGTATTTCGCCATTTGCCCGAGCTGCGCTGGTAAGAACCGCGGCAATCGACTCCTTCATCATCACCTGTGAGCACGGCGGCAACCGGATACCCGCGGCCTACCGGGAACTCTTCCGCGGGCGGCGTGCCTTGCTCGCCTCCCACCGCGGCTACGATCCCGGAGCGCTCGCCATGGCGCGCGACATGGCACGGGCTTTCGGGGCGCCGCTGGTGACATCCACCGTGAGCCGCCTGCTGGTGGACCTCAATCGATCGATCGGCCACCCCCGGCTGTTTTCGGAGGCGCCCCGCGGCGCGCCCGCCGAGCTGCGCGCGGCGATCGTCGAGCGGTACTACCGACCCTATCGCTCGCGGGTGGAGCGCCTGGTCGCCGGATTCGTCTCCGCCGGACGCCGCGTGATCCACCTGTCGTCCCATAGCTTCACTCCGGAGCTGGACGGAGAAGTGCGGCAGGCGGACGTGGGACTGCTGTATCACCCCGGCCGGCGCCCGGAGTCCGACCTGTGCGCCCTCTGGAAGGCGTCGCTTGCAGACCTGGCGCCCGGTGTGCGAGTGCGGCGCAACTATCCCTATGCCGGAAAAGCGGACGGGGTCACCTCTTACTTGCGCCGGCGCTTCCCGCCTGCGTCGTACGTGGGTGTCGAGCTGGAGGTGAACCAGGCGATCGTCCTCGCGGCGGGCCGGCGCTGGAGCACGCTTCGCAGGACTTTGATCGATTCGCTGCGCGCGGCTCGCGCAGCCTGAGCGCAACCCGGAGATCCATCATGCAGATTCGCGTCGGCTTCGAAATGATCTACGACTGTCCGCAGCCGACCCCGATGATCTTCAACCTCAACGTGCACCACACGCGAGTGTCCGACCTCGTGGGCCGCGACAACTTGCTCGTCGATCCGCCGGTTGCGATGTCGGCCTATCGCGACCGCTTCGGCAACTGG
>JBBRQA010000077.1:0-15273 GCA_038227085.1 Burkholderiales bacterium | reverse complement strand
GGGTTGTCTTGCCATGATCGACGTGGGCGATGATGGCGATGTTACGAAGGGGGCGGCGCATTAAACTTCCAAAAATTCAAGGTTATTCAACATTTTAGCACATGGATATGCTGCAGCGCATCATCTATTTCGCATCCAGTCCGCGGTCTTCTGAAAGGCCTCGCCAAGGGGCTGCCTAAGCTCTTGTGGCACCTCGGTTTCCTCCATCGCCTGCATCATGCACGCCATCCACTGGTCGCGCTCTTCGCCCCCGATCCTGAACGGAAGGTGCCGTGCGCGCAGCATCGGATGCCCGTATTTGTCGGCGTAGAGGGACGGGCCGCCCAGCCACCCCGAGAGGAAGAGGTATAGCTTCTCGCGCGCGCTCTCGACGCTCGGGCCGTGGACCTCGCGAAGCCGCCTGAACGCGGGCTCGAGCTCCATCAGGTCGTAGAAGCGCGCGACCAACTCGCGGATTTTCGCGTCCCCTCCGAGGAGCTGATACGGCGTGGGAGAATTGCTTTCCTGCGGTTCCAATTCAATCATTTCCTATGAAGCTCGCACTGAAGATAGATGTTGACACGTTGCGCGGAACACGCGAGGGCGTGCCCGCATTGATCGACATCTTGAAGCGCAACGGCGCGGGCGCGACCTTCCTCTTCAGCCTCGGCCCCGACCACACCGGCCGCGCGATCAAGCGCGCGCTGCGCCCCGGTTTCATGCAGAAGGTGAATCGCACCTCGGTGGTCGAGCACTACGGCTATCGCACATTGATGTACGGCACGCTCCTTCCCGGGCCTGATATCGGCAAGCGCTGCGCGCCCATCCTGCGCCGCGTGCGCGACGAGGGCTTCGAGGTCGGCATCCACACCTGGGACCACGTGAAATGGCAGGACGGCGTGGCCGCCGCCGACGAGAAGTGGACGGGCTGGCAGATGTCGCTCGCCTGCCAGCGCTTCCGCGAGGTCTTCGGCGAGGACGCCACGGTGCACGGCGCGGCGGGCTGGCAGATGAACGTGCATGCATACCGGCGCACTCAATCTCTCGGATTTCGCTACGCCTCGGATACGCGCGGCACGCACCCTTTCATCCCCGTGATCCGCGCTGAGATCGTGGGCTGCCCGCAATTTCCGACCACCTTGCCGACTTTGGACGAGCTGATCGGGCTCGAGGGCGTGACGGTGGCGAACGTCGCCGATGCCCTCCTCTCACGCACCGCCGAGCCGCGCGACCACGTGTTCACGCTGCACGCAGAGCTGGAAGGAATGAAGCTCGCGCCGATCTTCGAGAAGCTCCTCGAAGGATGGAAGGCACAGGGCTACGAGCTTTGCGCGCTGCGCGAGATGGTGAACGCCGCGGAGCCCGCCAAGCTCCCCCTGCACTCGGTGGTGGACGCCCTGCGCCAGGGCCGTTCCGGCACCCTCGCCTCCCAGGGCCCGGCCTTCTTGCCGGAAGAATCATTCCCATAGCTTGTTTTTTTCAAGGAACTAGTTACTATGGGTTGTGGGTATGACGCAACCAGCCTGATGACAGGCCTCTCGAAGGCACTCGCCGGATGACCGAAAAACGGGCCCTGCCCGATTTCGAGCTCCCTGCTACCGGCAACCAGCGTTTCCAGCTTTCGGCCTTCAAGGGCCACCCGTTTGTCCTCTATTTCTATCCGCGCGACGACACCCCCGGGTGCACCGACGAGGGCCGCCAATTCCGCGACCTGCACTCGAAGTTCGTGAACGCGCGCGTGCCGGTGTTCGGGGTGTCGCGCGACACGGTGGCGTCGCACGAGAAATTCAAGAAGAAGATGGAGTTCCCGTTCGAGCTGCTGTCGGATGCTGACGAGAAGGTCTGCGCCATCTTCGCCGTCATGAAGATGAAGAACATGTACGGCAGGCAGGTGCGCGGCATCGAGCGCAGCACGTTCGTGATCGACCGCCAGGGCCGCATCGCGAAGGAGTGGCGCGGGGTGAAGGTCCCCGGCCACGCGCAGCAAGTGCTCGATTTCATCCGCTCCGCCCCCTTGTGACCCCTTTCCCACCACCGCGACCGAACTGATGCCCAACGATCCCCTGAGAGAGTCTGCCGCCCGCAACGAAGCGGAAGACACGTCCGGTTTCGCCTCGCATTCGGAGGTGCCCATGCAACGCCGTCGTGAAAGAGAAGGCCCGCGCTCCCAAAAGGCGGCCGCAGTGACCAAGCTTTTCGTGCTCGACACCAACGTGCTGATGCACGATCCCACGAGCCTCTTCCGCTTCGAGGAGCACGACGTGTTCCTGCCGATGGTGACGCTCGAGGAGCTCGACGACCACAAGAAAGGCATGAGCGAGGTCGCGAGGAACGCGCGCCAGGCGAGCCGCTTCCTGGACGAGATCGTCTCGCAGGGGGGCGACATCGACAAAGGCTTCCTTCTGAAGACCAAGGGCGGACAGGAAGCGGGCGGCGCGCTGTTCCTGCAGACGCACTCGGTGAACGTCGAGATCCCCGAGTCGGTCGCCTCGCAGAAGGCCGACAACGTGATCCTCGGCGTCGCGATGTACCTCAAGCAGAAGTATCCGAAGCGCGAAGTCGTCCTGGTGTCGAAGGACATCAACATGCGCATCAAGGCGCATGCCGTCGGCCTTCCCGCCGAGGACTACTTCAACGACAAGGTCCTCGAGGATACCGACCTCCTCTACACCGGCATCCTGCCGCTGCCCGAGGATTTCTGGGACCGCCATGGCAAGGACGTAGAGAGCTGGCAGGAGCACGGCCGCACGCTCTATCGCGTTAAAGGCCCGCTGGTGCCATCGATGCTCGTGAACCAGTTCGTGTTCCACGAAGGCGACAAGCCCTTCCTCGCGATCGTGAAGGAGCTGCGCGGCAAGACCGCCGTGCTGCAGACGCTGAAGGACTTCTCGCACCACAAGAACAACGTGTGGGGCATCACCGCGAGGAACCGCGAGCAGAATTTCGCGCTCAACCTGCTGATGGATCCGGAAGTCGACTTCGTCACGCTCCTCGGCCAGGCCGGCAGCGGCAAGACGCTCCTCACGCTCGCCGCAGGCCTCATGCAGACGCTCGACTTCAAGGTCTACAGTGAGATCATCATGACCCGCGTCACGGTCCCAGTGGGCGAGGACATCGGCTTCCTGCCCGGCACGGAGGAAGAGAAGATGACGCCGTGGATGGGTGCCCTCGAGGATAACCTCGACGTGCTGATGCGTACCGACGACGAGGCCGGCGACTGGGGGCGTGCCGCCACCGCGGATCTCATCCGCAACCGCATCAAGGTGAAGAGCCTGAACTTCATGCGCGGGCGCACGTTCATCAAAAAGTACCTCATCATTGACGAGGCGCAGAACCTGACGCCCAAGCAGATGAAGACGCTCATCACGCGCGCGGGGCCCGGCACCAAGGTGGTGTGCCTGGGCAACATCGCGCAGATCGACACGCCGTACCTCACCGAGGGCTCGTCGGGCATGACTTACGTGGTGGATCGCTTCAAGGGTTGGAACCACAGCGGCCACGTGACGCTGATGCGCGGAGAGCGTTCCCGCCTCGCCGACCACGCTTCGGAGATCCTCTAGTTCGCCGCAGGGGGGCCGCGCCCATGTAGGACAGCGCTGACAGTCAGGCGCTATCCCTCGTGTCCAGAATCGAAGATTCCGCTCAATGGACGCCCATGGACATTCCCACCGAGCCGATTGGCAGCATCCCACGCCCGGTCGCGCTGCAGGAGGCGCTCGCGCGAACCGACGCTGACGACCCCCGCCTCGACGCGCAGTACGAGGCCGCCATCAAGGACACGATCGAGCGGTTCGAGGCGACCGGCTCGCCCGTGATCACCGACGGTGAGCAGCGCAAGTACCACAACTTCTGGACTTACTGCGTGCACGGGCTTCCCAACATGTCGCCCGATGGATTCAAGATCCCGTTCGCCGCCGGTCACGTACGGCGCATGCCCCGCCTCACCAGCGGCCCCTTCCGCTACAAGCGCTCCGCCGACCAATACCTCGAAGTCTCGATGCGCTATGCCACGCGCCCGGTGAAGCAGGCGGTGATCTCGCCTTCGGCCCTCAGCCTCATGTATCCCGCCGAGGGCATCCCCGGTTATCCACGCGAGCAGTTCATCGAGGACCTGATCACGGAGCACGTGAACGAGATCCGCGGCTGTTTCGCGCGCGGCGCTCATTCCGTGCAGATCGACTTCACCGAGGGAAGGCTCGCGATGAAGATCGACCCGAGCGGACACCTCCTCAACAGCTTCATCGATCTCAACAACCTCGCGCTGTCGCGTTTTACCGCAGCGGAGCGCGGCAAGCTGGGGGTGCACACTTGCCCGGGCGGCGACCGGGATTCCACTCACAGCGCAGATGTGGACTACGCGGAGCTGCTGCCGAGCCTCTTCGAGCTGAAAGTCACCAACTTCTTCATCGCGCTCGCCGGGGAGAAGGATCGCGAACGCGTCCTGCGCATCATTCGCGACTACATGAAACCGCACCATCGCATCTTCGTGGGGGTTGTCGCCCCGATCAGCCCGCACGTCGAGACGCCCGACGAAGTGCGCGATCGCGTGCTCGAGGCGGCGAAGTACATTCCAGTCGAGCAGCTCGGCACCACCGACGACTGCGGCTTCTCGCCTTTCTGCGACGACCTGTCCACCACGCGCGACACGGCTTTCGCGAAGATCCGCGCGCGCGTCGAGGGCACCCGCATGGCGTCGGAAATCCTCGGGGGCGCAAAGTAGTGCGCGACCCCCGGAACGAGGATGACCTCCTTCGTTCGGTCGCGCTCCAGAACGCGAAGTCGATCCTGCTCGCGCGCCAGCGCGCCGAGGAGGAGCTCATCGCCGCGAAGGAGGCGCTCGAGGCGAAGACGCGCGAGCTGGCGCAATCGCTGTCGATGATGCGCGCAACCCTCGAGGCCACCACCGACGGGATCCTCGTGACCAATGACGTCGGTCGCGTCACCGGATTCAACCGCCGCTATGCCGAGATGTGGCGCCTGTCCACGCCTGTCCTGGAGGCAGGCGATCATCGTCGCATCCTCGAGATGATCGCCGGCCAGTCCGGCGACGCCGCCGCATTCGTAGCCCGAGTCGAGGAGATCTACGCGAGCTCGCCGCCCGAGTCCTTCGACATCCTGACGCTCGCCGACGGCCGCGTGTACGAACGCTCGTCGCGCGTGCAAGTGGTGGATGGCCGTGAGATCGGCCGTGTGTGGAGCTTCAGCGACATCACCGAGCAACGCCGAACGGAGGAGGCCCTGCGCGACGAGACGCGCGTGCTGGAGCTCCTCAACAAGACCGGCACGACACTCACCGCGAGCCTGGACCTCAAGGCGCTGGTGCAGGCGGTGACCGACGCGGCGACCCAGCTGAGCGGGGCGAAGTTCGGTGCGTTCTTCTACGGTGCAACCTCCGAGCACGGCGAGTCGATGACGCTCTTCACGCTCTCGGGCGCCCCGCGCGCGGCCTTCGAGAAGTTCGGCCAGCCGCGCGCGACGCTTCTCTTCGGCCATACTTTCAGCGGCGAAGCCCCGATCCGCAGCGACGACATCCGCGATGATCCGCGCTACGGCAAGATGGCTCCCCACCACGGCATGCCGCACGGCCATCCGCCGGTGCGAAGCTACCTCGCCGTGCCGGTGGTCTCGCGCGGGGGCAGCGTTCTGGGCGGCCTCTTCTTCGGCCATCCCGAACCCGGCGTCTTTACCGAGCGCACGGAGCGCATCATCGTCGGCGTCGCGGCGCAGGCCGCGGTCGCCATCGACAACGCGCGGCTCTACGAGGCGGCGCAGAAGTCCGCGGTCGAGCGCGAAAAGCTCCTCGACAGCGAGCGCGCGGCGCGCGCCGAGGCGGAGCGCGCGAGCCAGATGAAGGACGAGTTCCTCGCCACCCTCTCACACGAGCTGCGCACCCCATTGAGCTCGATCCTGGGATGGTCGCAGGTGCTGCGTGGCGGCGGGAAGACTCCCGGCGACCTCCAGAAAGGCCTCGACGTGATCGAGCGCAACGCCCGCGTGCAGACCCAGCTCATCGAGGATCTCCTCGACATGAGCAGGATCATTTCGGGCAAAGTGCGCCTCGACATCCAGCCCGTGCAGCCCATGTCATTCGTGGAAGCCGCGATCGAGACCGTGCGGCCGGCGGCGGAGGCAAAGGACATTCGCATCGAGAAGATTCTTGACCCTCAGGCGGGGCCCGTATCCGGCGACCCCAACCGGCTGCAACAGGTCGTATGGAACCTGCTCTCCAACGCGATCAAGTTCACCCCCAAGGAGGGCAAGGTGCAGGTGCTCCTCGAGCGCGTGAACTCCCACATCGAGATCAGCGTGGCGGACACCGGCATGGGAATCGAGCCGCGTTTCATCGACCACGTGTTCGAGCGCTTCAGGCAGCAGGACTCTTCCACTACGCGACGTTACGGCGGGTTGGGCCTTGGGCTGTCCATCGTCAAGAACCTGGTGGAGCTCCACGGCGGAACGGTGCGGGCGCAAAGCGCGGGCGCGGGACAGGGCGCCACCTTCAGCGTCCTTCTTCCGGTCGCGGTGCTGCAACGCGCCGAGCCGCGATCGCGCGTCCACCCGAAAAGCGCCGTGCCGCCAACCCCGGAGCTGCGCACGATCGACCTCACCGGCGTCACGGTGCTGGTTGTAGATGACCAGCCCGATGCGCGGGAACTCGTGGCGCGTGTTCTGCAGGACTGCAACGCGCGCGTGCTGACCGCCGGCAGCGCCGAGGACGCCCTTGCGCTCGTGGAGCGTGAACGCCCGCACGTCCTGGTGAGCGATATCGGCATGCCCGACGTGGACGGCTACGAGCTCCTGCGGCGCGTGCGTGCGCTGGGCGAGGCGCGTGGCGGGAAGCTTCCGGCCATCGCACTTACCGCCTTCGCGCGGTCCGAGGATCGCACCCGAGCCCTCCGCGCGGGCTTCCTGGTCCACGTCTCGAAGCCGGTGGAGCCGTCCGAGCTTATCGCTTCCGTGGCGAGCGTGGCGGGCCGCGTCGGCGTCTAGGCGCGCAGGTTCAGTCCCAGCCGGTACGGCGCGATGGTTCCGAACTCCGGGTCGTACTTGCGACGGTCGGTGAAATCCACGTTGTGCCCATAGAGGTGCAGCGTCGTCGACACGGCGCCGGAATCGTTGTGCAGGCTATGGATCGCCTCGCCGTCCATCGAGATGATGGTGCCCGGCTCGATGCGATCGGCCCCTGCCCTCCTCACGTCCACATGGTGGGGCGTGGCTGCATCGTCGTGCCGGCTCCACCAGTGGTTGGTCTCCCGGCCCGCGAGGCCGGCGATCACCGCCCACGTGCCGTGGTCGTGCGGCGGCGTCTCGTCGCCGGAAGCCCAGGTGACCACGAAGATGGCGAGCGAGTGGTCGGGTTCCTCGTGGAGCGCATGGATTCCCGCGGCGGGGCCCGGATCGGCCACGCACATGGAGGGATGCAGCCACGCGTCCTTGGCGATCACCATTCGCCGGGCCACCTTGCGCACGGCGCGCGCCATGGCGGCATCGTCGAGCCGGAAGCGACGCAGCGCCTTCAGGTCCTGAACCAGGCTCTTGATCGGATACCTCATGTCGCACATGGCGGTCTCCCGAGTCAGCCCGCGGCCGTGTCGCGCAACCCTTCGATCAGGTGGCGCAACCGGCGCAGCGCCTTGGGGGTCACGCATTCGGGTGCGTGGCGCAGCAGCGTAAGGAGCCATCGCCGGCGTGCTTCCCGGTCGAGCCCGCGCTCGGAGGCGGTCGCGATGAGCTCGAGGGCTTCGACCAGCGAGGCGCGCTCGCGCTGCAGCGCGACCAGGCGCACGTCGACGCGCGCGGCCTGGGTGAGCGAGAGGATGTCGTCGTCCACGGCGCCGAGACGAGTCTCGACGCGGATGCGGATGCCGCGCAGGACCGGGCACAGGTCCGTGGGGCGCGACGGCTTGGGTTCGGGGGCCGAGTACTCGGCGGCGAAGAATCCGGGCTTGGTCTGGAAAATGGCAGTCTCCGGGCGGTCGGGTGGATGGGGATCGGAATGACTCGATCCCATACTCGACCGGGGGGACTGCCGGCGTCCTTAAGCCGCTCTTAAATATTCTTAAATCAGGCGACCGGCTGCGTGCGGCGCGCTTGCGCCGGGGAAAAGAAGCCCGCGAAGACCTCTACGGCACGCTCGATCGCGGCGCGGTCCACGTCGTGGTGCGTGACCAGGCGAAGGCGCGGCGACACCAGCGCCACCACGCCGTGGGCTTCGAGGTGCTGCTTCAATCCCGCGACGGATTCCTTCGGCACGTTCGCGAACACCATGTTGGTGTGGACCGGGTCCACCTCGAGGCCGAGGTTGGCGAGCCCCCTGGCGAGCGCCTGCGCGTGGGCGTGGTCCTCGGCGAGGCGCTCGACGTTGTGCTCGAGCGCGTAGAGCCCGGCGGCCGCGAGAATTCCGACTTGGCGCATCGTGCCGCCCAGCATCTTGCGGATGCGGCGCGCGCGTTCGACCAGATCCTTGCTGCCGACCAGCACCGTGCCCGCGGGCGTGCCAAGGCCCTTCGACAGGCACACCGAGACGGTGTCGAAGCCCGCGCAGAGCTCGTTCACCGGCATCCCGAGCTTCACCGACGCGTTGAAGACGCGCGCGCCGTCGAGGTGGATCGAGAGCTTGCGCCTGCGCGCAAGCGCGATCGCCGCGGCCATGTACTGGCGCGAGAGCACCTTGCCGCCGATGGTGTTCTCGAGGGCGATGAGGCGCGTGATCGCGAAGTGCGAATCGTCGGGCTTGATCGCCGCCTCGATCCTCGCCAGGTCGATGCTGCCGTCGGGCTCGTTGGTCAAGGGCTGCGGCTGGATCGATCCCAGCACCGCCGCGCCGCCCGCCTCGTACTTGTAGGTGTGCGCGTCCTGGCCGAGGATCACCTCTTCGCCACGCGCGCAATGCGCCATCACCGCCGCAAGATTCGACTGCGTACCCGAGGGAAAGAAGAGTCCGGCCTGCATGCCAAAACGCTCGGCACAGGCCTCCTGGAGCTTGTTGACGGTGGGGTCGTCGCCGAAGACGTCGTCGCCCACTTCCGCGCGCGCCATGGCTTCGCGCATGGCGAGTGAAGGCCTGGTGACGGTATCGCTGCGAAGGTCGATCATCGGCATGCGGCGCTGAAGGTGATCCATGAGTTTACCGTGCCGGAGCGGCGCCCGACTGGCCGCGCGCCTTTCGCTCCGACCCGGCCATCTCGTCGCGGGGAAAATGCGCTATCGCAGGCTCTCGTTCAGCTTCTCGAGCGCCGCGCGGCCCGGGCAAAGCTCGCGCTCGCCCAGCTGGTTCAGCGGCAGCGGCACCGTGTTGAGCGAGCCATGCAGGTCGCGTGGGGTCGCGGCGAAGTAGAGCAGCCCCGTCACGATCTCGCCGATCGCGTAGCGCGACTGCACGTAGGTCATCGCCGCGATGCGGTCCGAGGCGTCGTAGCCCGCCTCGAGCTTGCGCAGCCGCAGCACCGAGCCGTCGTGCTGCTGCACGTCGCGCACCGTGCCCGGCTCGTATTGGGTGGTGATTTCCTTGTGCACCGTGATGATGTCGAGCTGGTTCACCGCCTCATTGTGCTCGCGCACATAGTCGTAGCTCTTGGTCGAGCCCTCGTGGTTGTTGAACGCCACGCACGGCGAAAGCACGTCGATGAAAGCGGCGCCCTCGTGGGTGAGCGCACCCTTGATGAGGGGCACCAGCTGGTGCTTGTCGCCGGAGAAGCCGCGCGCCACGTAGGTCGCGCCCAGCTGCAACGCCATCAGCACGAGGTCGATGCCCTCGTCGGTATTGACCGCCCCGCGCTTGGCCTTCGAGCCGCGGTCTGCGGTGGCGGAGAACTGGCCCTTGGTAAGTCCATAGACTCCGTTGTTCTCGACGATGTAGGTCATGTTAACGCCGCGCCGCATGATGTGGGCGAATTGCCCGATGCCGATCGAGGCGGAATCGCCGTCGCCCGAGACGCCGAGATACAGAAGATCGCGGTTGGCGAGGTTGGCGCCGGTCAGCACCGACGGCATGCGCCCGTGGACCGAGTTGAAGCCGTGCGACTTGTCGAGGAAATAGGTGGGGGTCTTGGATGAGCACCCGATGCCGGAGAGCTTGGCGACGCGGTGCGGCTGGATGGCGAGCTCCCAGCACGCCTGGATGATCGCCGCGCTGATCGAATCGTGCCCGCATCCCGCGCACAGGGTCGAGATCGCGCCCTCGTAGTCGCGCCGCGTGAGCCCGAGCGAATTCTTCGGCAGGTCCGGATGATGCAGCTTGGGTTTCGCCAGATAGGTCATCTCAGCCGCTCACCTTGACGGGATTGATGTTGAACGCCTGCAGGCGCTGCGAGATCTCGGCGTGGATGAAGCGCGCCGTGATCGGAGTGCCGTCGTAGTGCAGGACCGGCGTGAGCTTCTCGGACGGCACCAGGGCCTCGGCGACCAGCAGCGTGCGCAGCTGCGCGTCGCGGTTCTGCTCGACGACGAACACATGGTCGTGGCTCGCCACGAAATCGCCGACCTCGTCGCAGAACGGGAAGGCGCGCACGCGCAGCGCGTCCAGCTCCATGGCCTCCCCGGCGAGGATGGCGAGCGCCTCGTCCATCGCGGGCGCGGTCGAGCCGTAGTAGATCACCCCGAAGCGCGATCCTTTCGCCGACGGGCGGGCGATCGGCGCGGGCACCAGCTCCTTGGCGGTCTCGAATTTCTTGAGGAGGCGCTGCATGTTATCCACGTAGGCGCTGCCCTCTTCCGTGTAGCGCGCATAGCGGTCGCGGCTCGTGCCGCGGGTGAAGAAAGAGCCGCGCTTCGGGTGCGCGCCGGGATAGGTGCGATACGTGATGCCGTCGCCGTCGAGGTCCAGGTAGCGCCCGAAGCGCTTGCCGGCCTCGAGGTCCTCGTAGGAAAGCACCTTGCCGCGGTCGAAGCGCTTGGCGTCGTCCCACGCGAGCGGCGCGCACAGGCGCTCGTTCATGCCGATGTCGAGGTCGAGGAGCACGAAGACCGGCGTCTGCAGGCGGTCGGCCAGGTCGAACGACTGCGCCGCCATCTCGAAGCCCTCGCGCGGGTCCTCGGGAAAGAGGAGCACGTGCTTGGTGTCGCCGTGCGACGCATAGGCGCACGACAGGACGTCGGACTGCTGCGTGCGCGTCGGCATGCCCGTCGAGGGTCCGGCGCGCTGCACGTCGAAGATGACCGCCGGGATCTCCGCGAAATAGGCGAGCCCGATGAATTCCTGCATCAGCGAGATTCCGGGGCCGGAAGTGCAGGTGAACGCGCGCGCGCCGTTCCACGCCGCGCCGATCACCATGCCGATCGAGGCGAGCTCGTCTTCCGCCTGGACCACGGCGTAGCGCGCCTTGCCGGTGTCGGGATCGGTGCGGAATTTGCGGCAGTGCCTGGCGAACGCCTCGGCCATCGAGGAGGACGGCGTGATCGGGTACCACGCCGCGACGGTGGCGCCTCCGTACACGCAGCCCAGCGCGGCGGCGTTGTTGCCCTCGAGGAAGATACGGTTGCCGACGCGGTCGGAGCGCTTTACCTTAAGGCCGATGACCGGCAGGTAGGAGCGCGCGTAGTCGCGGCCCATGTGCAGCGCCTTCACGTTGGGCTCGAGGAGCTTCTCCTTGCCCTGGTACTGCTCACCGATCAGCTTCTCCAGCTCGGCGAGGTCGACGTCGAGGAGCGCGGCAAGCGCACCCACGTAGATGATGTTCTTGAAGAGCTGGCGCTGCCGAGGGTCGGTGTAGGTCGTGTTGCAGAGCTCCTGCAGCGGCATGCCGATCACGTTCACGTCGTCGCGGAACATCGACGCCGGCAGCGGCTTGGTGGAGTCGTAGAAGAGGTATCCGCCGGGCGCGATCTCCTCCACGTCCTTCTGCCACGTCTGCGGGTTCATCGCCACCATCAGCTCCACGCCGCCGCCGCGCCGCCCGAGCCAGCCGGCCTCGGAGACGCGCACTTCGTACCACGTGGGCAGGCCCTGGATGTTCGAGGGGAAGATGTTGCGCGGGCTCACCGGCACGCCCATGCGCAGGATCGCCTTCGCGAAGAGCGCATTCGCCGACGCGGAGCCGGAGCCGTTCACGTTGGCGAACTTGACGACGAAATCGTTGATCGCCGAGAGGGCTCTCGGCCTGGATTGCCCGGTATCAGCCTGGGCGGCGGGCGAGACGAGCGACATGGAGTTTTCGCCTCATGGTAGTGGCAGTCTACCGCGACAAGAGCGCCGTGGGGCGGGACCGTCCCATCGGGGTGCCGGCCTCGCGCCGGCGTGGGGCGGCGGGCGCCTCGACGCCGTCCACGCGAAACTGCCCGACCAGGTCGAAGAGCTTGGCCGACTCCTCCTTTAGCTGCACGGCCGAGAAGGCTGCGTCCTGCACCACGCTCGCATTGTGCTGGGTCACTCCCTGCAGCTGGGAGAGCGCCCGGTTGATGCCCTCGACGCCGCCTGCCTGCTCGCGGGAGGCGATCGCGATCACTCCGATCAATTCGTTGACCTCCTCCACGTGCGCGGTGACCGCATCGATCACGCGCCCCGCGGCGTCCACCAGCGCCCTGCCCTGGTCCACGTTCTCGGTCGAGTGACTGATGAGCTCCTTGATCTCGCGGGCGGCCTCGGCGCTGCGCCGCGCGAGGTTGCGCACCTCTTCGGCCACCACCGCGAAGCCGCGCCCCTGCTCGCCGGCGCGCGCCGCCTCTACCGCGGCGTTCAGCGCGAGGATGTTGGTCTGGAAGGAGATGCTCTCGATCACCCCGATGATGTCGGAGATGCGCTTCGAGCTGGAGGCGATGAGCCCCATGTTCGCGACCACGTCGCGGGCGAGCTGCGCTCCCTTGCGCGCCACCACGGTCGCCTCGCCCGCGGCGCCACTGGCGGTCTTGCAGCTGTCGGCGTTCTGCTTCACGGTGGCGGAGAGCTCTTCCATCGCCGCCGCGGTCTCCTCGAGAGTGGACGCCTGGTCCTCGGTGCGCTGCGACAGGCTCACGTTGCCGCTGGCGAGCGCGTCGGCGGCGGTGCGCGCGGCCTGCGCGCTGGTGCGCGCCTGCGCGACCAGCTCGCGCAGGCTGGCGTGGGCGTTTGATAGCGTCTCGAAGAGCGACGAGAACTGGCCGGCGCCGAGGCGGCGCTTGGCCTCCTCGCGCGACATGAGCTCGCCGCCGGAGCGCAGGTCGCGCTCGTTCAGCAACGCCGCCGCGCTCCTCAGGATCTTCCAGGACTCGTCGGCGCTGTAGTAATGGGCGCAGCCCACGTACCAGGCGAAGACGTAGGTCACGACGATCGCGATCGCCGCTGCCGACTGCCATGAAGCCGGCGGCGCCATGAGCGCGATCGCCAGCGGGACCGTGTACAGGATCGCGATCATCGGCAGCTTCACGTTGTTCTTCAGCCGGATGACCAGCTTCATCATCGGTGCGAGCATCCATCTCATCAGAAGAGCTCCACTTTCTTGTTGCCCTTGTCCGGATCCGGGGCCTCGGCGATATCGAAGTCCGCGGAGTCAGCCTCGGTCGCCTCGCGCGCGCCGATCTTGGGCTTCATCGCGCTCTCCGAATAGGCGCGCACCGCGCGGTAGAGATCGCGCGCGAGGAGCGCCTTCGTCTCGTGCGAGAGAAGCGAAAGGGATTCGGCCGCGGCGCCGAGCGTGGGCTTGTGGAGCCGCTCGAGCTTCTGGCGCGTGATGTCCTGGAACTGCATCGCGACGATGATGTGGTTGATGTCCTTCTGGATCTCCACCGAGAGGTCGTTGATGCGCTGCAGGGTGATCTCGGTCTGGCGCGTCTGGTCGATGGTGGCGGAATTCAGCTTGTCGATCTCGCCGCGCGCGACCTCCACGGCGCGGCGCGCCGCCTCCGCGACCTGCGTCGTGCGCTTGTTGCCCTGGCGCACCTCGTCGCCGATGGCGTCCAGTCCCTGCCGCGTCTTGCGCGTGAGCTCGTGGGCCTCGGCGCTGATGCCGCGGATCCGGTCGGTCATCTCCACGAAGTCGCGCGGATTCAGCGTCTGGGAAGTCATCGCCACCGAGCTGTCGAGGGCGATGCGCGAGATCTGCGATGCCATGTTGCGCAGCCCGTCGATGGTGTCTTCCATCACCTTGGCGTGCTCGCTCACCCGCTTCTGGTGGTTGGCCATTTCGTCGGCGGCCTGCGAGAAGCCCGTCATGTGCGAGGTCACGTTCACGAGCTGCGTGTCGTAGGCCTTGATGAAGTCGGCGAAGGACAGGATGCCGGTCTTGCGGCCGTCGCCCTGCAGGAGCGACATCGCCGCCTCGGTCTGCTCGTTGGCCTTGGCCACCACGACGCGGAAGTTCTTGCTGATCTCGTTCACGGCGTTCTCGGTGAGCTTGATCACCTCCTCTACCGAGTCGGTGACGATCTCGAGCTTCTTCTGGTTCTGCAGCGAGGCGACATCCCATCGCTCGAGCATCGTGTCCAGGCCGACCACCACCTGCTGGAAGAGGCGCGTGCGCTTGCGCCACTTGAGGAAGGGCTCTTCGCCCCCGGAGCCAATGCTCTCCTCCTCCGCGTTCACGTCCTTGACCACCAGGGCGAGCGCCACCAGCGCAGCCAGCGGCACCAGCGACAGCGAGATCATGAGCGCCCACGGGGGCACGAGGAACGACATCCACGCCCACGGCAGGAAGAGCACCACCACGAGCGCCGACAGCAGGTAGGGATGGCGCCAGGCGAACAGCAGGTAGCGTTTCATGGCATTAGATCGCGCCCGTCTCGGCGACCTGCGCGAGTAGCTTCAGCTCGCCGCCCGACAGGAACTTCTCGATGTCGACCAGCAGGATCATGCGCTCGTCGCGGGTCGCGAGACCAGCGAGGTAGGACGAATCGACCAGCGTGCCCAGCTCCGGAGGCGGCTTCACGTCCGACGGGGCGAGGCGCATCACGTCGGAGACGCCGTCCACGACGATGCCGATCACGCGCGCGGCGATGCGCAGGATCACCATCACGGTCGAGGCGTCGTAGGCGGGGTTGGCCATGCCGAACTTCACGCGCAGGTCGATCACCGGGACGATGACGCCGCGCAAGTTCACCACGCCCTTCAGGTAGGCGGGTGCCGCGGGCAGCGGAGTCACCTTTTCGTAGCCGCGGATCTCCTGGACCTTGAGGATGTCGACGCCGTACTCCTCCTGCCCGAGCACGAACACCAGTACCTCCCGGGTCGCTTCGCGTGTCGTGCCGATCGCCATCGCCTAGAACTCCTTCCAGTCTTCCTCGCCGCTCGCGGCGAGCGCGGGCTGCGCGGCTTTGCGTGGATGGGGGAGTGATACCCGGGTGTGGCTGTCCGCGGCGCGCGCCGCGCGTCGCGGGGCGGCCATC
>JBBRQA010000076.1:0-15360 GCA_038227085.1 Burkholderiales bacterium | reverse complement strand
ACTCATACCTCGCGTCGTTTCGCGCGGCGCCGCCGCGTGGAGCGTTGCGCTTCGGCGGCGGGCTCGCCGGCTATTTCGGCTACGACACCGTGCGCTACATCGAGGGGCGCCTCGCGCGCGCGCCCAAGCCCGATCCGCTCGGCCTGCCGGAAATCCGCCTTCTCCTGACCGAGGAGCTCGCCGTGGTGGACAACCTGTCCGGCAAGCTCCACCTGATCGTCTACGCGGACCCGGCGCAGCCAGGCGCATTCGCGCGCGCCAGCGCGCGCCTCGCCGAGCTGAGGGTGGCCTTGCGCAAGCCTGCGGCGCTGCCGCCGCACATGCGCGTGGACTCGCTCGCCGCGCCGCGCTCAAACATCGGCGAGAGTGCCTTCCACGACGCGGTCGCCCGCTGCAAGCAATACATCACTGACGGCGACATGATGCAGGTGCAGATCTCGCAGCGCATCGCGCAGCCCTTCCCCTATTCGCCGGTGAACCTGTACCGGTCGCTGCGCTCGATCAATCCGTCGCCCTACATGTTCTATTTCGACTTCGGCGACTGCCAGCTGGTGGGCGCCTCGCCCGAGATCCTGGTGCGGCGCGAGGGCGACAAGGTGACGCTGCGCCCGATCGCGGGCACGAGGAAGCGCGGCTCGACTCCCGAGAAGGACCTCGAGATGGAGCGCGAGCTGGTGGCCGATCCCAAGGAGCGCGCCGAACACCTGATGCTGATCGACCTGGGCCGCAACGACGTGGGCCGCATCGCGAAGATCGGTTCGGTGAAAGTGACGGAGACCATGGTGGTGGAGCGCTACTCGCACGTGATGCACATGGTGTCGAACGTCGAGGGCGACGTGCCCGCGGAACTCACGCCCATGGAGCTCCTGCGCGCGACCTTTCCCGCGGGGACGGTGACCGGGGCCCCCAAGGTTCGCGCGATGGAGATCATCGACGAGCTCGAGCCCGAGAAGCGCGGTGTGTACGCTGGCGCCGCGGGCTATCTCGGGTTCAACGGCAACATGGATCTGGCGATCGCGATCCGCACCGGCGTGGTGAAGGCCGGGCAGCTCTACGTGCAGGCTGCCGCGGGGATCGTCGCCGATTCCGTCGCGGAGATGGAATGGCTGGAGACGAACAACAAAGCGCGCGCGGTGCTGGCCGCGGCCGAGCAAGTGCACGCCGGCCTCGACGCCGCGCTCGACTAGCAGCCGGTCATGGACGATTCGCGCGCATTGCGTGCCGCCGCCGCCGCGCTTCGCGTCGTCGCGACGAAGCCTGCGGCGTTCGAAAACCTCGCCTTTATCGCTTCGTGTGAGGACGCCTTGGGCGACTTGGTGTCCGAGAGCGCGCCCGCGCTGCCCGTTGAGGGAGTCACCAGATGCTCCTGATGATCGATAACTACGATTCGTTCACCTACAACCTCGTGCAATACCTGGGCGAGCTCGGCGAGGACGTGAAGGTCGTGCGCAACGATGAGATGGACGTCGACGAGATCGAGCGCCTCGCCCCGCAGCGCATCGTGCTGTCGCCGGGCCCGTGCACGCCGAACGAGGCCGGCGTTTCCCTCGATCTCATCGGCCGCTTCGCGGGGCGCGTGCCGATCCTGGGGGTCTGCCTCGGGCACCAGGCCATCGGCCAGGCGTTCGGCGGCAAGGTGGTCCACGCGAAGACGCTGATGCACGGCAAGGTCTCGCAGATCCACCATCTCGGCAAGGGAATATTCCGCGGATTGCCGACGCCGTACCAGGCTACCCGCTACCATTCGCTCGCGATCGAGCGCGCGAGCTGCCCCGCGGAGCTCGAGGTGACGGCGTGGACCGACGACGGCGAGATCATGGGCGTGCGCCACCGCGCTCTTCGGGTCGAAGGCGTGCAGTTCCACCCCGAGTCGATCCTCACGCAGCACGGCCACGCGCTGCTGCGCAATTTTCTCGAAGACAAAGGATGAAGCACATGTTCACTCCCCTCGAGGCGATCAACCGCCTCTGCGACAAGCGCGAGATCTTCTATGACGAGATGGTCGACCTCATGCGCCAAGTGATGGAGGGCAAGGTGCCGCCGGTGCAGCTCGCCGCGATTCTCATGGGGTTGCACGTGAAGACCGAGTCGGTGTCGGAGATCGCGGCCGCGGCGTCGGTGATGCGCGAGTTTTCGACGAAGGTTGACGCCGCGGGCCTCGAGCACCTGGTCGACACCTGCGGCACCGGCGGCGACAAGGCGCACACCTTCAACGTCTCGACGGCCGCGGCGTTCGTTGCCGCTGCGGGCGGCGCGCGTGTTGCCAAGCATGGCGGGCGTTCGGTCTCGTCGCAGTCGGGCAGCGCTGACGTGCTGGAAGGACTCGGCGTGAACCTCGTGCTCACGCCGCAGCAAGTGGCGCAATCGATTCGCGAGGTCGGCGTCGGGTTCATGTTCGCGCCCGCGCACCATCCGGCGATGAAGCACGCCGCCCCGGTGCGCAAGGATCTCGGCATGCGCACCATCCTCAACATCCTCGGCCCCCTCACCAACCCCGCCGGCGCGCCCAACCAGGTGATGGGTGTTTTCCATCCGGACCTCGTGGGCATCCAGGCGCGCGTGCTGAAAATGCTCGGCAGCCGCCACGTGCTCACGGTGCATGGCCACGAGGGACTGGATGAGATCACCATCACCGGTCCGACATCGGTCGCGGAGCTCAAGCACGATTTCATCACCGAGTACACCATCGAGCCCAAGCAGTTCGGCCTCGACGTGGCGCCGATCGAGTCGATCCAGGTGAAGGACGCGGCGGAATCGAAGGCGCGCGTCGAGGCGGTGCTTGCCAACGAAGCGGGACCTTCGCGCGACATCGTGATGCTGAATGCTGCCGCGGCGCTCTACGTGAGCGGCGTCGCGCCGAGCCTCTGGGACGGGGTCGCGCTCGCGCGCGAGGCGCTCCAATCCGGTGCGGCGCGCGCCAAGCTCGACCAGCTCGTGCGCTTCACGCAGTCGGTCGCCAAGGCGAGCTGACGTGCCTGACGTGCTGGATCGCATCCTCGCGGCGAAGCGTCGTGAGGTCGAGGAGTCGAAGAGGCGCATGCCCGAAGGGGAGCTCCGGCAGCGTGCGCTGCACGCGCCGCCCCCGCGTGGGTTCGAGCGCGCCCTGCGCGCCAAGATGGCGGCGGGATTGCCCGCGGTGATCGCGGAGATCAAGCGCGCGAGTCCGAGCAGGGGGCTCATCCGCGCCGATTTCGATCCCGCCCGCATCGCCGCATCCTACGAAGCGAATGGCGCCGCTTGCCTCTCGGTCCTCACCGACCGCGAGTTCTTCGGCGGCTCGCGCGATGATCTCGAGGCCGCGAGCGCCGCGTGCGCCCTTCCGGTGATCCGCAAGGACTTCATCATCGACCCCTACCAGGTGCACGAGGCGCGCGCGTGGGGCGCGGATTGCATCCTCCTCATCATCGACGCGGTGCCCGACGCTGAGCTCCTCGCCCTCGAAACGCTCGCCAGGCAGATCGGGCTCGACGTGCTCATGGAGTCCCACGACGCGTCCCAGCTCGATCGGGCGCTTTTGCTGCGGACGGCCCTCATCGGGATCAATAACCGGGACCTCCGCAATTTCGAGACCCGCTTGGAGACCACCCTGGACCTCGTCGACCGGGTGCCAGCCGGCCGGATCCTGGTCACGGAGAGCGGTATCTCGACCCCCGAGGATGTGCGCCGCCTACAAGAGGCGAAAGTTAGCGCTTACTTAGTAGGTAGCGCCTTCATGTCCGCCGCGGATCCCGGAAAAGAGCTGGCCCGGGTGTTTTTTGGGGGGTCAAAAGAGCTGTTGTGAAGCAACAACAAGGGGCGTCATTTGTTGCATGAAAGGTGAAAAACAGCTTGAGTGATGGCTGTTGCTTTGGCATCATGCGGGTGGCTTCTCAAAAAGAATTCGGGGAAGTTCCTAGAATCGGGGCGACAAAATCCCCACGAGGTTCCCAAAGAAATCGCATAAGCACTCAAGGCCTCACTTCAACAAAGGAGATTCTGATGAACAAAAAGCTGATCGCTCTGGCAGTCGCTGGCGCTTGCGTTGCGCCGGCCGCCATGGCACAGACTGCGAACCCGGTCACTCTGTACGGTCGCGTCCATGCGACGTTCGAGGTGGTCGAGGCTACGGGTGGGGCGTCGGGGACGCCCGAGGTTATCCGGCGTAATCGCGTGAGCGACCAGGCGTCGCTGCTTGGCGTGCGCGGCACGGAAGATCTGGGTGGCGGCCTCAAGGCATTCTTCCAGCTCGAAACCGCGTTCAAACCCGACGAAAACAACACGGCATTCGCTGGGCGCAATAGCGGCGTGGGTCTTCAGGGCGGCTGGGGCAGCATGCTGCTCGGCCGTTGGGACACTCCGTTCAAAGTCGTCACCGGCAACATCGATCCGTTCGGCGATGTAACGCTGGGCGGCCTCTCCGCAGCGATGCAGGGTCGTGGGCTCGTCGGCGCCTCCGCCGGCAACCAGTTCGACCGTCGTGACCAGAACGTGGTCCAGTACTGGTCACCGTCGTGGGCCGGCTTTGCCGTGCGCGCGAGCTACTCGGTGAACGAAGGCCGCACGGCGACTGCGAACCCGCAGCGTTGGTCGGGCAGCATCTCGTACACTGCCGGCCCGCTGTTCCTGGCGATCGCGAGCGACGAAATGAAGGACAACCCGTACATCGGTGCCGCGCTGCTGAAGAAGCAGACCGGCGACGCGTTGATGGGCAACTTCACCTTCGGCCCGATCAAGATCGGCGCGTTGTACGAACAGTTCAGGCGCACCGGGTACGGCAGGCAGAAAGCATGGATGGGCAACGTGGTGTGGACGCTGGGCAACAACCAGCTCATCTATCAATACCAGCAGTCCAAGGACGGCCAGCTCTCCGGCAGCGCGCTTGCTCAACCCAAGTGCGACGTGAACTCGCTCGGGTGGCAGTACAACTTCTCCCGCCGCACGTTCTTCCTTGCGCAGTACACGAAGATCGAGAACAACGAAGAAGCGGGCTGCGGCTACGGCTCCCAAGACATCGCGATCGTCAAGGGTCAGGATCCGAAGGGCATCTCGCTGGGCCTGCGTCACATTTTCTGATCGTTTTAGACCGAAAGCTGTCGGACGAGGGCGCGGCCGCAAGCCGCGCCCTTTTTCTTTCCATGAGCCCATCCCCGTTTCGCGCCTGCGCAGGCCTCCTCGACCATTTGCTGATGGCCGCGGACGAAGCGCTGCGCGCTCTTTCGGGAGCGACGACGGCCGCGCGGGCACCGCCGTGCGCCAACCGCGACGTGCCGGTCTCCGCGCAGGAGCGAACGCTTTCCGCGGGCCTGATGCGCGTGAACCACACCGGCGAGGTGTGCGCGCAGGCCCTCTACAGCGGGCAATCGCTGGTGGCGCGCGATCCGGCCGTGCGAGGCGTGTTGCAGTCCGCCGCAGCCGAGGAGCGCGATCACCTTTCCTGGTGCCGCGACCGGCTGAAGGACCTCGGCTCGCGGCCGAGCCTCCTCGATCCCGTGTGGTACGCGGGCTCGTTCGCAATGGGAATCGCATCGGGGCTCGCCGGCGATCGCTGGAGCCTCGGCTTCCTCGCCGAGACCGAGGCGCAAGTCGAGCGCCATCTTGAAGGTCATCTCGAGCGCCTGCCGCGCGAAGATGCGTGCAGCCGCGGGATCGTCGCGCAGATGCGCGAGGACGAAGCGCGCCACGCCCAGTCTGGACGCGACCTGGGGGCGCGCGAGCTTCCCGAGGCCGTGAAGCTGGCGATGCGTGCCGCCTCGAGGGTCATGACGCGCACCGCTTACTGGGTGTAAAGACTCAGGCCTCGCGGACCTCGTAGTCGAAGGTGATCGCTGCGCTCGCGGCGAGCATGATCGTCGCCGAGCAATACTTTTCCTTGGACAGCTTGATCGCCCGCTCGACCTGGGAGTGCGCGAGCCCCCTGCCGGTCACGATGTAGTGAAGATGAATGCTGGTGAAGACCTTCGGATCCTGGTCCGCGCGTTGCGCCTCGACCTCCACCACGCAATCGGTGATCGGCTGGCGCGCCTTTCGCAGGATGTGCACCACGTCGATCGCGCTGCACGCCCCTGTGCCCATCAGCACGAGCTCCATCGGGCGCGCCCCCAGGTTCTTGCCGCCGATGTCTGTCGCTGCGTCGACGACGACGCCGTGGCCGCTGCCGCTCTCGGCGACGAAGGTGATGCCTTCGACCAGCTTGATGCGCGCCTTCATGGAAGCGGCGGAGGTTCCGGTTTGACTTCGCCCGGAGGAAGCTCGAGCCACGTCTTCATCAGGTTCCAGCCCAACGCGAGGAGGGCGGGCCCGACGAAGAGGCCTATGAAGCCGAAGGCGATCGCGCCGCCGAAGACGCCGAGGACGACGACGAGCATCGACAGGTTGCCCGCGCGGCTCATCAGGATGGGCTTTACGAAGTTGTCGACCGAGCTGATCACGGCGATGCCGTAGATCACCATGAAGATCGCCAGGCCCGTTTGATCGTTGAAATAGAGCCACGCGGCTGCCCCGCCCCAGATAAGCACCGGGCCCATCGGTACCAGCGACAGGACGAACGTGAGCGCGGCGAGGAGAAACGCGCCGGGGATCCCGGCGATGAGGAAACCGACCAGCGCCACGATCGCTTGCGCGAACGCGGTCCCGATCAGGCCGTAGATCACGCCCTTCACCGCGTTCTGGCCGGTAGCGATGAGCGCCGCGCCGTGCTCGGGGCCGGCGATGCGCACCATCCCCTCGACCAGGAGGCGGCGTATGCGCTCCCCGTCGCGATAGAAGAAAAAGGCGACAAAGATCGCGATCAACAGTTGCACCAGGCCTTGGCCGGCGGCCCTGCCCAGCCCGAGGAGGAACGCCTTCGCAGGCTCGGTGAAGCGCTTGGCGAACTCGATCAGCTCGGCGCTGCTCTGCGTGAGGGTGCGCACATAGGCGTCGAGCCAGGGACCGAGGCCGGGGATGTCGCGGATGAACGCGGGCAGCGAATAGCTCGACTTCTGGTCGAGGAAGCCGCGGAAGAGCTCGACCATTTGCCCGCCGTGCACGACGATGCTCTGCGCCGTCAGGGCGACCGGAACCGCCAGCGCGACAATGAGGATGGCGACGACCACCAGCGCGGCCAGCCAGGAACGCCCGCCGAGGCGATCGCGCAACCTGAGGAAGACCGGCCAAGTCGAGAAGCACAGGATCCCGGCGAACAGGATCGCTCCCAGGAAGGGTTGCAGGACCAGGAAGCAGCCGATCACCAGCAGGGCGATGGCGGCGATCCTGGCGTATTGCTCGAAGCGGCTAGTGGCCATGGTTGGCAGCGAGTTTGACACAAAGTGATGATTTACCTATAATTTCAGATCGCAGTTGCTGTATATATCCCGTACGTAGTCACTCAAAACAAGCCGGTCAAAGTATCTCCGGGGCGCACACCTCGGATTCACCCAGGGCCAGGCATGAAAGGAAAGCAATGAAGACCTTCTCGGCGAAGCCGGACGAGGTTCGGCGCGATTGGTTCGTCGTGGACGCCACGGACAAGATCCTGGGTCGCCTCGCGGCGGAAGTCTCGCGGCGCCTGCGCGGCAAGCACAAGCCCGAATTCACCCCTCACGTCGATACCGGCGACTACATCGTGATCGTCAACGTGGAGAAGATCCGCGTGACGGGCGCCAAGGCGACGGACAAGAAGTACTACCGCCACTCGACCTACCCGGGTGGAATCTACGAGACGAATTTCACCAAGCTCCAGGCGCGCCATCCGGATCGCGTGCTCAAGCTCGCGGTGAAGGGCATGTTGCCCAAGGGCCGCCTCGGCTACGCGATGATCAAGAAGCTCAAGATCTATGCGGGCCCGGAGCATCCCCACACGGCGCAGCAGCCCAAGAACCTCGAGATCTAAGGAGCGACCATGATCGGCAAATACAATTACGGAACGGGCCGGCGCAAGAGCGCGGTGGCGCGTGTCTTCATGAAGCCGGGCAAGGGCGCCATCGTCGTGAACGACAAGCCCGTCGACATCTTCTTCTCGCGCGAGACCG
Source organism: Burkholderiales bacterium (assembly GCA_038227085.1). Lineage (GTDB taxonomy): Bacteria > Pseudomonadota > Gammaproteobacteria > Burkholderiales > Usitatibacteraceae > Usitatibacter. Next base: position 7,372 of record JBBRQA010000076.1, on the reverse strand, counting down.
GCCGCATGATCGTGCGCCAGCCGCTCGAGCTCACCAACCACGTGCAGACGTTCGACATCATGGTGAACGTGGCCGGGGGCGGCGAGTCGGGGCAGGCGGGCGCGGTGCGCCACGGCATCACCCGCGCCCTGATCGAATACGATCCCACGCTGAAACCCGCGCTGTCGAAGGCGGGCCTCGTCACGCGCGACGCGCGCGAGGTCGAGCGCAAGAAGGTGGGCCTTCACAAGGCGCGACGCCGCAAGCAGTTCTCCAAGCGTTAAGGCGGGAGCACGCTGTTCGGTATCGCTGTGCACGAACAAAGCCGCCTCGGAGCGGCTTTGTCGTTATTGGAGGCCATTGAATGATCAAGGTTGGCGTGGTCGGGGGAACCGGGTATACGGGCGTGGAGCTGCTGCGCCTGCTCGCCGGTCATCCCGAGGTCGAGGTGGTCGCGATCACCTCGCGCAGTGAGGCGGGAGTGAAGGTGGCGGACTACTTTCCTTCGCTGCGCGGGCGCTACGACCTCGCGTTCACCGATCCGGCCGCGGCGCCCCTCAAGGGATGCGACTGCGTGTTCTTCGCCACGCCCAACGGGGTGGCGATGAGCCAGGCGCGCGCGCTCCTCGACTCCGGCGCGCGCATCGTCGATTTCTCCGCGGACTTCCGGCTCAAGGATCGCACCACGTGGGAGAAGTGGTACAAGGTCTCGCACGCTTCGCCGGAGCTCTTCGCTGAGGCGGTCTATGGGCTGCCCGAGGTGAACCGCGAGCGCATTCGCAAGGCGCGCCTGGTGGCGAATCCCGGCTGCTACGCGACGGCGGTGCAGCTCGCGATGCTGCCGCTCGTCGAAAGCAGCCATGTCGATCACGACCACTTCATCGCAGACGCGAAATCGGGAGTGAGCGGCGCGGGGCGCAAGGCCGAGCTGGACATCCTGTTTTCGGAAGCCACCGACAACTTCAAGGCCTACGCGGTGAAGGGCCATCGCCACCACCCGGAGATCCTCGAAAGCCTGATGGGCCTGGAGAGCGCCTCGGGGCGGCGTATCGGCCTCACCTTCGTTCCGCACCTCGTGCCCATGGTGCGCGGCATCCTCGCCACGGTGTATGCGCGAATCACGTCGGAGGCCGACTTCCAGGCGCTTTTCGAGAAGCGCTATGCGCAGGAGCCTTTCGTCGACGTGCTGCCGCCGGGCACCCACCCCGAGACGCGCTGGGTGCGCGGCACCAACCAATGCAGGATCGCGGTGCATCGCCCGTTCGGCGCCGACACCCTCGTAGTGGTCGCGGTCGAGGACAACCTGGTGAAGGGCGCCGCCGGTCAGGCGGTGCAGAACATGAACCTCATGTTCGGATTCGCCGAAACGAGCGGTCTCGACCAGATCGCCGTGGTTCCCTGATGCGAGGCCTCGGCCGCAGGTTGCGCAGCAGTTTCGGCATCGGCTCGGGGCGGATGTCGATCCGCTCGCAGCACGCGTGGTACTGGCGCTGGACCGTCAACATCCTGATGATGGCGGCCGTGGGCGCGGTCGTTTGGTGGCTGGTGCAGAACAGCTACCGCATCACCGGCTTCAATCTCGAGGAGGTGAAGCAGCAGATCTCCACGCTCACCGACGAGAATCGCGTGATGAAGCACGCCCTCGAGGCCGCGCGCAGCACCGCTTCGGAACGTGATCGTCAGCTGCAGATCGAGAGGGCCGCGCAGGGGGAGCTGGCGCGTTCGGTGGCGCAGCTCCAGGACGAGAACGCCGCCTTGAAGGAGGACCTCGGGTTCCTCCGCAACATCATGTCCTCGGGCACCACGCCGGAGGGGTTGGGCCTGTCGAACCTCAAGATCGAGCGCGACGGCAAGGCCAGCGAGTTTCGCTACCGCATGCTGCTCACCCAAGGGGGCCAGCGCAAGCAGGACTTCAAGGGCAGGGTGCAGATCGTGGCGCGGGTGGCCAAGGACGGGGCGATCAATACGCTCACGTTTCCGGACCCCTCTGCCGGCGAGACGGCGGGCAGCTTCGAGTTCCGTTTCTACCAGAAGGTCGAGGGACGCTTCGCGATACCCGACGGGAGCACGCTGAAAAGCGCCGATGTACGGGTTTTGGCGCTACCGGGGGGACAGGTTAAACTATCCCGAACCATAAGCCAGCCGTAGGGGAGGTTCCATGTTCGGAAAGTCCAACAAACCCAGCCCGATCGACAGCCTTATCGGCACCGGCACCCTGATCGAGGGCGACATCGCCTTCACCGGGGGGCTGCGCATCGACGGGCACGTCAAGGGCAACGTGAAGGCCAGCGGAAATAAACCCGGCACTTTGGTCATCTCGGAGCTTGCAAAAGTCGAGGGCGACATCGATGTAGCCCATGTGGTCATCAATGGCACCGTCGCGGGTCCCGTGCGCGGGGCGGAGTACGTCGAACTCCTCCCGAAGGCCCGGGTCACAGGAAATGTCTCGTACAAGTCGATCGAGATTCACGTGGGCGCGATCGTGATGGGCCAGCTGATGTACGAAAGCCCGCAGAAAAGCGACAAGGTCGTCGAGCTGAAGCCCGCATCGGGCTCCTCCGACTGAGCCGCGATTTTTACCGGAGAAGCAGATGAACGACATGTCCACCAGCACCGCGATGCCCGACCCGCTCCTCTTCACCGACAGCGCGGCCAGCAAGGTGAAGGCCCTCATCGAAGAGGAAGGCAACAACGAACTCAAGCTGCGCGTGTTCGTCACCGGCGGCGGCTGCTCGGGCCTTCAGTACGGTTTCACGTTCGACGAAGTCACCAACGAGGACGACACGGTGATGACCAAGAACGGCGTGAGCCTCCTCATCGACCCGATGAGCTACCAGTACCTGGTAGGCGCGGAGATCGATTACACCGAGGGCCTCGAGGGCGCGCAATTCGTGATCAAGAATCCCCAGGCCACGTCCACCTGCGGCTGCGGGTCTTCGTTCAGCGTCTAGGCGTCGCACAGGGCGGCACGAGACGCCGCAAACGACCCAGGGGAGCCGAGCGCTCCCCTTGTTTTTCACGCGGGATAGATTGCGCCGAGAATGCGCGGCCCGCGCGCCCCGGTCGCTGCGCTGAGGTCGACGGCCTCGCGGCGCACGCACTTCATCGCGAGCCATGCGAAGGCCAGCGCTTCGACGTGCGTTGCCGGGACCCCGAGCGCATCGGTCGCGGTGACCGGGCGCCGGCCGGCCAACCGCGCGATGCGCGAAACCAGATCGCCATTGCGCGCGCCGCCGCCGCACAGGTAGATCTCTTCGGTTGCCGGGCAGAAACGATCGATCGCTTCGACGATGGCGCGCGCGGTGAATTCCGCGAGTGTGGATTGCACGTCCGCGGGCGCCGCGCCGGCGTGCATGCGCTCTTCCAGCCAGGCCATGCGAAAGAGCTCGCGGCCGGTGCTCTTCGGTGCGGGAGCGGCAAGATAGGGGTCCTCGAGAAGGCGGCGCAGTAGCGCCGCGTCGACTTCGCCGCTTGCGGCCCAGCGGCCGTTGTCGTCGAAACTGGCGCCAAGGTGGCGGTGTGCCCATTCGTCGAGCAGCACGTTGCCGGGTCCGCAGTCGAACCCGAGCGTCTTGCGCCCCGGCGCGAGCGACGTGACATTGCTGATGCCGCCGATGTTCACCACCGCGCGGGCACGCGCCGCGTCACGAAACACGGCCTCGTGGAACGCGGGAACCAGCGGCGCGCCTTGCCCTCCGGCGGCCATGTCGCGGCGGCGAAAGTCCGCGACCACGTCTATGCCCATCCGCTCGGCGAGCCGCGCGGGGTCGTTCAGCTGGACCGTGAACCCCAGGTCGGGACGGTGGCGCACCGTTTGGCCGTGGCAGCCGATCGCGCTCACCTCCGCGCGAGCCACTGCCGCGCGCGCGAGAACGGATTCGCTCGCGCGCGCGTAAAGGTCGGCGAGCTCCATCGACACTTTGGCGGCAAGCTCGAGCGAATCGACTCCCGGCTCCGACAGCATGAGCAGTTGGGCGCGCAATCGTTGCGGAAAGGGCTCCGTCGCGAAAGCGAGCGTGCGCGGAGCGGCGGAGGAGAAATCGGCGAGGACAGCGTCGGCTCCGTCGAGGCTCGTGCCCGACATCAAGCCGACGAAAAACGAACCCACGCTATTCGAAACGAGCCGCTGAGGCGGAGCTCACGAGGCCGATGGTGGCGCGCGCTTCGTTGGCGACTTGCTGGAACTGCGCCTTGAGGCGCGCCGGGACCGGCTCAGCCTTGGGAAGTGCGACGCGCAGCGGATCCTGGTGGATGCCGGCGAGCTTGAACTCGTAGTGCAGGTGAGGTCCCGTGGCGAACCCGGTGGCGCCCACGAAACCGATCGGCTCACCCTGGCGTACGCGGGCTCCCGCGCGAATGCCGCTCGCGAACGCGGAGAGGTGCGCGTACAGGGTGGTGATGCCGCTGCCGTGGCGAATCTCCACCGCATTGCCATAACCGCCGCGCACGCCCGCGGAGACGACATGGCCGTCGGCGGTTGCGAGAACCCGAGTGCCTTTCGGGGCGGCGAAATCCACGCCGGTGTGCGCTCGCCAGTTGTTGAAGATCGGATGGAAGCGCGCGCCGAATCCCGAGCTAATGCGCGAGAACTCGACGGGCGAGCGCAGGAAAGCCTTTGCGCGGTTGGAGCCGTCCAACGAGTAGTAGCCGTCGATGCCCTCGTCGTCGCGGAAGAGGACCGCGTTGTGGGTACGCGCGTCGTTTACGAACTGCGCGGCGATGATGCGTCCTGGCGCCACCAGCTCGCCCGCCTCGTAGATCATTTCGTAGACGACCGAGAACGTGTCGCCCTTGCGCAGATCGGTGTGGAAGTCGACATCCGTGGCGAACACGCGCGCCACCTGCATCGCGATCGCATCGGGAATTCCCGCGGCGTCGGTGGCCGCGAACAGCGACGAGCGAATGGTCGCCGTCTTGTACACCAGGCGCGGCGGCTCGGTGAGCGCGCGCTGGCTCGCGCGAAGGCCGGTGGGGGTGAGCACGATCTCCAGCAACGCCGTCGGGCTCATGAAGTAGCGCAGCGCAAGGAGATGCCCATCCAGCGCGGTCTCGGCCTGTAGCATCCGGCCCGGGACGAGCTGGCGGAAGATGAGCCGCCCGGTCGCGTCGCCCTTAAGGAAATCGATCGCCCTGGGATCGCTCACCCCGAGTCGGTCGAAAAGCGCCGCAACGGTATCGCCGCGAAGAACTCGATCCTGCGACACGAAGCGCGCAGGCTGTTGCTGAGGCGCGGCGGCCGGCTCCGGAAGGTCGAGCGGCTCACGCACGAGGTTGAGCGCTATATCGGAAGGAGCTGTGCCGGGAACGATCCCAAACGCCGTAACGACGCTCAGCGCGGTCACCAGAAGCACCAGCATGCCGAAAATTGCCCGGCGTGCGAGGCCAGGAAGGCCGAGGCGCTGCGCTAGAATGTCGGTTTTTTGCGCGGTCATGGTTCTGTGTCGGACTCGTCCCACACAGGATATCAGAATTCGCCTACACAAGCCGCCAAAAACGGAATCAAATCAATGACTCAGTTGCAAGATTTACAGGTTATCCGGCGCGGGGTGGATGAGCTCATCGTCGAGGCCGACTTGGTTCGCAAGCTTACCAAGGGGAAACCCCTGCGGGTAAAGGCGGGTTTCGATCCGACCGCCCGGGACCTCCACCTGGGCCACACAGTTGTCCTCAATAAAATGAGGCAATTCCAGGACTTAGGCCATCACGTGATGTTCCTGATCGGGGATTTCACGAGCATGATCGGCGACCCGAGTGGGAGGAACATCACGCGGCCGCCCCTCACTCCCGAGGAGATCTCCACAAACGCGGAAACCTACAAGGCGCAGGTCTTCAAGGTGCTGGATCCCGACAGGACCGAGGTCCTGTTCAACTCGACCTGGAGCGAGCAGCTCGGCGCCTCCGGAATGATCAAGCTCGCCGGTAAGTACACGGTGGCGCGCATGCTTGAACGCGACGATTTCTCCAAGCGCTTCGCCGAGGAGCGTCCTATCTCGATCCACGAATTCCTCTACCCCTTGATGCAGGGCTACGACTCGGTCGCGATGAAGGCCGACGTGGAGCTGGGCGGAACCGACCAGAAATTCAACCTGCTGGTCGGGCGGGAGTTGCAGAAGGACTACGGCCAGGAGCCGCAGGTGATCATCACCATGCCGCTCCTCGAGGGGCTTGCGGGGACGGAGAAGATGTCGAAGTCGCTCGGCAACTATGTCGGCATCCACGACCCGCCGAACGAGATGTTCGCAAAGCTCATGAAGATTTCGGACGAGCTCATGTGGCGTTACATAGAGCTCTTGTCGTTCGCCTCGCTCGACACCATTTCAGGATGGAAGGCGGCGATCGAGCGCGGCTCCAACCCGCGCGACGTGAAGGTCGGATTCGCGCAGGAGATCGTCGCTCGTTTCCACGACCAGCCCGCCGCGAGGGCGGCGCTCGAGGATTTCGAGTCGCGCTTCCGCCACGGTGGCGTCCCTGACGATCTCGTGGAGCAGGAGATCGGGGCGCCCGCGGAAGGCTTGGCGATTACCCTGGTCTTGAAGCACTCCGGCGTATGCCCGAGCACCTCGGACGCCGTGCGGATGATCGAGCAGGGGGGGGTCAAGGTGGACGGCGAGAAGGTGAGCGACAAGGCGATGAAGCTCGCCCCCGGCGCCACCTACGTCCTCCAAGTGGGCAAGCGCAAGTTCGCCCGGGTCACCCTGAAAAAAGCGGGATAACCAGGAAGTTTCTGACCGGTTCTTGCCTCACCTTCGGCAAAACGCGTATAATCGACGGTTCTGCTGATCGATCTCGTTTCCCCAGTTACTACGGCGGGGAACGCATCGGTGGGCACGCTCTTTAACAACTTACAGCCGATAGAGGTGGGTGCTGGGTGTGCTTTAGTTTCTGTTCAGCAATTGGGCAGGGGCGACCAAGCAATACTGCAGTACTCACTTTGGATCTTTGTGATTCTTTGTGAGTGAAGTACCTGGATTGAACTGAAGAGTTTGATCCTGGCACAGATTGAACGCTGGCGGAATGCTTTACACATGCAAGTCGAGCGTCAGCGCGGGTCAACCTGGCTGCGAGCGGCGAACGGGTGAGTAATGCATCGGAACATGTCCATTCGTGGGGGATAGCCCGGCGAAAGCCGGATTTATACCGCATACGCCCTGAGGGGGAAAGCGGGGGACTTCGCAAGAGGCCTCGCGCGAATGGGTTGGCCGATGTCCGATTAGCTAGTTGGTGGGGTAAAGGCTTACCAAGGCGATGATCGGTAGCTGGTCTGAGAGGATGATCAGCCACACTGGGACTGAGACACGGCCCAGACTCCTACGGGAGGCAGCAGTGGGGAATTTTGGACAATGGGGGCAACCCTGATCCAGCCATTCCGCGTGAGTGAAGAAGGCCTTCGGGT
>JBBRQA010000075.1:0-15444 GCA_038227085.1 Burkholderiales bacterium | reverse complement strand
GATCGACCCGCGGCTGGGCTTGGCATTCAGCTCGAACGGCGATGGCACCGTGACGGTCGTCGGAAGCGATCCATCCGGGCGGTACTCGGTGGTGGAGACGGTCGCCACGCGCAGGCGCGCGCGCAGCCTCGCGTTGGATGCGAGCACGCATCGCCTGTACCTCCCCACGGCGTCCTTCGCGCCGCCCCCGGCGCCGACCGCGGCGCAGCCCAATCCCCGCGGCGCGCCGTGCGAAACTCCTGAAATGAAGAACATCCGGCTTGCCCACTTCTATCTCGGCGTCTTCTTCGCGCCGCTGCTCCTCTTCTTCGCGTTGAGCGGCACGCTGCAGGTGTTCAAGCTGCACGAGTCCTATAAACAAGCGCCCGGCAGCCAGGGCGACTGGATCGCGTGGTTCGGCCAGTTCCACAAGGAGCAGGCGTGGATCCCGCCGAAGGCCGCGTCTGCCAGGCCCGCGCCGCCTCCCGCAACGCCGAAGGCCGCCGAGAAGAGTCTCTATGCGCAGCCGATGAAATGGCTGGTCGCGTTCATGGGGGCGGCGCTCATGCTCACCACGCTCCTCGGCCTGTACATCGCATTCAACTATCCGCGCCGGCGCAAGGGCTTCGCGATCGCGCTCGGCGCCGGCATCGTGGTCCCGCTCGCACTGATGGCATTATGATTTCCACCGGAGGAACAGCAATGAAGAACCTGGTTCGTGCATTCGCCATCGCCCTGGCGATGGTGGCAAGCGCTGCATACGGGCAGGGCGCAGGCAAGATGGAGCTGCTCTGGCTCGGGCAATCGTGCTTCCGCATCACCACGCCCGGCGGCAAGGTGATCGTGATCGACCCGTGGCTCAAGGCCAACCCGAAGACGCCCGCCGAGTACAAGGATCTCGACAAGCTCGGCAAGGTGGACCTGATACTCGTGACGCACGCGCACGGCGACCATTTCGCCGACGCCCCAGAGCTCGCCAAGAAGAACAACGCGCCGGTGTGGGGGCCCGCAGGGTTGGGATCCACCATGTTGGCGCTCGGCATCCTGCCGGTGGAGCTCGCGCCACGCATGGGCAAGGGCGGCACGATCCTGCCGTGGGGACCAACCGGCGTGAAGATCACCGCGACGCACGCCGAGCATTCATCCGAGCTCGTGTGGAAGAACGCCGAGGGCAAGGACCAGGTGTACGTGGGCGGAGAGCCGGTGGGCTACATCATCGAGATGGAGAACGGCTTCAAGATCTACCACACGGGCGACACGGGCCTGTTCAGCGACATGAAGTTCATCGGCGAGCACTACAAGCCGGACCTGCTGCTGATCCCGATCGGCGGGCACTTCGTGATGAGCCCGGCCGACGCCGCGTTCGCGACGAAGGAATGGATCAAGCCCAGGTATGCGATGCCGATGCACTACGGCACCAACCCCTACCTGAAGGGCACGCCCGAGGAGTACGTGAAGGCGATGGGCAGCTCGAGCGTGAAGGTGAACGTGATGGCGGCGGGAGACAAGCTGGAGTTCTGACATCGTGGAGTGAACTGCGTCACAGCTGAATCCAACGGCCCTGTGGCATCGTAGGAGCAGACATGATCCGTGCCTCCGATAAGTTCGTCGCCCTCTGCCTCGCATCTCCCGAAGACGAAGCGCTGTGGAGGGGGATTTTCGCAACGCAGGACCTCCACGCGGTCATCGTGACGCCGGGCAAGGATGGCCTCGAGACGTTGGTCGCCGATGCACGCCTTGCCGACTGCGCGGCGCTCGTGGTCGATGCGCCGGCAATGCTGGCGTACGGGATCGCCCCCGCGTCGCTCGCGGAAAGGCTGCGGCCAGGATTTCCCCGGCTGGCCATTTTCGTGACGCTTCCCGGCCGCACCGGCATCTCGAGCCCGGAGCAGGATTGGGCGCGCGGCGCCGGCATCGCCTCCCTTCTTCCCGGCAGCACCGTCGCCGCATGGCAGGATTCGATCGTCCCGATTCTCGCGCGGGTGCTCGATCGCAGCGGCGGCGCCGAACCGGATGTGGCGAAGCTGCGCACCTACCTCGACTCATTGGTGAAACAGGGCGTCGAGCCGCGGCCTGGCGTGATGAACGACATCCACGCCGACGCGTATCGCCTGGAGCGCGCGGGCCTGAACTCCGCGCAGGTCTACGAACGCATGCAGCAGGCGGTGGCGGTATCCGACCGGACCTACCGGGGAAAGACCTATCGCGAATGCTTCGTCGCCGCCGATGCGGTCGATTGGGTCGAATCGACTTTCCGCGTCGAGCGCGCGCTGGCCACTCGCCTGTGCCGCTTTCTGTGGCGCACCGGCCGCATCCATCACGTCATTCGCGACGCGGAGTTCACGGATGGTTTTCTCTTTTTCCGCTTCGGCGGGCGTCGCGCGGATTTCGAGCGCGTCGACCTTCGGCGTGCCGAGACCGAGATGCGCAACGGGGGCCTCGCGATCGGCGACCGCACCTATCTCGGCAAGACCTACGCGAGTTGCTTCGTCGGCGCGGAAGCGTGCGACTGGCTGGCGCGCACGTACGGGCTGAAGCTGGGCGCGGCCGAAACCGTCGGCCAGTGGCTCCTCGAGCTGGGCGTCCTGCACCACGTGCTGGACGCGCACGGGTTCGTCGGGGGCAATTATTTCTACCGCTTCCGGGCCGACGAAGTGGCGCTCGCGGCGGGGTGAGGGCGCGGCCGGTTTCCGTCAGGGCGCGATTCGCAGCAGTTGGGCCGCGGTGCCGCCCAGCATCGCCGCCTTCTGCGCGTCGGTTGCGCCCGGCGCGTTGAGGATCACGTCCACCGCGTGGTCTTCCCAAGGCAGCGGGTAATCGGTGCCGAGCATGATCCGGTCGTAGCCGATCTCCGCGTCGAGGTGGCGCATCGCCTCGGGCGTGAAGACGATGTTGTCGACGTAGATCTGCCGCAGGTATTCGGTAGGCTTCTTCTTCAGCACGATCGCCTTGTCGCACTGGTCCGGGAAAGTGAGGCAGCCGTGGTCCGAGCGCGGCGCGTACGAGCCCAGGTAGCCGCCGCCGTGGGCCGCGCAGATCTTCAGCCCCGGGAACTTGTCGAGCGTGCCCTCGAAGATCAAGTGCGAGAGCGCGATGGTGGTGTCGAGCGGGTTGCCGATCGCATTGCTCAACAGCCCGTTGCCCTTCAGGCGATCGCGCAGCTGCGCAATCCGCTGCGGGTGGATGAAGACCAGGATCCCCAGCTCCTCGCACTTCGCCCAGAAAGGATGGAACTTCGCGTTCGCGAATTCGACGCCGCTGACACTCCCACCCACCGCCACGCCGCGCAGCCCCTGGCGCTTGATCGCGCGCTCGAGCTGCGCGATGGCGAGATCGGGATGCTGCAGCGACACCGACGCGAACGCGAGGAAGCGCTCCGCATGCACGGCCGTGAATTCGGCGAGCGCCTCGTTCTGGATCTCGATCACCTTCGCGGCGACGTCGCGCTCGAGCGAGTACCAGATGGGATTGATGCTGAGCACCTCCATGTCGATGCCCTGCTGGTCCATCGCCTTCATGCGTTGCGCGGCCGCGTCGAGGTAGAGACCCGGGTAGCTGGTGAGCACCGGGCCCGCGGCCGTGACCGTCGCCTCGCCCATGGCGGCGAGCGCCGCCGGGATCATGCAATGGGAATGGATGTCGATCGTGCGTGCACGCTTGCCGTTGACGGCTACTTCGCGGCGCTTTGCGGCGGGCTGCGCGTGCGCGGCGTGGGGGTGCGTCAATCCGCAGCCGACGAAGCACAACCCTGCCGAAGCCTTGAGGAACTGCCTGCGATTCGCCATCGGATGCCTCCCGGAAAAAGGCATACTAATCCCGTGCGCCGCGGAGGCGGCAAAAAAAGGAGAGGTCGATGGACTGCATGCGTTAGACGAGGATCGCCGCCGTGGCGATGGCCCGCTGGAGCTCGTCAAGGCTCCGCTTCGTCATTGGAGGACGGGCAGGGGGCGCATGCCGTTGTTCGGGATCGGCGTGCGATCGACGTTCACCGTCATCGCGACCAGCACGTAGTAGCCGTTGACCGCGATGAGATCGGCGACTCCCTGCTCGCCCAGCGCATCGACCGCGCGCTTGAATGTGGCGTCGCTCACCCCGTGCCGCTCGTGCATCTCCGTGCTGAAGTCGTAGACGACCTGCTCGTCGGGCTTCATGTTCGCGGGCATGCGGCCTTGCGCGAGATCCTCGGCGACGGCGAGACTGAGGCCGCCGGCCATCGCCAGGCGGTGATGCGCGAACCACTCGTACTGCGCGTTCCACTTGCGCGCGACGATGAGGATCGCGAACTCGTTCAACCGCGGCGGAAGAGAGCTCCGGAAACGGATGTACTCGCCGACCTTCTGGAGCCGGTCCGCGAGCTCGGGCTTGCGGTTCCAGACGTTGAACGGGCTCGAGAGGCTGGTCGCTCCCGCTGCCGCCGCAGGGCTTCCCACCGAGGCGCGCGGGCCTTTCATGATGGCGTCGGCGACGGCGCGCTGCTCGGGAGTCATTTTGGTGAGGGGCGTGAGGGCGAAGCGGCGCGGACCCTCGCTGCGGCTATCGATCGACTGGGGACTCTCCGCAAGCCTTGCCGCGGTGCAGGCGGTGATAATCAACAGGGATGGAATTGCGAAGTACTTGCCCCACTCCGTGCCAAGCATCCGGACTCCCTCAAAAAAAAGTACCCCTGCCACTAAAATCAATAATTCAGTCACTTTACTCGTGATCTGTTCGAAACCTTCTCGTCGTTGGTGACAAGGCAAGGGAAGACCCCAGAGAGGGGCGCGAATAGGCGCGGCACTCTTTCATTGTGTTTCAATGAGTTTCGCGCCGGCTACTGCTCGGTGTGGATCGAGTTGAATTCCCAGCCCAAATTTCCATCGACGCTTCCCATGGCCTCTCCCTTCCCCAAATTCGACGCCGCGCTCAAGATCGCAGAGATCACCGCGATCCCGACATCGTTTCCCTTGCCGAAAGACAGCAACGTGCGCCTGGGCATCGGCCGAGCCGTGAAGCGCGACGCCGTGATCGTGAAGGTGAAGACCGAATCCGGGATCATCGGCTACGGGGAATCCCATGCGGGCCGCGCGCCCGGCGCCGTCGCGGCGCTCATCAACACGACTCTTCGCACTCTCGTCCTCGGCATGGACGCGACGGACGTGGTCGGCGTCTGGAATCGCATCTACTCGCGGCAGCTCGCAAGCCACGGCATGGGTGCGGGATGCTCACTCGCCATGAGCGGGCTCGACATGGCGCTCTGGGACATCCGTGCGAAAGCCGTCGGGTGGCCGCTCTACAAGCTCCTGGGCGGCGCGCAGAAGCCGATCCCGGCGTATGCGGGCGGCGTCTCGCTTGGCTTCCAGGATCCGAAAGACCTCCTCGCGGAAGCGAAGGTGCATGTCGATGCCGGCTACAAGGCGATCAAGCTGCGCCTGGGCGACAACGTGAAGGACGACCTGCGGCGCGTCGAGGCGGTGCGCGACGCGTTCGGCGACGACCTGGAGATCCTCACCGACGCCAACATCGGCTACACGATCGAGGACGTGCGCCGCGTGATGCCGGTGCTGGAAGACCTCGGCGTGCGCTGGCTCGAGGAGCCTTTCCCCGCGCACGACTATCGCAGCTACGCGACGGCGCGCACCTTCGGCACGCTGCCCCTCGCCGCCGGGGAGAACCACTTCACGCGCTTCGAGTTCTCGCGCCTGATCGAGGAGGAGAGCGTGGACATCATCCAGCCCGACCTCTCCAAGAGCGGCGGCATCACAGAGTGCCTGCGCATCGCGGCAATGGCCTCCGCGCACAAGCTCGAGATCCACCCGCACTCGTCGATGACCGGCATCAACCTCGCGGCGAGCATCCATTTCCTCGCCGCGCTCGACAACGGCGGCTACTTCGAGGCCGACGTGTCGAAGAACAACCTCTTCCGCGACGAGCTGTGCAGCAAGTCCTTCGAGATCGCCAAGGACGGCACGGTGCGCCCGCTGGAGATGCCGGGCATCGGCGTCGAGGTGGACGAGGATTTCCTGAAATCGCATCCCGTCATCGAGGGGCCTGGTTATGTTTAGGCGTGTTCTGGACTGGATTCCCGCCTCCGCGGGAATGACGATGGTGGCCTTGGCGGGAATGACGATGATGGCCTTCGCGGCAATGACGGCGCACGCGCAGCCGTATCCGTCCAGGCCCATCAAGATCGTCGTGCCCTATCCCCCGGGCGGCTTCAACGACACGCTGGGGCGCACCTTTGCGGCGAAATTCACCGAGGACTGGGGCCAGCCCGCGGTGGTCGAGAACAAGCCGGGCGCGAACACGCTGATCGGCTCCGACTATGTCGCGAAAGCGGCGCCCGACGGCTACACGCTGCTCATCGTCGCGTTTCCCTTCGCGGTCACGCCGAGCCTCATCAAGAGCATGCCCTACGACACGGTCAAGGATTTCACGCCGGTCGCGCTCGCGGCGCAGTCGCCCAACCTGCTCGTGGTGAATCCGGCGCTGCCGGTGAAGTCCGTCGCCGACCTGATCGCGCTCGCGAAGGCCAAGCCGGATTCGCTGAGCTACGCTTCCACCGGCAACGGCTCGTCCAACCACATCTCGATGGAGTTCTTCAAGAGCCTCGCCGGCGTGCGCATCGTGCACATCCCTTACAAGGGAAGCGCGCCCGCGGTGACCGATCTCCTCGGCGGGCAAGTGCAGGTGATGTTCGACAACGTGCCGAACGTGCTGCCGCAGGTGAAGGCGGGCCGGCTTCGCGCGCTCGCGCAGACCAGCGCGACGCGCTCAGCCGTGGCGCCGGACCTGCCGACGGTTGCCGAAGCGGGCGTGGCGGGCTATGAGCTCACCGTATGGTTCGGCCTGGTCGCGCCCGCGGGCACGCCGCGCGAAGTGATCGCGAAGCTGAACGCCGAAGTCCTGAAGATCCTCGCGATGCCCGACGTGCGCGAGCGCTTCCTCGCGCAGGGCGTCGAACCGCTGGGCAGCACGCCCGAGCAGTTCGCCGAGCACATCAAGGCGCAGATGGCCAAGTGGGGCAAGGTCGTGCGGGACGCCGGGGTCATCGCGGAGTAGGCCCAAGCCAGAGAGCGATTCGTTCACATACCTCGGCGCGGCCGAGCAGGTCGAAGTGACCCAATGCGTATCCCACCCACCGGTGCGTCTCGGGCAGCCCAAGGTCGAGGGACGCGTCGCTGTGCCGACCCAGGGCGCTATTCACGGGGACCAGGCCGTCGCCACGGATCCTCGCTCCGCGGGCACCCGGCCGCTGCTGCCTGCTCGCGGCGATCGCGTGGCACCGAACACCGCGCTGTAGCGGCAAGGGCTCGCCTTCGCACAGTCTGCCGCGAGACAGGTCCTTGATGCCGCACTGCGAATCTTGTCCAGCCGCGCGAATGGCGCGGTGTAAGGGCTGATCGCGAGCAGAAGATCCGCCTGGACGCCGGCGCGTTCCAGCGGCGCGCCGAAATGAGGGGTGCCCAGGTAGACAAGATGGTCCAGACGCTTGCCAGAGATGACCGTCAAGCCTCGCTTAGTGGCAGGCGCTGCGCGCCACCAGCCCTCCCATGCTGTGGCCCACGATGGCCAATTGCTCGATCGCGTGTGGCCATTCGCGCAGCAGCGTCTCCATCAGGCCGGCAAATTCGCGTCCGTTGGTGGAAATATGTCGGCCGGTGTTGTAGCGCGGGTAGACCGGCGTGTAGCCAAGATCATGCGCAAGCGCCGCGCCATGATCGTGACCTTCCCGATTCCGCTGCAGGTCGTTCATGCACAAGCCATGCGCCAGGACCAGCAACTTGCGCCCCGGCTGCGGAAACGCCGCGGCCGATGCGTCCCGCGTGATCGTGAGCGGCGCGCCGCTCGCGTGCAGGCCTATGTCGATGGCCAGCGGATTGGCCGACGCGACCGGGTAGTCGCCGAGCGCGCGGTTCAGTGCCGCCACGACGAGACGGGCCGACCCTTCGGGGGCTCGCCAAGGATGCCGGGCGTGCGGGCGATCGTGTGGTGCATGGCCTCGACAACGTCGGTCAATCCCACCGCCGCATCGCTGCCGAGTCGACCCAAGCCCCGCAGGTCCGACGCGCGAATGTGAACGGGCTTCTTCACGTGGCGCGCGCCGCAGGCCGGCTGGGCGCTACTGCTTCTCCACCACGACCCGGCCGTCCTTCACGTATACCCGAGAGCGGTTGCCGTCCTTGCAGGAGGCGACGAAGTCGTTGTCGGCTTTCGCCACGTAGCTCACCACCTCGCCGCACGGCTTGCCTTGCAGCGCGATCACCGCGGTGAGATCCTGGCGTTGCTTGGGGTCGTCGGCGGCGATTGCGGTGTATGACGCGCCGAGGAAAATGAGGACGGCGATCGCGGTCTTGTTCATGGCTTCACCTCAAACGTTCTTCAGGAACTTGTCGCGATCGGAGAGCACGCTCCAGATGTAGTCGCGCGAGTCATGCAGCGCCTTGGCGAGGCCCGGGTCCTGGTCCTGGACCAGCGAGAGCACCTTCATCAGCAATAGCTCGTAGGGCTGGCGCAATTCGGGCAACGTGGGCGGACGCCGCCCGTCGTGGAAGGCCTTGAATTGCGCGACGAGATCGTCCACCTGGTTCTTCAACGAGAGCTTGGTCATCAAGCCGATCGCCTTGGACTCCTTGAGCTTCACCTCGAGGGACTTGAGGTCGATCGGCGGCGCGGCGGGCGCGGCCGCGATGGCGGGTGGCGGTTTCGACGCAGCAGCGGGCGGTTTCGCTAGCGCGACCGGCGCCTTCGGTGGTGCGGCCGGCGCAGGCGCCTTCGCCGAGGGTGGGCCCGCCTTCGCCGGTGCGGCTGAAGGCATTACCTCCTTGGGCGGCTGCGTCACCGGCGCCGCAGCCGCGGCCGCAGCGGCAGCCGCGGGCGGGGCCGGTGGGGCGGGCGGGGATACGACTGCGCACGCACCCAACAGGACGGAAAACGCGAGGGTGCCGCAGGCCGGAATCAATCGCAGCGTGGTCATTCGCCAATTATGCGCGAATCCGATGGCACTTCGAAGGAGCGAGGCAGGTCAGAAGGTTCGTATCGCGGCGAAGGTGTCCGGCACCTCGTGGCGCTTGCCGTCATCGTCGTACCAGTAGATCTTCCCCGGCACTTCACCGTCGGTGAGCTTGTGCGAGCCGTCGCAGAACGGCTGGTTCTTCGACAGCCCGCATTTGCAGAGCGATTTCTCCTCGCCGTCGATGACGAACTTGGTGGGGCCGGTGGGAGTGCGCTTTACCAGTCGTGCCATGAAAATTCCTCTCGAGTTCGCTTCACAGTGATTTCAGGTACTCGACCAGGTCGGACACTTGCGCACTCGTCAATCCCAGCGACTTGCGCGTGTTGTACGCCTGGACGACCGCCTGCAGCGTGGCCGCGCTCCCGTTGTGGAAGTAGGGAGCGTGCTGCCAGATTCCCTTCAGCGGCGCGGTGCGGTATTGCTTCGTGGCGCTGCGCGCCGCGTAGCTCGGCACACCGGCCGGCTCGGGTTCGCTCACCACGTCGGCGACCGGATGCAGGCGCGAGTTCGCGTCGGTGAATTGGCTTCCGGAATGGCAAGTCGCGCAGGTGCCGGCCCCGTTGAAGACGATCCCACCGCGCGCCGCCGCCGCGGGATCGAAGCTTCCTGCCGGGGGCGCCGGCGCAGGGATCGAGAGCTGGTAGGCCTGCAGCGCGGGCAGCTTCGCGCTGACGAGGTCGTCCGTGCCGTTGGTGATCACCAGGCCGAGGCGCGGCTCGGAGAACGTGCCGTGGCCGCCCATCTGCGTGACGCCGACATAGCGATTCCAGTAGGCGAGGTCGTCACCGTCACCGGTGGAGATGATCTTGTGGATGCCTTCCAGCCCGTAGGCAGGCGGGATCACCTGGGGCCCGTTGAGGCCGTCGAGATTGAAGCGCGGGTCGTACTTGCCCTTGCCCCACGAGTTGTACACAGCCTTCTGCGCCGCGGTGAGCGCGGGCGACAGCGCGATGATCGCGCCGGGATTCAGGTCGCGGTTGGCCCAGCCGTCGAGGCGCTTGCCGATGCCGGGGGCGAACGAGTTGTCGACGGTGGAATGGCACAGGGCACAGGTGATCCCCACGCGCGTGAGCGTGTCCTTCCCGTTGATGTTCTCCACGGCGCCCTTCAGGCCGACGACCGCGTCGAGCTTGAGCAGCGCCACCGTCGTGTCCGGGCTCGTGAGGCTCACGCTGCCGTTCTGGATGCCCTGCACGACGGCCGCGGGCAGCGCCTCGGCGTCGACCTTCAATCCCACCGAGAGCGCCGTCGTCGGATCGACCGCGGTGCGGATGACCTCGTGCATGCGCAAGACATCGGTCCACTTCGATTCGTCGCCGAAGGTCTCGAAGCGGAAGATCCGCTTTCCATCGGCAACCTGCGCGGGGTCGGGCTGCGCGTCCTGCGAGATTCCATGGTGGCTGCACGCCGCAACCATGAGTCCGGCGATTCCACACACAAGTAAGATCTTCACTCCACGCGGCGACGTCATTGCTGCTCTCCTCATCACTTCACTTCGACAGGGGCGTCTTCAACGACGCATTCAGTCATTAGATGAAAGCGCGATGCCGCGCGTTCCGGTTCACGGCGATTTCAGGCATTCGACCAAGGCTGCAGGACGCGACCACCGAAACGGCCAATCCCAACGTGCATAAAACCGGCAATGCGCGCGACGTCGTCATGGCGGATCTCCAAGGGGATGCAGGCCTTGATCGTGCCCCCCGCAGTCGCCGGCG
This sequence comes from Burkholderiales bacterium, assembly GCA_038227085.1. Taxonomy (GTDB): domain Bacteria; phylum Pseudomonadota; class Gammaproteobacteria; order Burkholderiales; family Usitatibacteraceae; genus Usitatibacter. The sequence goes on along the minus strand of JBBRQA010000075.1, from coordinate 4,758 downwards.
CTCTGTTCGGCATCGCACATTACGGAAATATCGTGACGAAGTGGAATTCAAATTCGATATTGGTTGTTACGTGATCGTGTCGCCGTCCCCAATGACGGGCGCTATCATGGCGCCTTGGACCCGACAATCGTGAACGCCGTTCCTCCATCCGGAACCCATCGCCGGCGCTGGCCCTGGATCGCCAGCGTCATGGTCATTGCCGCCGCGATCGCGGCTTGGTGGTGGCTCGGCTCGTCCAAGTCGCAGGAAGCAAGGGGTGCGAGCCGCGCCAACGTGCCCATCGTGGTCGTCACCACGCGGGCGCAGGAGCGCGACGTGCCGGTGCGGCTCAAGGCGAACGGCACCGCGACCACGCTGCAATCGGTGGACCTGCGCGCGCAGGTGACGAGCACGGTGCGCGAGGTGCACATCCGCGAGGGGCAGAACGTCGCCAAGGGCGACCTCCTCTTCTCCCTCGACGCGCGCGCCGAGGAAGCGAACATGAGCAAGGCCCAGGCGCAGATCGAGAAGGACCACGCCGACCTCGCCACCGCCAAGCGCAACCTCGAGCGCCAGCAGGAGCTCTTCCGACAGAAGTTCATCTCGCAGTCCGCCCTCGACACCGTGCAGAACCAGGTCGACACGCTCACCGGCCAGCTCGCCGTCGACACGGCGACGTTGGAATCGACGCGGGTCGCGCGCGCCTACATGGAGATCCGCGCCCCGTTCGCGGGCCGCACCGGCACGATCGGCGTGCGCGCCGGCAGCCTCGTGCAGCCCGGCGCGGCGACCACGCCGGGCGCGGTGCTCGTCACCGTGACGCAGATCGACCCCATCGCGGTCGCCTTCACGCTGCCGGAGAAGGAGCTGCCCGGCTTGCAATCGGCGCTTCGCGCAGGCGACGTCCACGTCGCGGTGAGGACGCGGGAGGGCGAAGAGGCGTATCGGGGGAAGGTGACCTTCGTCGACAATGCCGTGGATACCACTACCGGCACGATTCGCGTCAAGGCGGAGTTCGCGAACCCGGGCGCGCGCCTCTGGCCGGGCATGTACGTGAACGTGGAGCTCGCGCCGCGCACGCTCGCCGGCGCCACCGTGCTGCCGACGCAGGCGGTGCAGACCGGCCCCGCCAACAAGTTCGTCTACACGGTGGGCGAGGACAAGAAAGTCGCCTCGACGCCGGTCACGCTCACGTACGTCGAGGAAGGGTTCGCCGTGGTGCAGGGCGTCGCCGCGGGCACGCGCGTCATCGTGGAGGGCACGCAGAACGTGCGCGCGGGCAGCAGCGTCGCCGAGGCCGAGCGCGAGGGCGACAAGGGCGAGCCGCGCAAGGGCGAGGGCAAGAAGAAGGCCTCATGAACTTCTCCGAGCTCTTCATCCGCCGCCCGGTGATGACGGTGCTCCTGTCGGCCTCCGCGGTCGTGGCCGGCGTGCTCGCTTATGGCGACATCCCGATCGCGGCGCTGCCGAAGTTCGAGACGCCCACCATCCAGGTGACGGCGGTGCTGCCGGGAGCGAGCCCCGACAACATGGCTTCCTCCGTGGCGACGCCGCTCGAGAAGCAGTTCGCCACGATCTCCGACGTGAACGTGATCAGCTCGTCCTCGACCCAGGGCCGGACGCAGGTCACGCTGGAGTTCGACCAGGACCGCGACATCGACAAGGCGGCTGTGGACGTGCAGGCGGCGCTCCTGCGCGCCTCGCGCAGCCTGCCGATCGAGATGACCTCGCCGCCCGCGTACCGCAAGGTCAATCCCGCGGATGCGCCGATCCTCTTCGTCACGATGAGCTCGCCCTCGATGTCGATGGCGGAGCTGAACAGCTACGCCGACAACCTCATCGTGCCCACGCTCTCGACGCTGCCGGGCATCGCGCAGATCCAGGTGGGCGGGCAGAAGCGCTACGCGGTGCGCGTGCGCATGCGCCCCGACGCGCTCGCCGCGCGCAACCTCACCATGGACGACATCGCCGGCGCGCTGAAGGCGTCCAATGCCAACACGCCGGTGGGCACGCTCGAGGGCGCGCGCCAGACGCTCACCATCCAGGCCAACAGGCAGATGACGCGCGCCGCGGAGTTCGCCAAGGTCATCGTGGCGATGCTGCCCGGCGGCAACACCGTGCGCCTCGAGGATGTCGCCGACGTGCAGGACAGCGTCGAGAACGTGAAGACCGGAAGCTGGTCCTCCGGCGGCGAGCAGATCATCAACCTCCAGGTGCAACGCCAGCCGGACGCCAACACGGTGGCGACGGTGGACGCGATCCGCGCGGCGATCCCGGGCCTCGTCGCGCAGATGCCGGCCTCCATCAACCTCCAGATCCGCAACGACCGCTCGAGCTCGATCCGCGCCGCGATCCACGACGTGAAGGTCACGCTCGGCATCACGGCGGCGCTGGTGGTGCTGGTGATCTTCCTCTTCCTGCGCCGCCCCTCGGCGACCATCATCCCGGCGCTGTCGCTGCCGATCTCGCTCCTCGGGACGATCGCGCTCATGCGCGCGCTGAACCTGAGCCTCGACAACGTTTCGCTCCTCGGCATCACGCTCGCCGTGGGCCTGGTCGTGGACGACGCCATCGTGATGCTCGAGAACATCGTGCGCCACGTGGAGGAGGGCATGCAGCCTTTCGAGGCGGCGGTGAAGGGGGCGAAGGAGATGGCCTTCACGATCTTCTCGATTTCGGTGTCGCTGGTGGCGGTCTTTATCCCGATCTTCTTCATGCCTGGCGTGATCGGCGGCCTCTTCCACGAGTTCGCGATCGTGGTCTCGCTCGCGATCATGGTATCGGCGGGGGTGTCGCTCACGCTGGTCCCGATGCTCGCGAGCCGCTACCTCAAGCCGGAGGCTGAAGACGCCTCGGCCTTGCGCTGGACGGCGTGGTTCGAGAGCGGCTTCGCATGGACGCTCGCCCGTTACGAGCGCTCGCTCGACTGGGCCCTCGAGCATCGCCCAGTGGTGCTCCTGGTCGCCATCGGGACGCTGATCGCGACCGGCGTGCTCGCGTGGTTCATGCCCAAGGGCTTCTTTCCCACCGAGGACATCGGCCAGATCTCGGTCAACGTCGAGGCGGTGGAGGACATCTCGTTTCCCGCGATCAGCGACCTCATGCAGCGCGTGGGCCGCGTGATCATCGCGAATCCCGCGGTGGAATCGTTCGTGATGGGCGCCGACGAGACCAACGCCGGGCGCATGTTCATCATGCTGAAGCCGCGCGGCGAGCGGGAGAACATCGAGAAGGCTCTCGAGGGGCTGAGGCGGGACGTGCGCAAGATTCCCGGGGTCAACGTCTATTTCAACCCGATCCAGAACCTGCGCATCGGCGGGCGCGCGTCGAAGTCGCGCTTCCAGTACGTGATGAAGAGCGTCTCGCCGGGCGACCTGCAGGACAACTCCGATCGACTGATGGCGCAGATGCGCCAGGACGCCGTGTTCCGCGACGTGACGAGCGACGCGCAGCTGAAGGGCCTGCAGGCGCAGTTGAACATCGACCGCGACAAGGCCAACTCCCTCGGCGTGAACATCCAGGAGATCCGCACCGCTCTCTTCTCCACGTTCGGCGAGCGCCAGGTGTCGACGATCTACACGTCGGTGGACTCGTACCAGGTGATCCTGCAGGCGGCGGAGCCGGATCGCCGCGACGAGAGCGCCTTCGCCAAGATCTTCGTGCGCGGGCGCGGCGGCGCGCTGGTGCCGCTCTCGAGCCTCGCCTCGGTGGAGCGCAAGGTGGGACCGATCGCGATCAACCACGCGGGCCAGCTCCAGGCGATCACGGTGTCGTTCAACCTCGCGCCCGGCGCCTCGCTGGGCGATGCGTCGAAGAAGATCGAGCAGCACCGCAAGCAGATCGCCATGCCCCAGTCGATCCTCACCAACTGGGCGGGCGACGCGGCGGCGTTCCAGTCGTCGCAATCCACGCAGCTCTGGCTCATCGTGAGCGCGCTCCTCGTGATCTACGTGCTGCTGGGCGTGCTCTACGAGAGCTATATCCATCCCATCACGATCTTCGCGGGCCTGCCGTCGGCCGCCGTCGGCGCGCTCATCGCGCTCTGGATCTTCGGCATGGACCTGTCGATCATCGCGACCATCGGGATCCTGATGCTGATCGGCATCGTGAAGAAGAACGCCATCATGATGATCGACTTCGCGCTGCACGCGCAGCGTGAGGAGGGCCTCTCGCCGCACGACGCGATCCGCAAGGCGTGCCTGCTGCGCTACCGCCCGATCATGATGACCACGCTCGCCGCTGCCATGGGCGCGGTGCCGATCGCCGCGGGCCTGGGCACCGGAGCCGAGCTGCGCCAGCCCCTGGGCCTCGCCGTGGTGGGCGGCCTTCTCTTCTCGCAGGTGATCACGCTCTTCATCACGCCGGTGATCTACCTCTACCTTGACCGCTACTCCGGCAAGGGCCCCGTCACCAAGGGGGTGCCGGCCGGCGCACCCGCCATCGGCGACTGAGGGCCGTTGCGCTCCTCCCGGACCGCGAAAGCGGCGTGAAAGGTTGGCCTCCTATGGTGGTGAACGAGGTCCATGCGCGGATTTGTTTTCTCCGTGCTAACGTATTCGCCAGTCACCTCGGAGAGCACCCAAAATGAAAAGATCGCTTGGCGTCGCCGCCGCTTTCGCGGCGGCCCTCTCGACTGCGGCCCTGGCCCAGGTTCCCCCCGGCTACCCCGCCGACTACGCGCAGACCGTCGCCGCCGCCAAGAAAGAAGGCAAGGTCGTGATCTACAGCGCGCTCGACACCAAGGCCGCGCAGCCCCTGGTCAAGGATTTCAACGCGCTG
>JBBRQA010000074.1:0-15586 GCA_038227085.1 Burkholderiales bacterium | reverse complement strand
GGTCTTCAGCTCGTGGGAGATGTGCTGCAGGAAGCGCGTCTTCTGCGCCTCGAGCGTCACCAGCCGCTCGCGTAGCCAGTCGAGCTGCGCGCCGAGGCGCACCATGTCGCCCGGGCCTTCAATGCGGATCGGCCGCGCGAACTGCCCCTCGCCCAGCCCGCGAATGCTCTCGGTCACCTGCGTGATCGGGCGCGAGATGAGGAAAGTAAAGGACGCGATCAGGATCACCGCCGTCGGGATCAGCGCGATCATCAGCCAGAAGACGTTGTTGCGCGATTTCTCGGCCTCGGCGCGCAGCTGCTCGATGCCCTCGTCGATCACCTGGTCGCCGATCGTCACCAGCGACTGACCGCGCTCGGCGAGCGTGGCGAATTCGCGCGGCAGGCGGCGCGAGAGCTCCGGCGTGGGGCCGGCGCGCGTAATGAGCTGGTTGATGCCCTCCTCGAGGCGCTCGATCGCCGCGACTTCCGCGCGCTGGTTGTCGGAAAGCGCCATCGCGTCGAGCGCGTGGGTGATCCTCACGAAGCTCGCGCGATTGGTCCGATACGCGTCGAGGAACGTCGCTTCGCCCGCCACCGCGTACTGGCGCGCGGAGCGCTCCAGCGAGGCGATCACGCCCAGCAGCGAGCGGCTCGCCTGGGTTACCTTCACCGCCGAGTGGACGGCTTGCTCCGAGAGCCCGGCGAGGCGCTCGAAGGCGAGCGCGTTGGAAAAGAGCGCGAAGAGGAGCGGCGCGGCAACGATCGAGAATCCGATCAGCAGCAGGGAGAGGAACGAACGCGGATAGGAGATGCGCATCTAACCCGATTATAATGACCGCCATGTACGAATCCGAAGCCACCCGGTTCATTCGCGAGTTCCTGGCGAACAACCCGCAGGTCGTCGAGCAGCAGAAGAAGAACCGCGCGACCTGGTGGGACAAGCCGCAGGACCTCGAGACCACGCACGAGCACGCGGAGTCCGCCGTGCCGCAGCCTTCCTACGTCTACTTCCCGCTGCCCGCGCGCGACGACTCCAAGCCCGACGAGTCCGGGAACAAGTTGAGCACTCCGTCGAGGCCCGCGTAGTCGAGGGCGTAGTCGGCCTTCTCCTTCACGACGGGCTTGGCGTGGTACGCGATGCTCGTGCCTGCTTGCGCCATCATCAGCAGGTCGTTCGCGCCGTCGCCAATGGCGATCACGCGCGCGCGCGCGACGCCGAGCTCGTGCTTGAGCCGCGTGACGTGCGCCGCCTTGCCGTGCGCGTCCACGAGTGGCCCCGTGACCGATCCGGCGAGGCGCCCGCCTTCGACGACGAGAGTGTTCGAGTACGCGTAGTCGAAGCCGAGCTTGTCGCGCACGCGATCGGTGAAGTAGGTGAAGCCGCCGGAGACGAGCAGGGTCTTCACGCCGTTCCTCTTCGCCGCGGCCAGCAGTTTCTCGGCGCCCTTGTTGAAGGTGAGGCGCTCGGCATAGACGCGTCCGAGCGCGCCCTCCTCGAGCCCGGCAAGCGCCTTCACGCGCCGGCGCAGGCTCTCCGGCCAATCGATCTCCCCGCGCATCGCCGCCGCCGTCACCGCCGCCACTTCGGCCTTGCGCCCGGCGAAATCGGCGATCTCGTCGATGCACTCGATCGAGATCAGCGTGGAGTCCATGTCCATCGCGAGGAGTGCGAAGTCACCGAGCGTGCGACCCTCTTCGACGAAGCCCCAGTCGAGCTTCGCTCTCGAGCAAAGGGCTTCGACTTCGATCTTCGTCCCCGCGTGGGCCTTGGTGATGAGGAATGCGTCCTCGGAAATGCGCTTGATCGCTTCACCCATCGCGACGCGGTGCAATTCCTTCAGCTGGGGCGTCTCGATTTCTTCGCCCTGGACGATCAGATTCATTGTGCGTTCATCTGCGGATAAAGGGGTGGAGGTCTAGGCAAGTTTCTTCAGGAATTGCCGGACTTCATTGGACCGCTGTTTCAGGTCTTCGTGCTTCATGTCGATGCGCACGCGGTCGGGGCCAGGCAGCCGGTAGATGCGGCTCGACTGCACGAGTTGGAGCACGCGCCGGGGATCCACCGGCGGCTGCGGGATGAACTGCACGACGATGCCCCCGGGCGCCGCGTCGATCTTCTGCACGCCGAGCGGCGCGCCCTGGATGCGCAGCTTGTGGCATTCGAGGAGCACGCGCGCCGGGTCGGGGAGCGGCCCGAAACGGTCCACCAGCTCCTCGGTGAGGCGCTCGAGCTCCTCGTCCGACTGGCAGTTGGCGAGGCGCTTGTAGAGCACGAGGCGCTCGTGCACGTCGCCGCAGTAGGCTTCCGGCAGCAGCGCCGGCGCATGCAGGTTCACCTCGGTGGCGACGCTGAAGGGGCTCGACAGGTCAGGCTCCTTGCCCTTCTTGAGCGAGCGCACCGCGTGCTCGAGCATCTCGGTGTAAAGCGCGAAGCCCACGTCGTGGATACCGCCGGATTGCGATTCTCCGAGCACCTCGCCCGCGCCCCGGATCTCCAGGTCGTGCATCGCGAGGTAGAAGCCCGCCCCCAGGTCCTCCATCATCTGGATCGCTTCCAGGCGCTTCTTCGCGGCGGCCGAGAGCGCTTCCTCGGGCGGCGTGAGGAGGTAAGCGTAAGCCTGGTGGTGCGAGCGCCCGACGCGCCCGCGCAATTGATGCAGCTGCGCCAGGCCGAACTTGTCGGCGCGGTGGATGAGTATGGTGTTGGCGCTCGGCACGTCGATGCCGTTCTCGATGATGGTCGAGCACAGCAGCACATTGGAGCGCTGGTGGTAGAAGTCGCGCATCACGCGCTCCAGCTCCCGCTCGGGCATCTGGCCGTGGGCGACCGCGATGCGCGCCTCGGGAAGGAGCGCCTCCAGCTCCTCGCGGCGGTTCTCGATGGTCTCCACCTCGTTGTAGAGGTAGTAGGCCTGGCCGCCGCGCTTCAGCTCGCGCAGCACCGCCTCGCGCACGATGCCGTTGGAGAGGCGGTTCACGAAGGTCTTGATCGACAGGCGCCGCTGCGGCGCGGTGGCGATCACCGAGAAGTCGCGCAGGCCCTCGAGGGACATGGCGAGCGTGCGCGGTATCGGCGTCGCGGTGAGGGTGAGCACGTCGACCTCGGCGCGCAGCTTCTTCAGCTCCTCCTTCTGGCGCACGCCGAAGCGATGCTCTTCGTCGATGATGACGAGGCCGAGGTTCTGGAACTTCACGTCCTTCTGGATCAGCTTGTGGGTGCCGATGACGATGTCGATCTTTCCCGCGGCGAGGCCCTCGAGGGACTTGGCGACTTCCCTGGGGCTGCGGAAGCGCGAGAGCTCGGCGATGTTCACCGGGAAGCCCGAGAAACGGTCGCTGAAATTCTGGAAATGCTGCTCGGCCAGCAGCGTGGTCGGCACCAGGATCGCCACCTGCGTGCCGCCCGCCACGGCGATGAACGCCGCGCGCATCGCGACCTCGGTCTTGCCGAAGCCGACGTCGCCGCACACGAGCCGGTCCATGGGGCGCCCCGAGGTCATGTCCTCGATCACCGCGTGGATCGCCGCGGCCTGATCGGGAGTCTCCTCGAACGGAAATGTCGCGGCGAAGTTCTCGTACTCCTGCGTGGCGAGCGGGAACGCGTGGCCCTGGCGCGCGAGGCGCTTCGCATAGAGGTCGAGGAGCTCGGCGGCGGTGTCGCGCACCTGGCGCGCGGCCTTGCGCTTCGCCTTTTCCCACTGGCCGCTGCCCAGGCGATGCAGCGGCGCATCCTCGGGCGAAGCGCCGGTGTAGCGGCTGATGGCGTGCAGCTGCGAAACCGGCACGTAGAGCTTGTCGCCGCCCTCGTACTCGAGGTGCAGGAACTCCATGTCGCCCTCGCCGAGATCGAGCGTGACGAGGCCCAGGTAGCGCCCGATGCCGTGCTGGCTGTGCACCACCGCGTCCCCCGGCTTGACCTCGGCCAGGTCGCGCACCATGCCCTCAGCGCTGGAGCGCGCGCGCGCGTCGCGCCGCCGCGACTGGCGCACCTGGCCCGGATAGAGCTCGGCCTCGGTGATGACCGCGATGTCGCGCTCTGGCGCGACGAAGCCCGCCGCTACCGGGCCATAGGTGAGCGCGAGCGGATGCGTCGAATCGAGGAAGCGGCTCCAGTCGTCCACGAGTGTGGGATGGACGCCGTGCTCGCCGAAAAAGGACGAGATCGTTTCGCGCCGCCCGGGACTCTCCGCGACGAGCAGCACGCGCCCGGCGAACGATTCGGTGAATTTCACGAGGGCCTTCAGTGGCTCGACGGAACGGCGGTCGACATCCACGGGAAGGTCCGATTGCGTCCCGGCCTTCGCCGGGACGACAGTCACCTCGATGCGCGGCAGGTCCTTCAGCGCGACGAAGAGATCCTCGACCGGCATATACAGCTCGCGCGGCTCGAGGAGGGGGCGGTCGCGGTCACCGTGGAGGAGGTCGTAGCGCGACTTCAGGTCCTTCCAGAACGCCTGCGCCGCGGCCGACACGTCGCCGTGCATGACGCAGGTGATGTCCGTCGGCAGGTAGTCGAAGAGCGTCGCGGTCGCGTCGAAGAAGAGCGGCAGGTAGCACTCGACGCCCGCCGGCGCGATGCCGTTGGAGACGTCCTTGTAGACGCGGCTGCGCGTGGGATCGCCCTCGAAGCGCTCGCGGAAGGATTCGCGGAAGCGCGCGCGGCCTTCCTCGTCGAGCGGGAACTCGCGCGCCGGCAGCATGCGCACTTCCGACACCGGGTAGATCGAGCGCTGCGTATCGACGTCGAAGGTGCGGATCGTCTCGATCTCGTCGCCCAGCAGGTCGAGGCGATAGGGCACGGCGCTACCCGTGGGGAAGAGGTCCACCAGCCCGCCGCGCACGCAGAATTCGCCCGGGCTCATCACCTGCTGCACGTGCGCATAGCCGGCGAGCACGAGCTGCGCCCGCAACGCCTCGAGATCGAGGTGCGTCTTGGCCCCGAGCTGGAAGGTGCGCCCGGCAAGATAGGCACGCGGCGGAAGGCGCTGCAGCGCGGTGGTGACCGGAACGATGCCGGCGTCGAAGTCTCCGCTCGCGAATTGCCAGAGCGTGGAAAGGCGTTCGGAGACCAGGTCCGGGTGCGGCGAGAACTGGTCGTAGGGCAGGATCTCCCAGTCCGGCAGCCGGTGCACCTTGAGCTTCGGGTCGAACCACGCGATCTCCTCGCGCAGGCGCTCGGCGTCCCGCGCGGAGGCGGTGAGGATGAGGAGCGGGCGCCGCTGGAGCGTCTCGCGCGCGAGCCACAGCGCGTCCGAAGACCCGCTCGCGTGGAGCGTGGCTCTCGTCATCGGATGCGCGATGCGCCTATACGACCGCGACCGGGATCTTGCCGATCCTTGCGCGCCACTGCGCGGGGCCGGACTTGTGCACCGCGTTGCCGCTGGAATCGACGGCGACGGTCACCGGCATGTCCTTCACGTCGAATTCCCGGATCGCTTCCATGCCGAGGTCCTCGAACGCGAGGACGCGCGAGCCGCGGATCGCCTTGGAGACCAGGTACGCCGCGCCACCCACCGCGATGCAGTACACGGCGCCGTGCTTGCGGATCGACTCGATGGCGATCGGACCGCGCTCGCTTTTCCCCACCATGCCGATGAGACCCGTCTGCGCGAGGACGGGCTCGACGAACTTGTCCATGCGCGAGCTGGTCGTGGGCCCCGCGGGACCGACGACCTCGTCGCGAACCGGATCGACCGGGCCGGTGTAGTAGATGAAGCGGTTGGTGAGGTCCACGGGAAGCTTCTCGCCGCGCGCCATCATGTCCACCATGCGCTTGTGCGCGGCGTCGCGCCCGGTGAGGAGCTTGCCGGAAAGGAGCAGCCGTTCGCCCGACTTCCAGGTCGCGATCTCGGCCTTGGTGAGCGTGTCGAGGTTCACGCGCCGGCTCGACGCGAGGTCGAGGGTGAGCTTCGGCCAATCGTCGAGCGACGGCGGATCGAGGTGCGCCGCGCCGCTGCCGTCGAGGACGAAGTGCGCATGGCGCGTGGCCGCGCAGTTGGGCAGGAGCGCTACCGGCTTCGAGGCCGCGTGCGTGGGATAGTCGACGACTTTCACGTCGAGCACCGTGGAAAGCCCGCCGAGACCCTGCGCGCCGATGCCGAGCGCGTTCACCTTCTCGAAGAGCTCCAGGCGCAATTCTTCCGCGCGCGTCTTCGCCCCGCGCGCCTTCAGCTCGTGGATGTTGAGCGGCTCCATCATCGCCCACTTGGCCATCAGCATGGCCTTCTCCGGCGAACCCCCTATGCCAAGCGACAGCAAGCCGGGCGGACACCAGTCCGCGCCCATGGTCGGCACGATCGACAGCACCCAGTCGACGATCGAGTCCGACGGCAGCAGCATCGCGAACTTGGACTTGTTCTCCGAGCCGCCGCCTTTCGCCGCGACGATCACTTCGACCTTGTCGCCGGGGACCAGCTCCACGTGAGTGACGGCGGGGGTGTTGTCGCCGGTGCTGTTCCTCTTTCCGTCGGGATCCGTGAGCATCGAGGCGCGCAGCGGGTTGTCCTTGTCGGTGTAGGCGCGGCGCACGCCTTCGTTCACCAGCTCCTCGAGGGACATCCGCGTGTCCCAGCGAACCTCCATGCCCACGCGGATGAAGGCGATGCAGATGCCGGTGTCCTGGCAGATCGGGCGGTGGCCCTCGGCGGCCATGCGCGAGTTGATGAGGATCTGCGCCATCGCATCCTTCGCGGCCGGCGATTCCTCGCGCTGGTAGGCGGCGGAGAGGGCGCGAATGTAGTCGGCCGGATGGTAGAAGCTGATGAACTGGAACGCGTCGGCGACCGACTGGATGAAGTCTTCCTGCTTGATGACGGTCATGGGACCTTCTTTTCGGCGACACCGGGGCCTGGAAAAAAGCTCTAGGCCGCGGAGCGCGCGGTGGCGATCTGCGGAGTGATCTCTCGACGCAGGATTTTACCATTCCGGGTGCGTGGAAAATCCCTGGCGAGGTACACGATTTTCGGCGCCTTGTACGCGGCGAGCTTCTCGCGCCCGAAGGCGAGGAGCTCGTCGGGCGTGGGCTCGGCGCCCGGCTGCGCGATCACGTAGGCCACGACCAGGCGCTTGTCGCTTCCCGCGTCCTCGGCGATGCACGCACAGTCGGCGACCGCCGGGTGGCTTTTCAGCACGCGCTCCACCTCGTAGGGCGAGACGCGGTAGCCGAAGCTCTTGATGATGTCGTCCTTGCGCCCGAGGAACCACAGGTAGCCGTCGGCGTCGTAGCGCGCGTAGTCGCCGGTGAAGAACCAGCCGTCGTGCTTGAGCCTGGCGGTCTCTTCGTCGAGGTTCCAGTAGCGAAGGAACAGTCCCGGATCGCTGTCGGGAATCGAGATCATTCCCTCCTCGCCCGGCGGCACCTCCGCGAGCGTCTCGGGATCGAGGAGCTTCACGGCATGGCCCGGCTGTGGAAATCCCGCGCTGCCGGGGCGAATCGGACGGAACCGGCTTTGCGAAAGGTAGTAGCTGAATTCGCTCATGCCGACCGCCTCGAAGATGTCGAGCGCGAATCGCTCCTTCCACTGCGCGAAGACCTCGTCGGACAGGTGCTCGCCGGCGCTCATGCAGTGGCGCAGGGTCGGCACGTCGGCTTTCGTGAATGCGGTCTTCTGCAGGATCTGGCGATAGATGGTGGGCACGCCGATGAAAATGGTGGCGCCGTGCTTGGCGATGAGGCGTGGCCACGTCGACGCGTCGTTGCGCCCCTCGTGGGCGATCACGGTCTTGCCGCGATAGAGAGGATCCATCAGCGCGGAGCCGAGCACGTAGGTCCAGTTGAACTTGCCCGAGTGCACGATGCGGTCGACGGTGTCCTTGTCGAAGTCGAACCAGTACGTCGAAGCGGGCGAGCGGCCGATGAGCGAGCGGTGGCCGTGCAGCACGCCCTTGGGGTATCCGGTAGTGCCCGAGGTGTAGACGAGGTACGCCGGATCGCCGGCGCGCGTGTTCGCCGGGACGGGCGTGCCGGTGACGCAGGCAAGCGCGCTATCCAGCTCTTCGCCGCCGAGGATCACGTGACGCAGGTTGCCCGCGTCCTCGAGCCGCGCGCGCATGGCCTCCCACGCCGGCTTGTCGATCACGATCGCGGCCGCGCCGGAATCCTCGACCAGATAGCGCACTTCATCCGCGGTGAGCAGCGTCGAGGTGGGCACCGCGACGGCGCCGCGCTTCATCGCGCCGAGGAAGGCGGTGGGGTAGTCGATGGAGTTGGGAAGGCGCACCAGCACGCGGTCGCCGGCATTCACGCCGAAGTTGGCGAGAAGCTGTGCGAAGCGGGAAGTGCGGTGCGCGAGCTCGCGATAGGTGATCGAGCTCGTGCCGAGAGTATCGTCCTCGACGATCATGGCGACGCGGTCTTCCACGGGCGTGCCGAGGTGCGCGTCGGTGCACGCGACTCCGATATTGAAGACCTCGGGGATTTCCCATTTCCAGTCCGGAAACGGCGCGAACCCGCTCATTCGGGACGCTTCTGCACCCAGAACGCGTACATCCCGGCGAAGGTCTGCGGAAACTCGCGCTCGAAATCGTTCCAGCGATCGAGGCTCGCTGCCGCGGTGTCCTTGGGGAATCGCTGGCGGTATTTCACCTGGGCGGCGGGCTCGAGCACGAAGCCGAGGAAGTCCAGGCCGAGCGTCGCGAGCATTTCCTTGATCCGCGGCAGCGTGAAGCGATGCTCCTGCACGTGGAACAACAGGTCGCGGCACTCGTTGGTGCCGAAGAAATCGCGCAGCGCGGTCACTTCCGCGTGTTCTCCGGAGGACAGCAGATCCTGCCGCGCGCGGCGAATTTCCGCCGCGGTCGATCCGTAGCCGCGCGCCGCGATGAATTCGCGCGCCGCGACCACGCCGAGCCGGGCGTGCTCGCTGTAGAGGCCCACGAGCATGAGCCCGCCCGGCCGTAGGATCGACACCAGCTCGCGCCACCCCTCCAGGGGTTGCGCGAGATGGTGCAGCACGCCCACCGAGGAGATCACGTCGAACGTGCGGCCCAGCGAACCCAGCTCGACGATGTCGCCCTGCGCGTGTTCGACGTTCTTCGCGCCGAGCTCGTGCGCCTTGCGCGCGGCGTAGCCGAGGCTCGCGAGGCTGAGGTCGACCGCAAGCACGCGCCCCTCGGGGAACTGCCGTGCCACGTCGATCGATTCCTGGCCGGTGCCGCAACCCGCGACGAGCATGTCGATGCCGCCGCCTTTGCCGAGCGGGCGAAACGGGGCGAGCGGAAAAAGCTGGCGAAGGTACGCATCAAGGTCGAGCGGGGCGACCGGGGGAAGCCGCACCCATTTGGGATAGGGGTTCTCCTCGTATTGCCGCTGCACCGATCGGGATACGTCGTCGGCGATCGGGGTCAATCTCGGCATCGCGTCGCGCCATCCCTTCTCGATCGCAGGCTGCATGACCTGCTGCGCGAGCAATCCCTCCACGGCGAGCGGCCACTCACGCGCCTCGAGCCTCTCGACGTGTGGAATGGAGCCCAGCGGCAAGTACGCGCCCACGGCCGCCAGCCACAAGGGCGGGATGGCAGCTCCGGATCCGGCAGCGGCAGCAACCTTGTCACGCAGCAGGCGCGCCTGGTCCAGCTCGTCTTCGCTGGTGAAAAATACGAAATCATTGAGAAAGCACTGGCGCGCGAGCGCGCAGAGGAAGACGAGCGACTCCTCGAGCGCGTGAGGGGAATCGGGTCCCAGGACCGCGTCGAGCATGCGATGCCGCGTCACGGCAAGGAAGCGCTCGAGCTCGGCGTCGAAAACCTGTGCGCTTTCCAGCAAGGCGTGGAGCAATCGATTCCCTGACAAGGCGGAGAGCGTGGCAGCGAGGGGCGCTTGCTGCCTGAATGCCGGGTCGTACGCGATGAGGCGCGAGCTGGTGCGCGCAAGGTCCGCGGGCCTCGCCCATCCCTCGGAAAGCGCGCGCGCCAGGAGGTCGCGGAAGCCCGCGTCCGTCGGGACCGAGGGGCTCGTCACGACGCAGCGCGCGAAGCCGAATTGCGCGGCCGCATAGTCGGGCTGCAACTGGAGCGCGGCGCGATAGCTGGCGAACGCCTCGTCCAGCCGGCCGAGGTCGTGCAGCGCGAGCCCCAGGTGGTAGTGATGGTTCGGCGTGGCCGGGTTGACGCGCAGCGCCCTGCCGATCAAGTCCACCGCCATGTCGGGCCGGCCCACCCGGTGCGCGAGCGCGCCGAGAAGGACCAGCGCATCCGGATGGTTCGGGACCTCTTCCAGCACGCGCCGGTAGACCGCTTCGGCCTCGCCGAGGCGTCCGGCCTGGTGGTGCGCCGTCGCCGCCTGCAAGGCGTTGCGGATCGACGGCTCGTCGGAGCGCACTGTCTTGCCGCCCGCTTTCAAAGAATGACGCCGTAAGGCCAGTTCTCGCGAACCACCTGCGCGGGCAGCTTCTTCAGCACCTCGATGGCGAACGCCGTGTCCTCGTCGGAGAGCGCGTGCAGCGCGTGCGCCTTGAGGAGCGTCTGCAGCGCTTTGCCGAACATCGGTGGATCGAGCATCTCGCCATTGAACTTGATCGCCCCTCCCAGCAGCGCATCCGCCTCGATGGCGGCTTGCAGGATCGCGACCTTGGTCTTGATCTCCGAGGGCGACGGCGTGAAGGCGACCTTGCACGGATGGATATGCGAGGGATGGATCACCTGCTTGCCGGACAGGCCCAGGGAGGCTTCCTCGAGCGCGTGTTTGTAGACCACGCGCGACTCCTCGTCGCCATGCAGATCGAGCCAGCGGCGCACGTCGTCGGGCTCGATGAACTCCTCGGGCATCGCGGACTGGCCGATCAGCGTCTCGACCGCGCCGATCACGCCCTTGCCGGCGATGCGCGCTTCGAAAAGGATGTCGTGCAGGTAGAACTTGAGCTCGTCGATCCAGTTGCGCGGGGTGATGTGGATGCCCATCGCCTTGGAGAAGTCGTGGATGCCGAAGACGATGTGCTTCACCGTCGCGTACTGCATGAGGTCGGGGCAGATCTTGAGCGACTTGGGGTGCTCGATGATCGGCTGGATGGTGATCTTGTGGTTCAGTCCCACCAGCACCGCGGACAGGTCGCGGATCTCCGGCGCGCCGTAGGCCTCGCCCGCCTTGGCGAGCATCACCACGTCGAAGAACGACGAGAGGTCGCGCACCAGTTGCAGGTCCTTCTCGTACTCCTCGGTGCGGAACGGGTTGATGCGCACCGCGATCTGCACTTCCTTCTTGCGCGGCAGGTTGGGAAGCTCGCGGCGCAGCAGCTCGCGGCTCATCTCCTTTTGCCGGCAGCCGTCCTCCAGGTCGAAGAGCAGCGTATGGGACGTCGTGTTCCAGCCGTGCTTGCGGAAGCGCTGGGCCGCCTGGTCCAGGTCCTCGTAGATGCCGAGCGACGGGGCGTACTTGACCGGCGGGTAGTAGATCTGGATGCCGGGCCAGTAATCGCCGAGGATGTCGACGGAGGCGCGGCCCGCCGCGAGCGAACCGGATGGAGAGGAGGAGGTCGGGGCGAGGGCGCTCATGGTGTGTCGATTCTAAGGGTTTACCCCGATGGCCGGGGCCGTAAGGGCTATGCTATAAATCGACGACCCCTGAGGAGGAGAACGCCATGTCCACCATCGAGTCGGCGCACCCGGCGTCGCGCGCCTATCCGCCGCCCGCGGCCCTCGCCAAGAACGCAGCGATTTCAGGAATGGCCGCCTACCAGGCGCTGTGCGCCGAGGCCGAGAGCGATTTCGAGGGCTTCTGGGCGCGCCTCGCGCGCCAGGAGCTGCTTTGGTCGAAGCCCTTCACCAAAGTGCTCGACGAATCCAACGCGCCGTTCTTCAAGTGGTTCCACGATGGCGAACTGAACGCGTCCTACAACTGCCTCGACCGGCACCTGAAGACGCAGCCCGACAAGATCGCCATCGTGTTCGAGGCCGACGACGGCAAGGTGACGAAGGTCACCTACAAGGAGCTCTATCACCGCGTCTGCCAGCTCGCCAATGCCCTCAAGGCCGAGGGCATCGAGAAGGGCGGGCGCGTCCTGATCTACATGCCGATGTCGATCGAGGCGGTGGTCGCCATGCAGGCGTGCGCGCGCATCGGCGCGACGCACTCGGTGGTGTTCGGCGGATTTTCGGCGAAGAGCGTGCACGAGCGCATCATCGACGCGGGGGCGGTGGCCATCATCACCGCCGATGGCCAGTATCGCGGCGGCAAGGAGCAGCCGTTGAAGCCCGCCATCGATGAGGCCCTCGAAATGGAGGGCGCGGGCGCCATTCGCACCGTCATCGTCTACAAGCGCACCGGCGCGGCGACGCAGATGAAGCAGGGGCGCGACAAGTGGATGGAAGACGTCGTGCGCGACCAGCCGACGGACTGCGAGCCCACGCCGGTCAACGCCGAGCATCCGCTCTTCATCCTCTACACCTCGGGTTCGACGGGCAAGCCCAAGGGCGTGCAGCATTCGACTGCCGGCTACCTGCTCCAGGCCATCGTCACCATGAAGTGGGTGTTCGACATCAAGCCCGACGACATCTTCTGGTGTACCGCCGACGTGGGTTGGGTGACGGGCCACACGTACATCGCGTACGGGCCGCTCGCGGTGGGGGCGACCGAGGTGATCTTCGAGGGCGTGCCGACGTACCCGGATGCGGGGCGCTTCTGGAAGATGATCCAGGACCACAAGGTGAGCATCTTCTACACGGCGCCCACCGCGATCCGCTCGCTCATCAAGGCGGGCGGCGACCTGCCGAAGAAGTACGACATGGCGGCGTTGCGCATTCTCGGCAGCGTGGGCGAGCCCATCAATCCCGAAGCGTGGCGCTGGTACTACGACACAGTGGGCGGCGGGCGTTGCCCGATCGTCGACACGTGGTGGCAGACCGAGACCGGCGGCCACATGGTGACGCCGCTTCCCGGCGTGCACTCGCTCAAGCCCGGCTCCTGCCAGGCGCCGCTTCCCGGAATCATGGTGGACGTCGTCGACGAGACCGGGCATCCGGTGGGCAACGGCAAGGGCGGCATCCTCGTCATCACGCGCCCGTGGCCCTCCATGATCCGCAACATCTGGGGCGACCCGGAGCGCTTCAAGAAGAGCTACTACCCCGAGGATTTCCACGGCAGGTACTACCTCGCGGGCGACGGCGCCACGCGCGACGAGCACGGCAACATCACCATCATGGGCCGCATCGACGACGTGCTGAACGTCTCGGGCCACCGCCTCGGCACCAACGAGATCGAGTCGGCGCTGGTGCTCAACTCGAAGCTGGTCGCGGAGGCCGCGGTGGTGGGGCGCCCGGACGACCTCACCGGAGAGGCGGTCGTCGCTTTCGTCGTCACCAAGGGCCCGCGCCCGACCGGCGAGGATGCCAAGAAGATGGCCAAGGAGCTGCGCGACTGGGTCGCCAAGGAGATCGGCCCGATCGCCAAGCCGAAAGACATCCGCTTCGGCGACAACCTGCCCAAGACGCGCTCCGGGAAGATCATGCGGCGGCTACTGCGCTCGATTGCGAAGGGCGAGGCCATCACGCAGGACATCTCGACGCTCGAGAACCCGCAGATTCTGGATCAGCTCAAGCAAAACCTCTAAGCTCAGGGGGTAGCCCCGGGACAAGGGGCGCCCACACCCGGAGGATGCGATGCCCAAGTCGAGCCGCAAGGGGCAGCGGCTGGCCGGTCTCTTCCTGCTCGGCTGCCTGCTGTTCAGCTATCCGCTGCTCGCGGTGTTCAACGTGCGCGCGACGCTCCTCGGCATCCCGCTCATCTATGCGTACCTGTTCAGCGCCTGGGCCCTCGTGATCGCCCTCATCGCCGCGATCATGGAGCGGGCGGACTAGGCCGCGCGATGCTGCAAAGCTGGGTCGTCGTCCTCGGCTCGTTCGGCTACATCGCGCTGCTCTTCGCGATCGCCTACTACGCCGACCGCCGCGCGCGTGCCGGGCGCTCGGTGATCTCGAGCCCGGTGATCTACAGCCTTTCGCTCGCGGTGTACGCGACCGCGTGGACCTTCTACGGCAGCGTGGGCCGCGCGGCGCACGACGGGGTGGGGTTCCTTCCGATCTATGTCGGGCCCACGCTCATGATCGTCTTGTGGTGGTTCGTGCTGAGGAAGGCGATCCGCATCTCGAAGCTCGCGCGCATCACGTCGCTCGCCGACTTCGTGGCGTCGCGCTATGGCAAGAGCGCGCTCCTCGGGGGGCTGGTCACGGTGATCGCGGTGATCGGGATCCTGCCGTACATCTCGCTGCAGCTGAAGGCGGTGTCGTCGAGCTTCCAGATCATCTTCCAGTATCCCGAGATCGTGATGCCGCAGCAGTCCGGCAACAACCCGATCCTGCAGGTGACCGCGTTCTACGTCGCGATGTTCATGGCGCTGTTCACAATCGCTTTCGGCACCCGCCACGTGGACATGGGCGAGCGCCACGAGGGGATGGTGGCGGCGATCGCGTTCGAGTCGATCGTGAAGCTGGTGGCGTTCCTCGCAGTGGGCATCTACGTGACCTTCGGGCTCTTCGACGGCTTCGGCGACATCTTCGGGCGCGCCGCGAGCCGTCCCGAGCTGGCGCGGCTGATGACGCCCTTCGCCGCCGAGGGCGCGCTCGCCAACTGGGCGTGGATGACGGTGCTCTCGATGCTCGCGATCGTGTTCCTGCCGCGCCAATTCCAAGTCGCGGTGATCGAGAACGTGGATGAGAAACACCTCAAGACCGCGATGTGGCTATTTCCGCTATACATGCTCGCCATCAACATCTTCGTGCTGCCGATCGCCTTCGGCGGGCTCCTCGCCTTCCCGAGCGGCGTCGATCCCGACAGCTTCGTGCTCACGCTTCCCATGTCGCGCCACATGGAAGGGCTCACGCTGCTGGTCTTCGTGGGCGGCATCTCGGCGGCGACCGGCATGGTGATCGTGGAGACCACCGCGCTCTCCACCATGGTGTGCAACGACCTCGTGATGCCGATCCTGCTGCGCTGGAAGCGCCTGAATCTCGCCTCGCGCGGCGACTTCACCGGGCTCCTCCTCGACATCCGCCGCGGCGCGATCGTGGTGATCCTGCTGCTGGGCTATCTCTACTTCGTGGCGGCGGGCGAAGCCTACGCGCTGGTCTCCATCGGCCTCATCTCGTTCGCCGCCGTGGCGCAGCTCGCGCCGGCGTTCCTGGGCGGGCTCTACTGGAAGGGCGCCACGAGGAACGGCGCGCTCGCCGGGCTCACCGCGGGCTTCCTCGTCTGGTTCTACACGCTGCTGTTGCCCGCTTTCGCGAAATCGGGATGGTTCGGCATGCAGGTCGTCGAGCACGGTCTCTTCGGCGGCGACGTGCTGCTGCCAACGCGCCTCTTCGGCCTCGCGGGCCTCGACCCGATCACCCACGCCATGATCTGGAGCATGGTCGCCAACATCGGCGCGTTCGTCGCGGTGTCGCTCGGCGGGCGCCAGGGCGCGGTCGAGCACAGCCAGGCGACGCTCTTCGTGGATGTCTTCACCCAGACCGGCGAGCGCGGCCTCCTGTGGCGCACGACGACGTCGGCCTCCGCGCTGCAAGCCCTCCTCGGGCGCTTCCTCGGGCCGACGCGCGCCGCCGAGCTCTTCCTCGGCTACGCCAATGCGCGCGGCTTCAAGTCCGTCGAGGAGCTGGAGGCCGACGCGGAGCTCCTC
>JBBRQA010000073.1:0-15673 GCA_038227085.1 Burkholderiales bacterium | reverse complement strand
TGCGCCGCTGGAATGCTCTGTCTTGCCATCTGATTGCGCCGGCTGCTTTCTGTTTATGCCCTCACCCTACGCCGGCCGGCCCGGCGCGCGCTACTGAATATTCCGCTTATCTGATCTTTCCCGTCTTGCGCAGCATCTCGGCATACAGCCCGTCGGGCTTGCAGGGGCCGCCCTTCATGGCCTCGCCGGAGATGCGCCCCTGCAACCCGCCGGGATTCTTCGCGTATTCCGCGGAGGTCCACGTCGACGCGACGCGGCGCGCGACGCACGTGCAAAAACGGTCCACGGGCGGCACGATCTGCGCCTCGGGAAAGAACTTCGACTCGGCGTCGAAGAATTTTCGCGCGTCGGCGAGGATCGGCTTGGCGCACGCGTCCGCCGTGGCATCGACTTCGCGCGGATCCCATCCCGCTTTCATCGGGGCGCCGCCGCGGGTCGCGGCCGGAGCGGGCTTCGTGCCATCGGGCTTGGTGACGACCGGGCACGGGTCCTCCTGGTAGCTGGTCTTGCCACCGGCGCCGACGCATTTGTAGAGGGCCTGCCCGTGGGACGCGCAGTGCCAACCGAGGGCCGCCGTGCAAAGCAGGGCCGTGAAGACTTGGTTCATCTGTGCCTCCGACCCTAGCGGCCGGCTACTTCCGGGCCGGGGCCTTTTTCTCGCCTCCGGTGTCTTCCGGAAGCGCGGGGGATGGGGAATCGCTCGCCGGGAAGCTCTCCTCGACCGCCTCGTCTACCAGCCACTCCTGGTGCTCCGGCGTGCCGGGGGGCGGCATGGGCTTGCGCGCAAGGGGAAGCTTGGGGTGCGGTTCTCGGGGCATGGGATCTCCGTTGTCATGCGTGGTAGACCATGGGGTAGCGCATCGGTTCGGTATCATCCCACCATGACTCGCCCACCCGTGGTTTCCGCCCGCCCCGGCGGCTTTACCTGGATCGAGATGACCATCGTCCTCGCGGTGATCGGCATCCTCGCCCTCATGGCGATCCCCGCCCTTCAGGACAACGCGCTGAAGCGCCAGGTGAAGGAAGCCCTCGCCATCGCCGACCTCGCCAAGAAGGGCGTGCAGGCCGCGTACACGCTCGCCGGCGACATGCCCACCGACAACAAGGCCGCCGGCATCCCTGAGCGCGGCAAGATCGTCGCCTCCTTCGTGAAGGACGTGAACGTCGACGCCGGCGCCATCACGCTTACCTTCGGCAACAACGCGAGCAAGGCGATCGAGGACAAGAGGTTGACCATCCGCCCCGCGGTGGTGCCGGGCGAGCCGCTGGTGCCGATCGCATGGCTCTGCCATTCGACCGCGGTGCCGGTGAACATGGAAGTGCGCGGCAAGGACGAGACCGACATCCCGTTCAAGTGGCTTCCCATCGAGTGCCGCACCGCCGAGCTTAAATGACGCCGGAATACTGGGAAGAAGCCAAGCGGCATCTCGCCAGGCGCGATCCCGTGCTGCGCAAGCTGATCAGGAAATACCCTGACGCGGACCTGGGCACGCGCGGCGACCCGTTCCAGACGCTCGCCCGCTCGATCGCCGGACAGCAGATCTCGGTCAAGGCCGCCAGCTCCATCTGGGGACGCTTCGCCGAGTGCGCGAAGAAGGTGAACGCGAAGAACGTGGTGGCACTCACACCGGAGGCGATCCGCGCGTGCGGCTTCTCCGGCAGCAAGGTGCGCTACGTGCAGGACCTCGCCCATCACGTCCACACGGGCGCCTTGAAGCCGCGCCGCTGGTCGAAGATGGACGACGAGGCGATCATCGAGGACCTGATCCGCGTGAAGGGCATCGGGCGCTGGAGCGTCGAGATGTTCCTCATCTTCCACATGAAGCGTCCCAACGTGCTGCCGGTGGGCGACCTCGGCCTGCAACGCGCCATGGAGAAGGGCTACAACAAGGGCGAGCCGCTCACCCGGGCCCAGATGCGCGAGATCGGCGCGAACTGGGCGCCGTGGAGCACGGTGGCCACGTGGTACCTGTGGCGCTCGCTCGATCCGGTGAGCTTCTGATGCAGGCGGCCCTCCTCGAGGAAGCGGCGCTGCCCTCGGGGCTCTTGCTTCGCGACGCCTTCCTCACGCGTGAGGAGGAAGCCGCGCTCCTCGCCGGGATCCGCGCGCTCGAGCTGCGCGAGGCCCAGTACAAGGAATACACCGCCCGGCGGCGCGTCGCGAGCTTCGGCTCGGGATTCGACTACGACGCGAACGAGCTCACGCCCGCGCCGGCGATCGCGCCATTCCTGGTGCCATTGCGCGACAAGGTCGCCGCTTGGGTGGGAGTCGACGCCGAGGCGTTCGGCTACACGCTGGTGAGCGAATACCGCCCCGGCACGCCGCTCGGCTGGCATCGCGACGTGCCGCAGTTCGAGAAGATCGCCGGCGTGTCCCTCGGCACCGCGGGACGCATGCGCTTTCGTCCGTGTCCGCCACGCAAGGGCGATCCCACCTTCACGCTCGACCTCGCGCCGCGCTCGGCGTACATCCTGCAGGACGAGGTGCGCTGGAAGTGGCAGCACAGCATCGCGCCCACGCCCGGATTGCGCTACTCGATCACGTTTCGCACGCGCGCCGTGCGATGACTACCACGCCGAGCGCCCTTCTCTTCGACCTGGGCGGCGTGATCGTGTCCATCGACTTCGGCAAGGCGTTCGCGCATTGGGCCCGGGCCGCGGGCGCCAGCGCCCACGAGCTGCGCGCGCGCTACCGCTTCGATCCGCCCTACGAACGCCACGAGCGCGGCGAGATCGACGAATTCGAGTACTACGCGTCGCTGCGCCACTCACTCGGCATCGACCTCGACGACGCCACGTGGGCCGCCGGATGGGGCGCCATCTTCGGCGACGAGATCGCGCCCACCGTGGAGCTCGTGCGGCGCGTGAAGGATCGCGTGCCGGTGTACGCGTTCTCCAACTCCAACGTGGCGCACCACCGCGTGTGGTCCGGGAAATTCGCGCCTGCGCTCGCCAACTTCCGCGAAGTGTTCGTCTCGTCGTCCCTGCGAGTGCGCAAGCCCGAGCGCGCCGCCTTCGAGCAGATCGCGCGGCAGATCGGCGTGCCGCCGGGCGAGATCCTCTTCTTCGACGACACTCCCGAGAACATCGAAGGCGCGCGCGCCGCGGGGCTGCAGGCGGTGCACGTGGAAGGGCCGCAGGACGTCCGCGACGCGCTGCGGCCCTGGCTCGACGCTACCTGAGGCTGCCGGCGCGGGGGTGCGGGCCATGGGCCACCCCGACCATGCCGACAAGCTCCGATGCCAGCGTATTCCTACGCGGTAGCAACCCTACCTGCCGGCGTGTCGTCCCCCTCCCACAGGCTTGGTCCCATGCGACTAGGCGGCCGGCGCGCGCCGCCGCGCATGCCGTCTTGCGCCGGGAACACAGTGGAAGCATGAAATCGATAGCCCTTTGCGCCGCCGCCCTCGCCTTCGCGGCCACCACCGCGCCGGCCGCGGTGCTGTACAAGTCCGTGGCCGCCAATGGAACGGTGGAATTCTCCGACCTCGCGCCCGAGAAGGGCCGCAACGTCGAGCGCATCCGCATTCGGGACTCGGCGTCGAGCGAATCGCCGGCCCCTCTTGCTTCGGGACCCTCGCGCGAAGAGCAGTCGCGCGATACCGACGCGGCCGTGTCGCGGGCCAGCGTGCAGCTCGACCTGGCCGAGCACGCGCTCGCCGAAGCGCGCCGCTCCGTGTCCAACGATTTCGACGCGCTGCACATGGTGGTGCAGAGACCGATGAGCCGCGAAAACCAGGAGCACCTCTCGTTTTACAAGAAGGACGTGCTGCTCGCGCGCGCACAGCTTCTCGAAGTGCTGAAGGACAAGCGCAAGGTCGATGCGATTGCGCAGACCTTCACCGCCTCCAACGAGTGGCTGCCGGTCAGCTCAAGCGCCCGTCGGTAATCCGCAGTCCGCGCTGCATGCGCCCCGCGAGCGCAGGGTCGTGCGTCACCATCACGAAGGCCGCGTCATGGCGGCGGTTCAGCTCCACGATCAAATCAAAAACCTTGGCGGCGTTCTCACGGTCGAGGTTGCCGGTCGGCTCGTCGGCGAGCACGCACGCGGGCTCGGTCACCAGCGCGCGCGCCACCGCGACCCGCTGGCGCTCACCGCCGGAGAGCTCGCCGGGCCGGTGCGCGAGGCGATGCCCCAATCCCACTTCTTGCAGCATGGCCGTCGCGCGATCGCGCGCTTCCTTCTCGGCCACGCGCCGGATGGTGAGCGGCATTGCGACGTTCTCCAGCGCGGAAAATTCGGGAAGAAGGTGATGGAACTGGTAGACGAAGCCCAGCGCGCGGTTGCGCAGCTGCCCCTGGGCGGCGGGGTTCAGCGCGAAGACATCCTGCCCGAGGAGCCTCACCGAGCCGGCGGTCGGGCGGTCGAGCCCTCCAAGGAGGTGCAGCAGCGTGCTCTTGCCCGAGCCCGACGCGCCGACGATCGCGATCGATTCACCGCGGCGCACCTGCAGCGTGACGTCATTCAGCACCGGCACGGCGACGTCGCCCATGCCGTAGGTCTTCGACAGTCCCGCGCACTCGAGGACGAGATTGGCGTCACTCATAACGAAGGGCTTCCGCGGGGTTGACGCGCGCGGCGCGCCAGCTGGGATAGAGCGTCGCCACGAACGAGAGCACCAGCGAGATCACCGCGGTCCACAGCACGTCGAACCAATGCAGGTCCGAGGGCAGCTCGGTGATGTAGTAGACCTCGCGCGACAGGATCTGGAAATTGAAGATGCGCTCGATCGCGGGGACCACGACGTCGATGTTGAGCGCGGTGACGATGCCGGTCGCCACGCCCAGCACCGTGCCCACCAGTCCGATCACCACGCCCTGCACCATGAATATCTTCATGATGCTGCCGGGCGCTGCGCCGAGCGTGCGCAGGATTGCGATGTCCGGGTGCTTGTCGGTCACCACCATCACCAGCGTCGAAACCAGGTTGAATGCCGCGACCGCGATGATGAGGGTGAGGATGATGAACATCATGCGTTTCTCGATCTGGATCGCGCGGAAGTAGTTGACGTTCTGCTGCGTCCAGTCGGTGAGGTACACGTCCGGGGTGACGAGCTTGGCGAGCTCACGCGTGACGGCGGGCGCGCGGTCGATATCCTTCACCTTGAGGCGGATGCCGCTCACTGCGGAATCCATGCGGTAGAGGACTTGCGCGTCGCGCATGTTGACCAGGGCGAGGGCGGAGTCGAACTCGTTGTGGTCCATCGAGAAGATGCCCGCCACGGTGAACTGCTTCAGGCGCGGCATGAGGCCGGCGGGCGTGACCTGCCCCTGGGGCGAGATCAGCGTCACGCGGTCGCCCACGTTCAAGCGCAGCGCGCGCGCGACTCCGATGCCGAGCGCGATGCCGAACTCGCCGGGGCGGAGGTTTTCCAGCTTGCCGCTTTTCATGTGCGAGCCGAACTCGGCGACCGTGTCCTCGAGCTCGGGAACGATGCCGCGCACGAAGACGCCGCGTACCGTGTCGCCGGTGGAAAGAAGCCCCTGCGCATTCACGAAGGGGGCGGCGGCGAGCACTTCCGGATGGCGCTTCACCTCGGCGGCGAGGCCCTGCCAGTCGGCGATGCCGCCCTCGCCGCCGACGATCTGGATGTGGGCCGCGGCGCCGAGGATGCGCGCGCGAATCTCCTTCTCGAAGCCGTTCATGACCGACATCACGCTGATCAGCGCCCATATGCCGAGCGCGATGCCGATGATGGAGATGAACGAGATGAACGAGATGAAGTGGGTGCGGCGCTTGGCGCGGGTATAGCGCAGGCCGACGTAAAGCTCGTAGGGTCGCAAGGGGAATGGCGCGGCAGAAGAGAATCGCATTATCCCATCTTGCGCAGGTCCGGCGACGCGCATGGGATAATCGCGTCCGATGCCGCTCGATTTGCTGGTTCCCGATCTGCTGCTTCCGCCGGATGCTTCCGCGATGATGCGCGCGCTGCGCCTGCCGGCGCTGGAGAAGTGGCTGGCGCGCGCGGACGTGGAAACCGTCCCGGCGCGCGGCGCCGCCGCGTGGCTCGCTTGCGAATACGGCCTGCCCTCCCCGCCTGCGTTCGCGGCGATCTCGCTGGCGGGCGAAGGCGAGAGCGCCGCGGGCGCGTGGATGCGCGCCGACCCGGTGCACCTGCGCATCGACCACGACTACCTCAGGCTCCATGACGCGTCGGTCCTCGACGTGGACCGCGGCGAGGCCGACGAGCTGGCGACCGCGCTGCAGCAACATTTCCGCCAGGACGGCCTCGAGTTGCGCGCGCTCGCGCCGCAGCGCTGGTACTTGAGGGCGCCCGCCGGCGCGCTGCCGGAGACCACGTCCCTCGAGGACGCGTTGGGCCGCGACGTGTTCGGGCTGCTGCCCACAATTACCGCGATCAACTGGCGTTCCGCGATCACCGAGGCACAGATGGTGCTGGGCGCGCACGAAGTCAACGCGCGCCGCGAGGCCGAAGGCAAGCTCGCCGTCAATAGCGTGTGGTTCTGGGGCGAGGGCGAGCGGCCCGCGCAGGTGCGCAAGCGCTACGCGCTTGTTTACGCCGAGGACGATATGTTCGCGCGCGGGCTCGGGGTACTGTCGGGCGCCGACGTCCGCACGCTCGCCCCGATCGCCGATATCGACCTAGCGCGCCCCGAGGATTCGATTCTCGTCGTTGTCGC
The DNA here is from genome assembly GCA_038227085.1 of Burkholderiales bacterium. Classification (GTDB taxonomy): domain Bacteria; phylum Pseudomonadota; class Gammaproteobacteria; order Burkholderiales; family Usitatibacteraceae; genus Usitatibacter. Next base: position 9,031 of record JBBRQA010000073.1, on the reverse strand, counting down.
CGCGCTTACGCAGTCCCTCAGGAGTGGGGACGCGCAGGGGTGGCTGGCCGCAGCCGCCTCGCTCGATCAGCTGTGGTTCGCCGGCCTCGGCGACGCCATCGAGCGCTTCGACCGCGTGCGCCTCATCCTGCCCGCCGGAAAGGACACGCGCATCGCGACCCTCACCGGATCCGCGCGCTGGCGCTGGTTCCGTGCGAGGAAGCCGCTCGCCGCCCATGCCTGAGATCGTCGCGCGCGGCATCGACGCCGAAGCCTTCGGCAAGCTCGTCGCAGCCGGATGCGACGCGCGCCTCGCGCGTATTTTCGCGGCGCGCGGCCTTACCTCCATGGACGAGCTCGCCACCACGCTGACGTCGCTCGCCACGCCGGAGCGCCTGCAACACATCGAGGACGCGGCACGCCTCCTCGCCGATGCCATCGAGGCGAAGAAGCGCCTGCTCATCGTCGCCGATTACGACGCCGACGGCGCGACCGCGTGCGCCGTGGGCGTGAAGGCGCTGCGCGCCATGGGCGCCGTGGTCGACTACATGGTCCCCAACCGCTTCGAGCACGGCTATGGCCTCACGCCCGAGATCGTGCGCGAGGCGATTCCCCGCAAGCCCGACATCCTCATCACTGTGGACAACGGCATCGCGGCGGTGGAAGGCATCGAGGAGGCCAATCGCCTCGGCATGCGCGTGCTGGTGACCGACCACCATCTGCCGGGCGCGCAGGTGCCCGACGCCGCGTGCATCGTGAATCCAAACCAGGCGGGCTGCGGGTTCCCCAGCAAGAACCTGGCGGGCGTGGGCGTGATCTTCTACGTGATGCTGCAGCTGCGCGCGGAGCTGCGCCGGCGCGCAGCGTTCAGCGCGGCGCATCCCGAGCCGAACCTGGCCGAGCTCCTCGACCTGGTGGCGCTCGGCACGGTCGCCGACGTGGTGAAGCTCGACGCCAACAACCGCATCCTCGTGGCGCAGGGACTCGCGCGCATCCGCGCCGGCAGGGCGAGCGCGGGCATCGCCGCGTTGCTCGAAGTCGCGGGGCGCGGCGCGCGGCAGGCCACCGCCTACGACCTGGGCTTCGCCGTCGGCCCGCGCCTGAACGCCGCGGGGCGGCTGAAGGACATGTCGCTCGGCATCGAGTGCCTGCTCGCGCACGACCACGCACGCGCGCTCGACCTCGCCACGAAGCTCGATCGCCTGAACCGCGAGCGGCGCGAGATCGAGGCGGGCATGCAGGAGTCGGCGCTCGCGATGGTCGATACCTTCGAGGCGGGCGAGGACTACACGCTCTCGATCCACCGGCCCGAGTGGCATACCGGCGTGGTCGGGCTCCTCGCCTCGCGGCTCAAGGATCGCTTTCACCGGCCGGTGTTCGCCTTCGCGCTGGAGAGCGAGGGCCGCCTCAAGGGGTCGGGGCGCTCGATCGCCGGGCTGCACCTGCGCGACGCGCTCGACCTGGTGGACAAGCGCGCGCCGGGCCTGGTGGAGCGTTTCGGCGGCCACGCGATGGCGGCCGGGCTCACATTGCGGCAAGGCGCGCTCGAGCAATTCCGCGCTGCCTTCGAGGCGGTCGCGCGCGAGCTCCTGGGCCCGGCAGATCTCGCGCAACGAATCGAGACCGACGGCGAGCTCGCGCCCGCGGACCTCACCGTCGACTTCGCCCAGGCACTACGCGAACAGGTGTGGGGGCAGGGATTTCCCGAGCCGCGCTACACCGGGCGCTTCTCGGTGGAATCGCAGCGCGTGGTGGGCGAAAAGCACATGAAGCTCATGCTCGGCGCCGGGACGCGGCGCTACGGCGCGATCCGCTTCGGCAGCGCCGCGCCAGTGCCGGGCGTCATTGACGCGGTCTACCGACTCGACGTGAACGAGTTCCAGGGCGCGCGCTCCCTGCAGCTCGTGGTCGAGCACCTCGCCGCTAGCGAATGAACTTGCCGCCCTTGCTGATCATGGTGAGGTCGACGAATTCCGATCCGGTGCGCGACGTCGGGCTGTAGGCGAGCTGGAAGCCGCCCAGGTTCAGCCTGAGCGATTCGAACGCGCCCACCAGGCTCTCGCGAGTGGGATTCCTGCCCGCGCGCTTGAGCGCCTCGGTCATCACGCGCGCCGAGAGGTAGCCTTCCATCGTTCCGTAGGACTCCTTGATGCCGGTTTCCTTGGCGAACGCCTGGAACTCGCGCCCGATCTGCTCGCGCGAATCGAAGGGATACGGCATCACCTGGGTCACCACGACGCCGCGCGCGTTGTCGGCGAGCTCGCTCACGTAGGCGCTGGATGAGGTGTTCGACAGCGAGAAGAACTGGGTGAGGGAGCCCTTTGCGCGCAGCTTCTTCACGATGGCCGCGCAGATCTTGGGGATGCAGAAGCCGATGGTGGCCGAAGGCTTCGCCTTCACGATCTCGCCCACCGGGCCGTCGACCTCGGTCTGCCCGCGCGGGATGGCGGCCACCACGAGCGGCTTGATCTTGTACTTCTCGAAGGCTTTCTTCGCGCCCTCCAGGGCGTCCTTGCCGAATCCGTCGTCGGTGTAGACCACCGCGACGTCGGCGATGCCCTGGGAGGCGAGCTGGCCCACGATGCCGGCCACCTCCGTCTGCACCGGGGCGCGCAGGTTGAACATGTAGCGGTTCATCGGCCGGTGCATCTTGATCGAGCTGCCCACGCCGGCGAAGAGGATCGTCCTCTTCTCCTCGATGACCGGCAACAGCGCCTCGGCGTTGGCGGTGCCGCGAAAGAGGAAGAGCGCGAGCACGCCCTTCTCGTCGATCAGCTTCTTCGCGTTCTCGACCGAGCGCTTGGCGTCGTAGCCGTCATCCATCGACTCGAGGACGATCTTGCGGCCATTCACGCCGCCCTCCTTGTTCACCTTGTCGAAATAGGCGCGCGCCGCGGTCGCGGTCTCCTTGACCGGCCCGGATTGGAGCCCGCTGTAGTCGGCGGTCTGCCCGAGCAGGATCACGTCGGCGGCGTGCGCGCCCTGCGACAGGAAGGCGACGAGCAACGCCGCGAGCGGCGGCAGGTTTAGAAGTCTCATGGGGGTGGTTCCTCCGGTAGGGCCCCATCTTCGGCCCGCCGCAGCGAGATCGCCTGTGAGGGAACTCACAATGCGCGCGCCATGGGCGTTACACCCGCAACGGTATAATCACGCCATGGAATCCGACCGCGTCAACACCATCGAAAACGCCCTCCACGACCTCACCGCCCGTGCGAGCGAGCTGCGGAGGTATCTTTGACTACGACGCCAAGAAGTCGCGCCTCGTAGAGGTCGCGCGCACCCTCGAAGACCCGAACATCTGGTCCGACGCCAAGCGCGCGCAGGACCTCGGGCGCGAGCGTCGCACCCTCGAGGAGACGGTCGGCACCCTGGAGCGGATCGACGCCAACCTGAAGGACTCGGCGGAGCTCTTCACGCTCGCCAAGGGCGAGGGCGACGACGCGACGCTCGCCTCGATCGACACCGACGCGCGGGCGGTCGAGAAGCTGGTGGCCGACCTGGAGTTCCGCCGCATGTTCAACGACCCGATGGACCCGAGCAACTGCTTCGTGGACATCAACGCGGGCCAGGGCGGCACCGAGGCGCAGGACTGGGTGTCGATGCTGCTGCGCATGTACCTCAAATACTGCGACAAGAAGGGCTTCCAGACCGACCTCCTCGAGGAAAGCCACGGCGAGGTCGCGGGCCTGAAGAGTGCCTCGATCAAGGTGATCGCGCCGTATGCCTACGGCCACTTCCGCACCGAGAACGGCATCCACCGGCTGGTGAGGAAGTCGCCATTCGATTCCAACGCGCGCCGCCACACGTCCTTCGCGAGCGTATTCGTCTACCCCGAGGTGGACGAGACCATCGAGATCGACATCAACCCCGCGGACTTGCGCATCGACACCTACCGCGCCTCCGGCGCCGGCGGCCAGCACGTCAACAAGACCGACTCCGCGGTGCGCATCACGCACCTGCCGACCAACACCGTGGTCTCCTCGCAGAACGACCGCTCGCAGCACAGGAACCGCGCCGAGGCGATGGCGATGTTGAAGTCCAAGCTCTACGAGCTGGAGCTGCGCAAGCAGAACGAGAAGAAGCAGGAGCGCGAGGACACCAAGACCGACATCGGCTGGGGTCACCAGATCCGCTCGTACGTGCTCGACCAGTCGCGCATCAAGGACCTTCGCACCAACGTGGAGGTCGGCAACACCCAGGGCGTGCTCGACGGCGACCTGGATCCTTTCATCTCCGCCAGCCTGAAGCAGGGCGTCTAAGCCATGAACCACGGGGACTCCCAATGACGAACGACAAGAATGAAAAAACGCCGGCCGAGGCGCCCCAGGACGAGAACCAGCTCATCGCCGAGCGGCGCGGCAAGCTCGGGCGACTGCGCGAGCAGGGAAACGCCTTCCCGAACGATTTCCGCCGCAAGGATATCGCCGCGGACCTCCAGAAGCAGCACGGCGAGAAGACCAAGGAGACGCTCGAGGGCGAGAAGCCCGCGGCGACGGTTGCCGGCCGCATGCTGTTGAAACGCGTGATGGGCAAGGCCTCGTTCGCGACGCTGCAGGACATGAGCGGCCAGATCCAGATCTACGTGAACAACGACGTGACCGGCGTGGAGACCCACGACGCCTTCAAGCAATGGGACCTGGGCGACATCCTCGGCGTCGAGGGCACGGTGTTCCGGACCAACAAGGGCGAGCTTTCGATCCACGCCACCAGGATTCGCCTCCTCGCCAAGTCACTGCGCCCGCTGCCCGAAAAGTGGCACGGCCTCACCGACATGGAGCAGCGCTACCGCCAGCGCTACGTGGATCTCATCGTGAATCCCGACTCGCGCGAGGTCTTCATCAAGCGCTCGAAGATCGTCCAGGCGATGCGCGAGTTCTTCGTGGCGCGCGGCTACCTCGAGGTCGAGACGCCGATGATGCATCCGATCCCGGGCGGGGCCGCGGCGCGCCCGTTCAAGACGCACCACAACGCGCTCGACATGGAGCTCTTCCTGCGGATCGCGCCGGAGCTATATCTCAAGAAGCTCACCGTGGGCGGCCTCGAGAAGGTGTTCGAGATCAATCGCAACTTCAGGAACGAGGGCATCTCGACGCGCCACAACCCCGAGTTCACCATGCTCGAGTTCTACGAGGCCTACCAGGACTACCACTACCTGATGGACTTGACCGAGTCGCTGCTGCGGGAGATCGCGGACAAGGTGCTCGGCACGACGATGCTCACCTACCAGGGCGCGGCCGTGGACCTCGGCAAGAAATTCGACCGCCTCACCATGGCCGAGGCGATCGCCAAGTACAACCCGCGTTACCCACTGCACGAGCTCGCCAGGATCGAATACCTCAAGGTGGCGCTCGCGCCCTTCGACATCGAGGTGTTCCCCACCGACGGCATCGGCATCCTTCAGCTGAAGCTCTTCGAGGCGACCACGGAAGAGAAGCTCGTCGACCCCACCTTCATCGTGGCGCACCCGGTGGACGTGTCGCCGCTCGCGCGAGCGAACGACGCGAACCCGGCCGTCACCGATCGCTTCGAGCTCTTCATCAACGGCCGCGAGCTCGCCAACGGCTTCTCGGAGCTGAACGACCCGGAAGACCAGGCGGCGCGCTTCCAGGCGCAGGCTAACGCCAAGGAGGCAGGCGACGAGGAGGCGATGTTCTACGACGCCGACTACATCCGCGCGCTCGAGTACGGCCTGCCGCCCACCGCCGGCGAAGGCATCGGCATCGACCGCCTGGTGATGCTCTTCACCGACAGCCCATCGATCCGCGACGTGATCCTCTTTCCGCAGCTCAAGGCCGAGGACGCTTAGCGTGCTAGGATTTTTCGCGTTGTACCACTCACCGGAGGACACATGAACACCAAACAACTATCGCTGGCTCTTTGCGGCGCACTCTTTGCCGCGGCGGCGGCTTTCGCGCCCGCGGCATCCGCGGCATCCGCGGCATGCAGGGAATGCGGCACGGTCACGGAAGTGAAGACGGTCGAGAAGAAAGGTGAAGGCAGCGGCCTCGGCATGGTGCTGGGCGGAGTCGCTGGCGGCGTGCTGGGCCACCAGGTCGGCAGCGGCCGCGGCAACACCGCGGCGACCGTCGCCGGGGCGGCGGGCGGCGCCTACGTGGGCAACGAAGTCGAGAAGAACAAGAAGTCGACCACGAGCTACGTGGTGTACGTGAAGATGGCGGACGGCAGCAACCGCTCCTTCAACTTCAGCGGGCCGACCAGCTACCGGTCTGGCGACAAGGTGAAGGTGATCGACAAGAAGCTCACGCGGGCGCAGTAACCCGGTGGCTAAAAGGGGTCAGAACCCTTTTCGCCCTTAAAAGGGATCTGACCCCTTACTTCTCGGCCCACGGGAAGAGCGACGTGATCTTGAGGATGTCCCCGCTCTTCGCGTCCACGAAGACGGTGAGGTCGTACTTGCCGGCGCGCATCGGCACGAAACGCACGTCCGCTTCGTTGCGCCCGATCGAGGCGAGGACCTGCGCGATCTCGCCGGCGCGCTCCGGATTGCGCTTGCGCAGCACTTCCAGCGGCCGGGACTGCTTCACCACATCGGCGCGCACGTCGGCATAGGGCACGTAGTAGCGCGGGTAATACTGCGCGTCGACGCCGCCGAATCCCGAGATCATCAGGTTGAACTGCTCGTCCGCGTCGGTGGGAAGCTTCACGCCGATGAGCGTGGGACCCGTCCACGGCAGCTTGTCGTTGCCCTTCACGCCCTTCTCGAGCTCACCCGCGGGGAAGCCGTTGGCTCGCACGATCTCGAAGCGGTCGATCACGAAGGCGATATGCACCGGGCGCGACTCGAAGAGCGTGTACACCCCGTAGGCGAGCGCCGCCGTCTGCATGAGGCCGATCACGATGAGGTCGAAAAGGAGGCCCTTCTTGCCCGGCTTGAAGATGATGAGCGTGATGAGCGGGCCGAGGGTCACGTCGACGCCGACAATGAGGAAGAAGAGGTCGCGCCCCCCCGCGCCCTCGAAGAGGACGTCGGGATACCAGTAGAAGTAGAGCGGGAGGAACACCGCCAACGCGACGGCGGCGCTCAGCGTGAGGTGGATCAGTGCGGCGCGGATGCGAGGCGGCATGGATCGCGGGACACGGAGTCGTTACGGGCCTGGGGCAAGATTATAGCGATGCCGCCACGGCATGCAAGTCGTGTTCGGTGGCGGACACGACCTTCGCGCGTACGATGTCGCCGGGCTTCGCGCCCTTCGCCCCCTTCACGCGCACCACGCCGTCGATTTCCGGCGCGTCGGCGGCGCTGCGGCCCACCGCGAGGGCGCCTTCCTTCGCGTCGACCAGCACGTCGATCGTGCGGCCCACCTTGCGCGCGAGCTTGTCGCGGCTTATCGCGGCCTGCAACGACATGAAACGCGCGCGGCGCTCTTCCTTCAACGCCTCCGGGACCGAGTCCGGAAGCTCGTTGGCGCGCGCGCCCTCCACGGGGGAATAGGCGAAGCAGCCGACGCGGTCGAGCTGCGCCTCCTCGAGGAATCCGAGGAGCTCCTCGAACTCCGCCTCGGTCTCGCCGGGAAATCCCACGATGAAGGTGGAGCGCACCGTGATGTCGGGGCATGCCTCGCGCCAGCCGCGGATGCGCTCGAGGTTCTTCTCCGTGGAGGCGGGACGCTTCATGAGCTTCAGGATCCTCGCGCTCGCGTGCTGGAACGGCACGTCGAGGTACGGGAGGATCTTGCCTTGCGCCATCAGTGCAATCACCTCGTCCACGTGCGGATACGGATAGACGTAGTGCAGGCGCACCCACACGCCCAGCTCGCCCAACGCCTGGCAGAGCTCGGTCATGCGCGTCTTCAGCGGACGCCCGCCCCAGAAGCCGGTGCGATACCTCACGTCGACGCCGTAGGCGCTGGTGTCCTGCGAGATCACGAGGAGCTCCTTCACGCCCGCGGCCACCAGGTTCTCCGCCTCCTTCATCACGTCGCCGACCGGGCGGCTCACCAGGTCGCCGCGCATCGAGGGGATGATGCAGAACGTGCACCGGTGATTGCAGCCCTCGGAGATCTTGAGGTAGGCGTAGTGGCGCGGCGTGAGGCGAATGCCTTGCGGGGGCACGAGGTCGGTGAAAGGATCGTGGGGCTTGGGCAGGTGCGCGTGCACGTGGCCCATCACTTCGGCCGTCGCGTGCGGGCCGGTTACCGCGAGGACGCTCGGATGGGCGGCGCGCACCACGTCGCCCTTCGCGCCGAGGCACCCGGTGACGATCACCTTGCCGTTCTCGGCGAGCGCTTCGCCGATCGCGTCGAGGGATTCCTGCACCGCGGCATCGATGAAGCCGCAGGTGTTCACGACCACGAGGTCGGAGCCTTCGTAGCTGGGCGCGATGTCGTAGCCTTCGGCGCGCAGCTGGGTGAGGATCGATTCGCTGTCGACCAGCGCCTTCGGGCAACCGAGCGAGACGAAGCCGACCCGGGGAGCCGCCTTCACTTCTTGGTGCGCGGTTTGCGCGGCGCGGCCTTCGCCGCCTTGGGCCGGGGCTTCGCCTCTTCGGGCTGCGCGTCCGCCGCGTTCGGATACGGGAAGCCGGAGAAAAGCTTCAATGCCTGGCTGCGCAGCTCCTCCTGCATATCTATGACCGCCTTGGCGCCCTTCTCCAGGTAGCCGCCCATCACGTTCGGCATCGGCTGGCCGGCGGCGCCGAGGGTCCACGTCTCCGCGGGAATCCTGGGGAGCTCCCCGTAAAGCGTCTGCGCCTGCTCCTGGAAGCGCTTCTGCGCCTCGTGGAAGGTGGAGATCGAGCGCTCCAGGTACGAGCCCATCATTCCCTGCATGGCATGGCCGTAGTAGCGAATGATGTTGGCGAGCATCGGCGAGGAAAACATCGGCACGCCGCCGGACTCCTCCTCGAGGATGATCTGCAGCAGGATCGACCGCGTGAGGTCCTCGCCGCTCTTCGCGTCCTGCACCAGGAAGTCCTTGTAGCCCAGCACCAGCGCCTTCACCTCGGCGAGCGTGATGTAGGTCGAGGTCTCGGTGTCGTACAGGCGCCGGTTGGGGTACTTCTTGATGATGCGGGGCGAGGCCATGGGAGAGT
>JBBRQA010000072.1:0-15728 GCA_038227085.1 Burkholderiales bacterium | reverse complement strand
TGAAGCTCGAGAGGCGCGTCCCACGGCCGGCCCCACGTGAGAAGAAGCTATCCGTTCGAGCGACATTGTAAGTAGCGAGATCTCTCCCCTCCCAAGGAACGATCGCGCCGGCTCGAGCTTCACCCCCACTTCACTGAGGCGATAGCGCAATCGCTAGAAATCAGTACGAGGAACAGGCTGCGGAATGAGGATGCGGTGGAAGGTCACGAGCATTCCCGCCGTCGCGCCCCAGATGAAGCGCTCGCCATACGGCATCGCCCAGTACTTGCGCATGCGCCCCCGGTAGAAGGCGCTCTCGTAGCGGTGGTTTCCCGCGTCGAGAAGAAACGCGAGCGGGACTTCGAAGACGTCGGCCACCTCGTGGGGATCCGGGCGATAGATGAGCGGCGGCTCCGCCCAGCCGACGATCGGAGTGACCGAGTACCCGGTGCCGGTGCGGTATTCGGGAAGGCGCCCGAGGATCTCGACACGGTCCGCGCGAATGCCCAACTCCTCCTCGGCCTCGCGCAAGGCGGTGCGCTCCGGCGTGCCGTCGCCCTCGTCGCGGCGCCCTCCGGGAAAGCTGATCTGCCCGGCGTGATCGGCGAGGTGCGCGGTGCGCTGCGTGAAGACCACGGTCGGATCGCCTGGATGGTTCACGACAAGGAGCAACACCGCGGCGGGCTTCAGCGGCCCGCGCGCGGCCTCGTGCTGCTTCTCGAGGTCGTCGGCGGTGAGGAGATCCTCGAGCGGCGGGCTCGACGCGAGGCGCGAGACGATGTCCGCCCGGCCTGGAATCGTGAAGGTGCTTTGAACTGCGACGCGTGCCATCAGCCCCAGTATATGATGGCGCGGCGATGATTCTCTACGACTACTTCCGCTCCTCGGCGGCCTATCGGGTGCGCATCGCCCTCAACCTCAAGGGCATCGCGGCCGAGCGGCGCTTCGTGCACCTGCGCAAGGGCGAGCAGCGCGCGCCGGAGTACCTCGACATCAACCCGCAGGGTCTCATCCCGACGCTGGTGGACGGCAAGGCGGTGCTCACACAATCGCTCGCGATCATCGAATACCTCGACGAGACCCAACCCGCGCCGCCCTTCCTGCCACGCGAGCCGGCCGACCGCGCCTGGGTGCGGGCGATCGCGCTCGGCATCGCGTGCGACATCCATCCGATCGACAACCTGAGGGTCCTCAAGTACCTCGCCAGCGAGCTGAAGGTCGAGGAGCCGGCACGCGACGATTGGTATCGCCATTGGGTGCGCGTGGGCTTCGCCGCGCTCGAAGCGCAACTCGCCGCGCGCGCGCAGGGCCGCTACGCGTTCGGAGATACCCCCACCCTTGCCGACATCTGCATCGTGCCGCAGGTCGCCAATGCGCAGCGCCTCAAGGTGCCGATGGACCCTTTTCCACGCCTCGCCGCCGTCAACGCGGCCTGTCTTGCGCACGCCGCGTTCGACCGCGCGCGCCCCGAGGTCCAGCCGGACGCCGAATAAAGCGGGAACTTTCCGGGGGCTCCGAGGCAATAGGGAATAACAAGATCACCCATGGCCATGCCCCCACAAGACGTCCAGCCCGAGCTTGCGCTCCTCGCCCGCATGAAGCAGGGCGACGAGGCCGCCTTCGTGCAGCTCTACCGGCGCCACAAGGACGCGGTCTACCGGCTGGCGTTGCTCTGCTCGGGCTCCACCGCCCACGCCGCGGACGTGACGCAGGAGACGTTCGTCCACTTCATCACCCAGCCGGCGCAGTTCGATCCGGTGCGCGGGACCCTCGGCGCGTGGCTGTGCGGCGTCGCGCGCAACATGGCGCGCAAGGCGGCCGGCGGGCGCGAGGACGCGACCGATCCCGGCGAGCTCGACGACGACAGCGCCCTCGACGAAGAGCGCATCGATCGCGATACGCCGCTCGAGCGCATCCTGCGCGGCGAGACCGCGGAGCAGGTACGGCGCGCCGTCGCCGCGCTCGCGCCGCACTACCGCGACGTCCTCATCCTCTGCGAGCTCTCCGAGCTTTCCTATGCCGAGGCCGCGCAGCTCTGCGGCATCGACATCGGCACGGTGCGCTCCCGACTTTCCCGCGCGCGCGCCAAGCTCGCACAACGCCTGGCGCCCTTCGAAACCGGCGCCAAGGAGGCAGTGTCATGAAACCCCACGATTCCGCCCGCGACCCGGGGCCCGTCCTCGAACCGGGCCAGGAAACACTTCTCGAGCTCAAGCTGGACCAGCTCAAGGGCGAGCTCGCCGCGATGCGCGCTCCCGATGCGCTCGAGGGCGCGCTCGCCGCACGCTTCCGCAAGACACGCCCGGCGGCCGCGCGCCCGCGACTGTGGTGGATGCCGCCCCTCGCGCTCGCCGCGGCCATCGCGATGGTGAGCTGGGTGGTGCGCGGCCCCGTTCCCGAGGGCGAAGGCCTGGTCACGTTGACGCCGGCCGCCGCGGAAAGCGACCCCGGCCCGTTCGTCGCCCTGCGGCCTCTCGACCGCATCGCGCTCGAGCCCGGCACCACCGTGGTCGCCACCGAATTTCCGCGCGCCCTGCTCGCTGACTGGGGACTGCCCGTATCTCCCGATCGGGCGGGCGAGCCGGTGCGCGCGGAAATGCTCTATTCGCGCGACGGCGAGCCGCTCGCCGTGCGCCTGCTCAATTGAAGACCCAAACGAAAGGAAAGAAAATGAACCACCACTGCCTCGTCGCGGCGCTCGCCGCGGCCCTCGCCCTGCCCGCCCTTGCGGCCGACGCGCCGAAAGCCGGGAAGCACGTGCAACATTTCGAGTTCCAGTTCGACGTCGATGGCGCCTTGGCCGACGCGAGCTCCGCGATGAACGATGCCGAGCAATGGCGCGCTTACGGCGAGCATATGCGCGAGTGGACGCACGAGTTCACCGACGAGATGCAAGGCTCCATGGCCCTCATGTTCTCCGACCGCGTCGGCCGCGGGCGCGTGGTGAAAGGCGCGCCCTACAGCGCCGACGCCGTGACCGAGATGAACCAGGCGCTGCCCGACGGCAACGTGATCACCCACAAGACGCTGTCGCACGTCTACCGCGATGGCGAAGGGCGCACGCGCCAGGAAAGCTTCCGCGGCGATGAGATGCGCTCGGTGTACATCTCCGATCCCGTGAGCGGCATGAGCTACACCTTGATGCCGCGAAGCAAGGTGGCGGTGAGCATCCCGCGCATCGAGCGCATCGAGCGCCTCTCCCCGCGCGCCCAGGGCTCGTCGGATTCCGCGGATCGAGACGCGACCATCGAGCGCCGGATCGTCGTGCGCACCGTCGACGGCGAGGACCTGCAGGGGACGCGCGAGGAAGTGCGCGTGCAGGTCGTGCGCCTCGGCGACAAGGACGGCATGGTCCTGCCGACTCCGCCCACGCCACCAGCCGGGCCCGGCGCCATCGCCCCGCTGCCGCCGACTCCGCCGATCCCTTCGATTCCCGGCGTGCACACCATGCGCTTCGAGAGCACCACGGGATTGGGCAAGGGCGTCACCAGCAAGCTAGGTACGCGCGACTTCGATGGAGTGAAGGCCGAGGGCACCGCGACCGTGTGGACCATCCCCGCGGGGCAGATCGGCAATCGCAACCCGATCCACGTCACCAAGGAGAACTGGTACTCGCCTGAGTTGCAGGTGACGATGATGACGCGCCACAACGATCCGCGCACCGGCGAGTCGATCTACCGCCTCGCCGGCCTCAAGCGCGCCGAGCCGTCCGGCGCCCTCTTCAAGGTGCCCGAGGGCTACGCGTTGAAGGGCCGCGCCAGGCGCGCGACTCCGGAAGCGAACGCCCCGAAGGCGCCGGGCTGAGGGCAGCGACTATAATCGGATCTTTCAGACGAAGGATCGGCACATGGGCAGAGGCGACAAGCGCAGTTTCAAGGGCAAGGTCTTCAAGGGCAGCCACGGCAAGACGCGGCTGAAGAATCGCGAGAACGCGAAGGTCAAGGCCGCCGCGATCGCCGCGACCGCCAAGAAGAAGTAGTCAGAAGCTCGAGCCGGGTTGCTTCAGGAACTCGGTTTCCTCGGGCGTCGAGGTGCGGCCCAGCACGGCGTTCCGGTGCGGGAAGCGACCGAAGCGGCGGACGATCACGCGATGGCGCTCGGCCCACTCCACCAGGCCGCGCGTCGCCTCGAAGGCGTAGAGCGCGCCCATCCGCTCCACCGCGCGGTCCTGGTCGGCCAGGTCCTCGCTGTGCTCGAAGGGCAGGTAGAGGAACTGCCGCTCCACCGGTAGAAGGCCTTCGTCATCGCCGCGCGCGAGGGCTTCGCGCGCGCACGCGAGTGCATGGGGATCCTGCGCAAAGGCGCGCGCATCTCCCCGGTAGAGGTTGCGGGAGAACTGGTCGAGGACGATCACCAGCGCCAGCGTCGAGCGCGCCTCGGCGCGCCACGCCTCGCACTCGCCCAGCGCGGCGGCCGCGTGCAGCGCCCCAAATCGCCGCCAGACCTCCCCGTCGAACTTCTCGTCCTTGCGGAACCACTCCGGCCGCGACTTGCCGCGGAGTTCGGGCGGCCCGAACCAGAAATCGAGGACTTCCTGGAAAGTCGTACCTGACACCACTTTCTACAGGCCCCGCCGCAGGTCGAAGGCGACATGCATCATGGCGGCCTCTTCGCCGCCGACCGACCCGTAGAGCCCGCGCGCCGCGAGATTGGACTCTTCCGCGCCCAGCCACGCCTCTGCGCAACCCAGCGCGCGGCCATGCGCGAAAATCGCCTCGAGCAGCCTCGTGCCGACCCCCTCCCTGCGGCAGGGAGGAGCGACCCCGACTTCGTTCACCCAAAGCTCGGGCCCCTTGTCTGGATGGATGTAATGGATCGCCGAGGCCATGCCGACCACCACGCCATCGAGGAGCGCGACCGCGAGGTGATGGCGCGGATCGCCGAGGAACTCCGCGGTCCAGCGCTCGTCGATCGCATGGTCGAAGACGCCAGGCGCCAGGCGCTCGAGCACGGGCGCATCGTCGGGTCCGAGCATGCGGATCGACACCATCAGGACACGGCCGCGCAGTGCACGACCGCCTCGGCATGCCGGTTCGATTCCACCTTCGCGATGAACAGGTCCAGCACCTCGGGGCTCACATCGTTCTCGCTCATCGCATGCCTCCTCCGCGGGAAGCTTAGCGCGATTCGCGAGCTAGAGCAGGTCGAAGAGGTCGAGTTGTTGCAGCAAGGTTGCGCGGTCGTAGTAGTCGCGGTAGCGGACGATTTTTCCGCCTTCGACTTCCGCCACCGAGCAGCCGCGGCGGCGGAAGCGCTTGCCGTTCGCGGGCCTGCCGCGGAAGGTGTTCTGGAAAGTGCCGGACGAGTCCCACTCGATCACCACCATGTCGCCCGCCGCGATGACGTTCTTTACATCCGCGCGCCAGTCGGGAAAGGCGGCCACGAACTCGCGCAACCCGGCAACGATTGCCCCCGGCCCGCGGTGCGAGCCCTCCGTCGCGATGCTCTGCCATTCGCAATGCTCGGCGATAGCGCCCGCGGCGCGCGCGTAATCGCGGTTGTTGAGAGCGGCGAACATTACCTCGACGACGGTTTCCGGCCGCAGCTCGCTCATGGGCTGGACGAATAGGCGCTCAGCATCGCGACGGCATCCACGCCGCCGGTGAGGACCCGCACGCGCCGGTATCCGGCGCCGATGAGTTCCTCGGCGAGTAGCGCGGCGCTCGCTTCGTTGGGGCAGGTGCAGAAAGTGACGATGGTCCGGTCATGCGCATCGTGCGGCAGCATCTCGAGCGCGGAGCGCTCGCCCAGCTCGATCGCGCGCGGCAGCCTGCGCGGATCTTCCGCGCGCGCCAGCGCCGAGCGCGCGTCGAGGATCACCAGGCGCGGATCCTCGGCGAGAAGCGGCACCATCTCGTCCGGCGAGATCCGCACCAGCCGATGCAGGCGCCGCAAGCGCCGTCGGTGCAGGTACTTGGCGCCGAGGTAGATCGCGAGGAGCGCCACCAGGATCGCGAGCGAGCCGCCGCCGATCCAGCTCATCGCGGCGAGGATGCGCGTGATCTCGCGGCTGAAGATCACGCCCAGGCCCACATACGCGCCGCTCCACACCAGGCAGCCGAGCGCGTCGAAGAGGATGAAGCGGCGGTAGGCAATGCCCATCGCCGCGGCGGTAGGCACCGCTACCGCGGACACGCCCGGGATGAACTTCGCCACCAGCAGCAGCGCCGTGCCGTGCCGCGAGATGAGGTCGTCAGTCTTCCTCACGCAGGTGTCCGGCGAGAGCGAAAGGCGGCAGATGGCGGCGAGGAGCCTGCGTCCCATGCGCCGGCCCACCAGGAACCACAGGTGATCGGCGACGAGGCACGCGGCGAAGGCGGCCAGCAACACCATTTCGGGGCGCATCGAGCCCGCCGCGGCGAGCGCGCCGGACACCACGAGGATGGGAGGAGCCGGAACGGGCAGGCCGCCCTGCTCGAGCAGCACCGCGGCGAACACCAGCCCCACACCCCATTGACTCAATAGCGCGATCAGGTCCATCGACCACGCCATCTTAACGGCTTCAGCGCGGCAGCTTCGCGCTCAGCTCCCGGACGCGTGCCTCGAGATCATCGATGCGCTCGAGGAACGAGACCACCAACGCGAGCGCGCGCGTCTCCAGCTCGAGATCGTTGGACAGCCGCACCGCCGCCCTCACCGTCGCCACGCAACGTGCGTTGAAGGCGAGCTCGCGCGCGGCAGGATCCGCCGGCAAGAGGGCTCCGTAGTCGACGAGCTCGCGCAACACGTCCTCGGCAAGGCCGGAGCATTCCGCGAGCTCGACGATGGTGACGCGGCGCTCGGCATGCAGCCATACGACGTCGTCCTGTTCATGGGCCATGGGTCTTGTCCCCTGAGAAGTGCCCGCGCGGATCGAAGCGCGAGCTTTCCGCGAGCTGCTTGAAGAGCTCATTCTCGCGCTCGCTCAGCACCGTGGGATTGACGATCTGCACGATCGCGTAGAGGTCGCCCTCGCCGCCGGCGGGCTTGGGCAGGCCCTTTTTGCCGATGCGCAGCTTCCTGCCCGCTGTGGTGCCCGGCGGCACCTTCAGGTTCACCGCGCCGTCGAGCGTCGGCACCTCGACGGTGGCGCCGAGCGCGGCCTCCCAGGGGGCCAGCGGAAGGTCGAGGTAGAGGTCGTGTCCCGCCGGACGAAAGAGCGGATGGGGATGGAGCGCGATATTGAGATAGAGGTCGCCGTTCCTTCCGCCATTGACGCCGTTGCCGCCCTGCCCACGCAGGCGCAGGCGCTGGCCGTCGGTCGCACCCTTCGGGATGCGCGCCTTGACCGTCTTCGGCACGTGGCGTCCGCGCCCCTCGGCGTCGTACTCGGGAACGTTGAGCTTCAGGTCCACTTGCGTCCCGTGGAGCGCGTCCTCGAGGGATAGGTGCACCGCGACCTCGTAGTCCTCTCCGGGGAGCTGCCGGCTCGCGCGCGCAGTGCCGCCCCGGCCGCCGCGCAGGCTCTCGAAAAGATCGGAGAGATCGAGGCCGTCGAAGGCGGAATATTCCCCGGTGCGCTCGCCGCTGCGGAACTGCTTCTCCCAGTCGGGCGGCGGGCGGAAGTCCTGGCCGGGCTGGTAGCCCGCGCCCAGCTGGTCGTATGCGGCGCGCTTCTCCGGATCCTTGAGGGTCTGGTAGGCCTCGGCGATTTCCTTGAACTTCTCCTCGGCGCCCTTCTCCTTCGACACGTCCGGATGGTGCTTCTGCGCGAGCTTGCGGTATGCCTTCTTGATGTCGGCGGCGCTCGCACCGCGCGCGACCCCGAGCGCCGCGTAGTAGTCCTTGTACTTCATCGCACGCGCTGGATCATGGCGAGTCTCCCCTGCCGAGCTGGTTGTGGATGTCGGTCGCGGCGATCGCCGCGTGGCCCGTGGCGACGCTGATCTGGTTCAACGCGCTCACCACGTCGCCCGCCGCGTAGAGCCCCGGGACCGAGGTTCGCAGGTGCTGGTCGACGAACAACTCGCCGGTCTCGGACACCCGCGCTCCCAGGCCCACGGCGAGCTCCGCGCGCGCGACGCAGCCCAGCGAAGCGTAGATCGTTTCGAAAAGATACTCCTTCCCGCTTTCGATGCGCGCGCCGGCGCGCCCGTCCGGAGCGAGGAAGATGTCGCACACCGCCTCGTCGATGCGGCGAATGCCGGCGGCGGCGAGCTCCTCGCACTGCGCACGGGTCGGGGCCACGTCGCCGCGCGTCGGCAGGAGCGTCACGTCCTTCGAGTACGTTCGCAGGAAGAGCGCATGCCCGACGCTCTCCGAAGCCGGACCGTGCACCGCGATCGCGCGATCGAGGATCTCGAATGCATCGCAGATCGGGCACAGGCGGATCGCGCCGTGCTCGATCGCCTCGCGCAGGCTCGGCATCCGTGGCACCTTGTCGACGATTCCCGTGGCGAGCAGTACCTTGCGCGCGAAGATGCGCTCGCCACCGACGGTCGCGCCGAAACCGCCCTCGCGGGGCTCGAGGGAATCGACCAGCCCGTGCGTCACGGTCACGCCGTGGCGCAACGCCTGGGCGAGCAGGCGCGCGAGGAGCTCGTCGCCGGAGATGCCCTGGGGGAAGCCGGGATAGTTGTGCGAGCGCGGAATGTACGAAGCGCGGCTCGCGCCGTTGTCCACCACCGCGATGCTGCGCCGGAAGCGCGCGAGATAGATCGCCGCGGTCAGGCCCGCGGGCCCGGCGCCCACGATGAGGCAATCGACGTCACGGCCCATCTGGATCCTGCCCATCGACTGGCCTTTCGAGAGACCTCCGTCCTTGACGGTGAGAGGCCCGGCGCGCGATTGCGTTCCCTAGGACGCGGCCTTGGCGGGCTCGGCGGGCGGCGGCGCGGCGGGCGGTGGCGTGGCGGGCGGGGTGGCGACGGCCTCCACGGGCTGGAACTGCGCGTCACCCATCTGCCACAGCAGGAACGAGTAGATATCGGCGAGCTCCTCGTCACGCTGCTCGCGTGTGGTGCCCAGGCCGTGGCCTGCCGCATAGTCGATCCTCAGCAGCACGGGCTTGCCGCTGGTAGTGGCTTTCTGCAGTCGCGCGGCCATCTTGCCCGGCTGCCACGCCTCGACGCGCGGATCGTTGATGCCCGCGGTGAGGAGCACGGCGGGATACGGCGTACCGTCCTTCACCTGGCGATAAGCGGACATCATGCGCAGGGCTTCCAGCCCCTGCGTGGTGGCGGCGCTGCCGAACTCGGGAATGTTGGCGGGCCCGCTCGCCATCGCCTCGAAGCGCACCATGTCCATCACCGGCACGCGCGCCACCATCGCCGCGTAGAGATCGGGACGGCGCACCAGGGCGCCACCGGCGGGAATGCCGCCCGCGCTGGTGCCGAGGATGGCGAGGCGTTTCGGGCTGGTGAAGCCGTAGCTCACCAGGAATTCCGAGACGCTGATGAAGTCGAGGATGGTGTTGATCTTGCCCGCCCGCCGCCCCGCCTCGCGCCACGGCTCGCCATACTCCCCCCCGCCACGCACATGCGCGACCGCGAAAATGCCGCCACGCTCGAGCCAGGCGAGGCGCGCGGGATCGAACGAGGGCGAGAGCGTCACGCCATAGCTCCCGTACGCGGTGAGGAGCGTGGGATTGCTCCCGGTGAGTGTCGTGCTCTTGCGATAAATGAGCGTCACCGGGATCTTGGTGCCGTCGTGCGCCGGAGCGTAGAGGCGCACCTCGTCCATCCCGGAGAAGTCCGCGGTCTGCGAAGGCTGCAGGCGCGTGTTGCGCAGGTTGCCCTTGGCGTCGACCTGCATCACCGCCGGCGGCTCGACCCATCCCTGCAGGCGCAGCAGCGCTCCATCCGCGCGCGGGTGCGCGACGAGCTGTGCGATGGCGCTGTCGAACGGCGTACGCACGTATTCGGCCGGCTTGGCGCCCAGCAACCCGAGAGGAGCGCGTTCCAGCCGGTCGACACCCGCCACCATGGTGCGCAGGTAAAGCGCATCGCGCGCCAGGGCCATGCCCTTGATCACCGTGTCGCCCTGGGGCACCACCACCTTGGCACCCGTGAGATCGCGCGCGTTGCCTTTCACGCGCAGCACGCGGGAGCGCGGCGCGCCGTGGTGCGACAGAAGGTAGAGATCGTCCTTCCATCCCTCGATGGCGGTGACCTCGTCGTCGTAGCCCACCAGCTTGTGCCAATGTGGCTTGCCGGCGGCCAGATCGCGCGCCTCGGAGACGTGCACCGCGATTTCGTTCCTCACGCCGTCGCGCGCGACCGCGTAGGCGTAGCGCGACTCGTGCGGCACCATGATCGACGGATAGACGAACTCCGGAACATCACGGGCGCCGCCCACGCCCGGGGCGAAGACGATCTCGTCCTGCCGGGTGTCGCGGCCGAGCACATGGCGATAGACGCGGATGTTGGCGTCCCGCTTGAGGCCGACGTTGGTCTCGGGGATGCGCGCGTAGTAGAAGGCCTTGCCGTCGGAGTGCCAGCCGAGCCCCGCGTTGAAGCGGGCGCGGTCGATCTCGAGGGGCAGGTCGTGGCCGTCGTCGACGGTGGCCACGCGCAGCACCGAGCCCTCGCTGCCGCCGAGCGAGACCCCGTAGGCGACGTGGCGCCCGTCCGGCGACGGCGAGAACCAGTCGATCGCGGCGCGGCTCGCACCGCGCGCGAAGCGCTCCGGATCCACCAGCACGCGCTCCGGGGCGGCGAGGCTGTCGCGCACGCAGAGCACCGGCGCCTCCTGGCGCGGCGCGAGCTTGAGGTAGAACAAGCGCTGCCCCGCGGTGAGGCTGAGTGAGGTGATGGCCGTGCCCGAATCGTCGAGCTCGTGGATCCGCGCGAGCATTGCCGCGCGCCCAGGGATGCGGTCGAGGCGCTCGCGCGCCTCGCGCGCCTGCTCGCGGAAGAAAGCCTGCGACTCGGGACGCGCGGCGTCCTCGAGGGCGCGGTACGGATCGTCCGCAGCGGGCGCTTGCGGCGCGTCCTGCGCGGATGCGGGAATGAGCGCCAGCCCAAGGAAGACGGCGAGGAGGGAAGCGAATTTTTTCATGGTGTCGACGTGAATTGAAGCGCCGCGAGTCGGGCGTAGAGCCCGTTCTCGGCGACGAGGGAAGCGTGGGTGCCGGTGGCGACGATGTGTCCGTGGTCCATGACGATGATGCGGTTGGAAGACTTAACGGTCGCGAGGCGATGCGCGATGACAAGCGTGGTGCGCCCGCGCATGAGGCGCTCGAGGGCGAGCTGCACCGCCTTCTCGCTCTCCGCGTCGAGCGAGCTGGTGGCCTCGTCGAGGAGGAGGATGGCGCGGTCGGCGAGGATGGCGCGCGCGATGGCGATGCGCTGGCGCTGCCCCCCGGAGAGCTTGACTCCACGCTCGCCCAGCGCGGTTCGCAGCCCCTCGGGAAGCCGCACCACGAAATCGAGCGCGTTGGCCATGGCGAGGGCATCGCGCACCTCGTCGTCGCTCGCTTCCGGTCGGCCGTAGCGCACGTTCTCGAACACGTCGGTAGCGAAAATCACCGGGTCCTGCGCTACGACCGCCACCCTGCGGCGCAGTTCCCGCGGATCGACGCGACGCGCGTCGATGCCGTCGATGGTCACGCGTCCCGCGGCAGGATCGTAGAAGCGCAACAGGAGCTGGAACACCGTGGTCTTGCCCGCGCCGGAGGGACCCACCAGGGCCACCACTTCTCCTGGAGCGACGGCGAGCGAGAAATGGTCGAGCGCCGGCGTGTCGGGACGCGACGGGTAGTGGAATCGAACATCCTCGAAGGCGACGCGCCCTTGCCCGGTGGCGGGCAGGTGCGCGGGATCCTCGGGCGTGCGCACGCGCGAGGCGGTGGCGAGGAGCTCCAGCATGCGCTCGGAAGCGCCCGCGGCGCGCTGCAGCTCGCCATACACTTCGGCCAGCACGAAGGTCGCGTTGGCGACGATCACCGCGTAGAAGATGAAGGCGGTGAGCGATCCCGTGGACAGGCGCCCGGCGAAGACGTCGTGCGCGCCCACCCAGAGCAGCAGCCCCACCGCGCCGAACGCGAGCACGATCACCGCGGCGATCAGCATGGCGAGATATCCGGATCGCTGCACCGCGACCTTGAAGACCGCCTCCACGCGCTCGCCGAACGTGGCGCTCTCAAAGTCCTCCTGCGCGAAGGCCTGCACGGTGCGAATCTCGTGCAGGGTCTGGTCGACGTGCGAGGAGACGTCGGCGACGCGGTCCTGCACCGCGCGCGAGAGCTTCCTCACGCGCAGCCCCAGGATGCCGATCGGCAGCAACACCACGGGCATGCACGCGAGGGCCAGCACCGTGAGCTTCACGCTGGTGAAGAACAGCATCACCACGCAGCCCACCATCGTGATCGCCATGCGCAGCGAATAGAGGAGCGTGCCGCCCATCACCGCCTCGATCAGGGTCACGTCGTTGGTGACGCGCGAGGACACTTCGCCGGTGCGCTCCTCCTCATAGAAGCCGGGCGAGAGCGTCAGCAGATGATCGTAGATGCGCCGGCGCAGGTCCGCGGTGAAGCGCGCGCCGATCCAGTAGATGTTATAGACGCGAAACCAGGTGAGCACGCCGAGCGCGGCGATCAGCGCGAACATGGTGGCGAGCGTCTGGTCGAGGAGCCGCTCCTGGCCGCGCGCGAAACCCTCGTCGATCACCACCTTCAGCCCCTGACCGATGACCAGCACCATCGCGGCGGACAGCGCGATCGCCGCCAGGGCGACCGCGATGCGCGCGCGATAGGGAAGGAGGAGGCGGAAAAGCGGGAGGAGCCTCGCCAGTGCTAGTTGCCCCGCTTGATGATCGGCCGGGCGACGGTGCCGCTGATGGAGAAGGCGCCGCGGTCCTGGGCCACCTGCGAGCGGATCTCGAGCGAGAGGTGGCCGTTCAACGCGCTGTTGGCGCCGATGTCCACGGCGCCGTTGCCGCGCAGCACGCCGCCCTGAAGCGCGATCTGCTTGTACGAGGCGCGGTGGTCGGCGCCGGCGTACTCGCCGGTGAGCTCGATGAACTTGGTGACGCCGGCACGCTGACCGGCAGCGTCGGACTGCATCACCGCCACCAGGTCCACGTTCGAGACCGAGCCATCGGCGATGCGGAACTTGCCCTGCGCGCGCGGGCTCTGGAACAGAGTCTCGACGGTGGGTCCCTCACTCGTCACGCTGAAGTTGCCGTCCACCTTGCCGGTGACCGATATGTCCTTGGTGAACGCCCTCATCAGCTCCTTGGCGCTCACCTTGGCCAACGAAAGGTCGCTCTCCAGCTTCACGCCCGATGCCCAGCTCACGCGCAAGGTCCCCTGCACCTTGCCTTCCATGATGCTCGCCTCGAACTCGGGCACCACGATCTCGGAGCCGCTCAACGTGCCCTTGAGCGCTATGTCGCTCACCGGAAGCGCCACCCCGAGGGGAAGCGTCCAGTTGCGCGCGGAGAAATCGAGGTCCATGGCCTTGTCGGCCGGCTTCAGGACCAGGTTCCACGTGCCCCCGTTGATGCGCGCGAGGCCGAGCGCGCCATCGCGCCCGAAGGTGAGCGTCGCGTCGAAGGACTCGATGGCGGGTTTCACGTCGAGCCTCACGCCGCGCAGCCTGATGGTGGAGATCGAGCCCACCGCGCTCTTGCCCTTCGCGTCGCCCCATGTCGGGATGCGCTTCACCGCGTCGTTGTTGAGGGTGACGCCGTCCAGCTCCACCGAGTTGATCGAGACGCGCTCGCTGAAGAGCGTCGGGATGTCGAGGTAGATGCGCCCCGTGGACGCCTTGGCGTCGAGGAGCTTGCCCACCGAGATGTTCTCGGCGCGCAGGTGCGGCGTCGGGAACAGCCGGAACGTGAGGGAGGCGATCGCCACGTCGTCATGCAGCCAGGCGGAGAGCGACTGCTCGATCTTCACCTGGATGTTGCGCATCGGGATCACGTGCAGCAGCCCGACCGCCAGGATCACCGAGAAGAGCGCCGCGAACAAAAGCGTCTTGGCCACGCCCTTCTTGCGGCCGCGCGCGCGGCGCTTGACCGGCGTGCTCTCCGGCGCGGCATCGTCGGGCTCGACGCGTGTGCGCAGGATGTCGGCGATGTCGCGGGCCTTCTTCGCCTGCTCGCCGCGGATGCGCTCGTCCTCGTCGAGCTCGGCCTTCGCCTTGGCGTGCATGTACGCCTTGGCCTGCGCCTTGCCCTCGATCTCGGCGCGTTTCTCCATGTCGCCTTCGATCTCGGCATGCACCTTGGCGCGGGTGTCCTCGGCGATGGTCTCGCGGGCGCGCGCCTCGATGCGCGCGCGCATCTCGGCTTCCTGCTTGGCCTTGCGCTCGGCCTCGATCGTGTCCTGCAGCTCGCGCTCGCGCTTCTCGCCCTCCTCGGCGTCGATCTTCGCGCGCGCCTCGGCTTCGTACTTGGCGCGGCGCTCCACGTCGACGGCTTCCGCGGAGGCGCGCTTCTCGGCTTCGAGGCGTGCGTGCACCTCGAGCTGCTCCTTGGCACGGGCATCGGCCTCGCGGCCCGCGCGAGCCTCGGCGTCCGCGCGACGCTTGCCTTCTTCCTCCGCCTGCAGTCGCAGCTTCCTGGTCTCTTCCTCGGCCTTGATGCGCGCGGTGGTCTCGGCAGCGGCGCGGGCTTCGGCCTCGGCGCGCAGCTTCGCTTCCTGGTTGGCGCGCGCGCGCGAATCGGCTTCCGCCTTGGTGCGCGCTTCCAACTCGGCACGGTGCAGCGTCTCGCGTTCTTCCTTGAGGCGCTCCTCGAGCTCGGCCTTCGCGGCGAGCCGCGCCTCGGCCATCATCTCGGCCTTCATCTGCTCGCGCGTCTGCTCCTCGACGTCGGTCTTGAGGAGGTCTTCCATCTCGGCGCGCATGCGCGCCTCGATCTCCTCCTTCAGCCGCGCCTTGAGCTCGCCCTCGGCGTGCATCGCCTCGGCGGCCTGCTTCTTGGCCGCGGCTTCCGCCGCCTGGCGCGCGGTGGCCATCGCCTGCGCCTCGGCTTCGGCGCGCGCACGCGCCTCGGCAAGGGCCTTGGCTTCCTTCTCGGCGCGCATGCGCGCCTCCGCGAGCCTGCGCCCCTCTTCCTCTTCCTTGGCTTTCTGCTCGGTGGTGAGCTTGGCCTGCTGCGCCGCGATGGCCGCCTTGCGCGTGGCTTCCTCGCGCATCTGCGACTCGACCTCGGCGCGTGCGCGCTCGGAGGCTTCCTTGGCGCGCCGGGCCTGCTCCATGGCGTTGTGCTCGGCCTCGACCTTGGCGCGCGCCTCGGCCTCGAGTTTGACGCGCGACTCGGCCTCGACTTTCGCCTTGGCGCGCGCCGCGTCCTGCGCGACCACCGCGGCCTTCTTGGCCGTGTCGGCCTTCTCCTGCTGGCGAACGAGCTCGCTGATGTCGTTGGCGGCGCCGGGGACGACGCGCTGCGTGGAGGCGGGCATCTTGCCCGGCGCGGTGAAATCGAAATCGTCCTCGGGGCCGAACGGATCGGCCTCTTCCTTGCGCACCTGGAAGACGCGCGAGAAACCGTCCTTGGTGAGCGCGTTGAGCGCCTTGGTGAGCGCCGCCTGGTCCATGTCGGCCTTCTCCATGATCTGGCCGAAATTGGACTTGCCGTCGATCAGCTTGAGGACCTTCATCAGGTCCTTCGAGAGCGATGCCGATTTCTGGTTGACCTGCGTGATGCCCTTCGCGGTCTTGGTGTAAACCGTCGTTCGATCCATGGATCCCCGATTCCCCGCGTTGTCGCTACGGTGTCGCTAAGCTCCCCGTGACCCGGCGGTCACCGCGCCGGCGACTTTTTCTCGCCTTGGCATCCGGCAATAATGGCATGAATTCAGCACCTTGGAAAATGAACTGACG
>JBBRQA010000071.1:0-15856 GCA_038227085.1 Burkholderiales bacterium | reverse complement strand
CTCGAACGCGAGGCGCGTCTGCTCCTCGGCGTCGTCCCAGTCGAGCGTCTTCGTGAAGGCGACGATGGGGGGCAACGGCGGCTCCTGCAACGCCACTTCGCGCAGCGCGGGGCGCGCGACCGGCCGCGTGTCGGGATCGCGCGCGTCGTAGCCCATGAGCGGCTCGGCGATGATGGCGAGGTCCTCGACGCTGCGTGCCATGAAGCCCACCTGGTCGAGCGGGCGCGACTGCGCGAGGATGCCGTAACGCGAGACGAGTCCGAAGGTCGGCTTGTAGCCGTAGACTCCGCAGAATGCCGCGGGCCGGATCACGCTGCCATTGGTCTGCGTGCCGATGGCGACCGGCACCATGTGCGCGGCGACCGCGGCAGCCGAGCCGCTCGAGGAACCACCCGGGGTATGCTCCGGATTGTGCGGGTTGCGCGTCTTGCCCGGCGCGTAGGTGGCGAGCTCCGTGGTCACCGTCTTGCCGAGGATCACGGCGCCGCAGCTGCGCAGCTTTTCCACGATCGCGGCATCCTCGTCGGGACGCCGTCCCGCGTGGAGCACCGTGCCGTCCTCCGTCGGCATGTCCGCCGTGTCGATGATGTCCTTCACGCCCACGGGAAGGCCGTGCAGCGGCCCCATCGCGAGGCCGTCGCGTCGGATGCGGTCGACGTTGCGCGCCTGCGCGAGAGCGCGCTCCTCGTCGAGGAACGCCCAGGCCTGCACGCGCGGCTCGTCGGCGCGAATGCGCGCGAGGCATCCCTGCACCAGCTCCTCGGCGCTCATGCGGCCTTCGCGCAGCGCGGCGAGGATTTCGCCCGCCCCGAGCAGCGTCACGTCCGTGCGCTCGCTGTCCCTCATGGTTCCCATCGGTTCAATTGTTCCCGTAGAACAAGTTCGGCAGCCAGTAAACCAGCTGCGGGAAGACGTACACCAGCAGCATCGACAGGAACACCATCGCGAGGAACGGGAAGCACCCCTTGAAGATGGTCCAGAGCTGCACGTGTGGCGGCGCGATCCCCTTCAGGTAATACGCCGACATCGCCATCGGCGGGGTGAGGAAAGAGGTTTGCAGGTTGAGCGCGACCAGGATCCCGAAGAACATCGGGTCGACGCCGTAGTGCGGCAGCAGCGGCAGGAAGATCGGCACGAAGATGATGATGATCTCGCTCCACTCGAGCGGCCAGCCGAGGAGGAAGATGATGAGCTGCGACAGGAGGAGGAACGTGATCGGCGTGAGCTGCATGCTCAGCACGAAGTTCTTGATCTCGCCCTCGCCGCCGAGGTAGGAGAAGATCGAGGAGAAGGTCCACGACCCCACGAAGAGCCAGCACACCATCGCCGAAGTGCGCGCCGTGAGGAACACCGCCTCCTTCAGGCGCTGCCACGTGAATGCGCGGTAGGCGATGGCGAGGATCATGGCTCCCAGCGCGCCTACGGCCGCCGCCTCGCTCGGCGTGGCGAGCCCGAAGAGGATCGCGCCCAGCACCGAAAGGATGAGCACCGCGAGGGGAAAGAATGCCTGGACCAGCAGGAGCACGACCTTGTGCCACGGCAGGTTGCTCTCGTCCTTCGGCAGCTTCGGCGCAAGCTTCGGATTGATGGTGACACGCACGATCACGTAGACGATGTAGAGCCCGGCGAGGAGGAATCCCGGGATCATCGCCGCGGCGTAGAGCTTCACCACCGAAACCGATGAGGTCGCCCCGTACACGATCAGCATGATCGACGGCGGGATCAGGATCCCGAGCGTGCCACCGGCGCAGATCACGCCGGAGGAGAGCTTCTCGTCGTAGCCCGCCTTCAGCATCGCCGGAAAGGCGAGCAGCCCCATGAGGGTCACCACCGCGCCGACGATCCCCGTGGCGGTGGCGAAGAGGGCGCAGGTGATCAGCGCGGCGACTGCCATCGACCCCGGGATCGCGCGCAGCGACACCTGCAGGCTGTAGAACAGGCGATCGAGGATGTTCGATCTTTCTATCATGTACCCCATGAAGAGGAACAACGGCACGGCGGTGAGAACGTCGTTGTTCATGATGCTGAAGGTGTTCTGCGACAGGAGGTAGAAGACCCGGTTGTCGAAGAAGCTCTGGTCGGGAATGTAGTAGGCGTAGAAGCCGAAGGCCACGCCCATCGCCATCAGCGTGAAGGCGATCGGGAAGCCCAGCAGGATGATGAAGATGAACGCCCCGAGCATCACCAGGGCGAGCTGAGGATTGGTCATGTCGTCGCTTCCTTTCCGGCCTGCTGCTCGTGCTCGTGGATGAGGACGTTTTCGAGCTCCTCCACGTCGTGCAGCTGGCGCGGCCACCGGCCGGTTCTGATGGTGAGGATGCAGCGGATCACCTGCGCGATCCCCTGGATGAACAGCATGATCCCCGCGAGCGGGATCAGCATCTTCAGCTGCCAGATCGGCATGCCGACGGGGCTGTTCACGCTCACCTCCTTGTAGAGGAAGGAGTCGTGCGCGTAGCCGTAGCCCGCGATGATGAGCGCGGTGACGCCGGGGTAGAAGAAGATGAAGTAGAGCACGAGCTCGATGGTCGCCTGCACCCGCGGCGGGAGCAGGCGGAAGATCACGTCACCCCGCACGTGCGCATCGCGCGACAGCGTGTAGGCGCCCGACATGATGAAGAGGGCGCCGTAGAGGATGTAGCTCAGGTCGAACGCCCAGCTCGTCGGATCGCGCAGCACGTAGCGCACGAACACCTCATAGGACGTGCCCAGCGTGAGGATGAGGATGCACCACGCGAAAGCGTGGCCGACCGTCATGCTGAAGCGGTCGATCAGCAGGAGGAAGCGTTGCAGCATGGCGATGGATCTCTCGACAGGTTGCTACAGCGAAAAAGGCGGCGCATCTGCGCCGCCTCCGCAGGCCCCGCAGGCGCCGGGGACCGCCGGCGCCCCGCTCTCAGAATCCCAGCTTGCCGAAGACGTGCTCGTAGGCCTGCTGGTAGTCGGCGTTGTTGAAGTAGTGATAGTAGCCGACGCGCTTCTGCCATTCCTTCTGGCTGTCCCAGACTCTCTTGAAAAGCGGGTCCTCGTCGGTGAGCTTCTTCACCACGACGTCCCAGGCCTTGAGCTGCGCGGCGAAGATTTCCTTCGGCGTGCGCAGGATGCTGACCTTCTCCTTGTCCCTCAGCTCCTGCAGGTCGGTCGAATACTGGTCCATGGCGAGCGCGTAGTTCGCCGTGGAGGCCGCTTCCGCCGCGTACTTGAGGATGGCCTGGAGCTCCTTGGGCAGGGACTCGTAGCGCTTCCTGTTGAAGTCGAGCTCGAAGAACTCCATCGCCTGGTGGTAGCTGCCCATCATGTAGTTCTTGGCGACGTCCTGCGCCCCGAAGCGACGGTCCGAGGTCGGGTTGTTGTACTCGAAGGCGTCGATCACGCCGCGCTCCATCGCCGGGACGATCTCGCCGCCGGGAAGCTGCGTCACCTTGGCGCCCATTTCCTGCATCAGGTCGGCGGCGAGGCCCACGGTGCGGTACTTGAGCCCCTTGATGTCGGCAGAGCTCTTCACGGGCTTCTTGAACCAGCCCAGCGGCTGCGTCGGCATCGGCATCGCGAAGAAGGCGATCACGTCGAGGTTCAGCTTCTTCACCAGCTCCTGGAAGAACGGATCACCCTTGCGGTGGATCCACGCGAGCATCTGGTTCGCGTCGCAGCCCGCCACCGGGCCGGAGCCGAACAGCGAGGCCACCTTGCTCTTGCCGTACCAGTAGGCCGCCACCGTATGGCAACAATCGATCACGCCCTTGCTGGTCGCGTCCATCACCTCGAACGGCTTCACGACCGAGCCGGCCACGAGGTAGTCGATGCGCAGGCGCCCGCCTGCCATCTCGTTCACGCGCGCGACATATTGCTCGGCCATTTCGTTGAAGATGTCCTTCGCGCCCCACGAGCCCTGCATCTTGAGGACCACGGGCGACTGCGCGACCGAGATCATCGGGAACGCCATCGTGGCGGCCCCGGTGGCGGCCGCCGCGCCGGTGAGGAACTTGCGTCGCGAAACCTTGGCTCCGGTCGCCTCGGGAACGACCTTGTCTTGGATGGTCATCGGAATCTCCTCTTGGTTGTGATCGCCTGCTTTCCGAGCCCGTTCACGCGGGTGGACGCAAGCCTCGTGTGGGGGCGTCTTCAACCTGATTATGGCTGGATCGTAATCTGCGCACCTCTCGAAGGCAAGCAAAGTCACGGGATATCACCCGTTGTTACCGCGATGGCGGGATCGCTCAGACCCGCGGCGCGGTCACGGCGGCCGACGGCGCGCGCTCGCGTGTGTGCTGCGCGTGCGGGGCCCACCCGAGCGCCGCGAGGAGCACGAAATAGCCCACCACGTAGGCGAGCGCCACGTGCCAGCCGTGCCTGAGCCAGCTGCCGACCGAGCGTGCTTCGGGAAACGAGCTGGAGAGAGCCACCCCGGCCGACGATCCGAACCAGATCATGGAGCCGCCGAAGCCGACCGCGTACGCGAGGAAGCCCCAGTCATAGCCGCCCTGGTGCAGGGCAAGCGCCGTGAGCGGGATGTTGTCGAAGACCGCTGACAGGAAGCCCAGGCCGAGCGTCGTCTCCCACGACGCGGCCGGGAGCTTGTCCACCGGCATCATCGCGGCGGTGGTGACCAGCGCGAGGAGGAAGATCGTGCCGCGGAACGTGGGCTTGAGGAGCGCCCAATCGGGCGGGCGCAGCGGCGCGGAAACGAGGATCGCCATCCATACCGCGGCGCCGATCACCGGAAAGCGGTCGAGCACTTGCGGGAAGGCGAGGTTCGCCGTCACGTTCGCCGCGATCGCCATCACGAGGATGAAGGCGACGATGCCCACGCGCGTCCAGTCGACGTGCACGCCGGCGGGCGGATCCTTCATGATCGGCGAGTAGGCCTGCTGCTGGTGCGCGGCGACGATCCCGGAAATCACGAGAGCAACGCCGGCGGCGATGAACGCCTCCAGAACGTCGAGCGGATCCACGCCCGCGATCCACATCATCGTGGTGGTCGTGTCCCCCACGACGCTGCCCGAGCCGCCCGCGTTGGACGCGGCGACGATGGCGGCGAGGTAGCCGATGTGCACCTTGCCGCGGAATACCGCGCGCGCCATGGTGCCGCCGATCAACGCCGCGGCGATGTTGTCGAGGAAGGCCGAGAGCCCGAAGACCATGACGAGGAGGAAGAATCCGCCCTTCCAGTCGTCGGGCAGGATCTTCGGCAGCTCCACCGGCACGTTAGAATCCTCGAAGTGCTTGGAGAGGAGCGCGAAGCCCATGAGCAGCCCGAAGAGGTTCGCGAGGATTACCCACTCGTGCGCGAGGAGGCCGAGGAGCCCGCCGATGCCCGGACCCTGCGGGAATCCGGTAAAGACCAGCTTGTAGGCCGTCACCGCGGCAAGCCCCCAGACCGCCACGCGCAAGGTGTGGTGGTGGAACACCGCGATGCCGAGGAGGATCAGCGCGAAGAGAATGAAGTCGACCGGGACCGGCCCGAGCATCACCGGGGTGGGCGTGAGCATGCGGGTGATTGTAGTTGTATCCTGCGCAGATGCCACCCATTACCTGCATCGAAGACCTGCGCCGCCTCGCGCAAAAGCGCGTGCCTCGCATGTTCTACGACTACGCGGACACCGGGTCCTGGTCCGAGAGCACCTATCGCGCCAACGAGGCCGACTTCCGCGACATTCTCTTCCGCCAGCGCGTGGCGATCGACGTCGACAAGCGCAGCGTCGCCTCGACCATGATCGGCGCGGAAGTGACCATGCCGGTGGCCCTCGCACCGACCGGCCTCACCGGGATGCAGCACGCCGACGGCGAGATCCTCGCCGCGCGCGCGGCCGAGAAGTTCGGGGTGCCCTTCACCCTGTCCACCATGAGCATCTGCTCCATCGAGGACGTGGCGGCGAACACGACGAAGCCTTTCTGGTTCCAGCTCTACGTGATGCGCGACCGCGGCTTCATCGAGCGCCTGATCGAGCGCGCGCGCGCCGCGAAATGCTCCGCGCTCATGCTCACGCTCGACCTGCAGATCCTCGCGCAGCGCCACAAGGACCTCATCAACGGGCTGTCGACCCCGCCCAAGCCCACGCTCGCCAACCTCCTCAACCTCTTCACCAAGCCGGCGTGGTGCATGCACATGCTGGGCACGAAACGCCGCCAGTTCGGCAACATCGTGGGCCACGTGACGGGCATCGCGGACATGACCTCGCTCGCCGAATGGACCAAGTCGCAATTCGACCCCACGCTCAGCTGGAGCGACGTGGAGTGGGTGAGGAAGAAATGGGGCGGCAAGCTCATCCTCAAGGGGATCATGGATGTCGAGGACGCGCGCATCGCCGCCGGGTGCGGCGCGGATGCGCTCATCGTCTCCAACCATGGCGGCCGGCAGCTCGACGGCGCGATCTCCTCGATTCGCGCGCTGCCCGCGATCGCCGACGCCGTCGGCTCCAGGATCGAGGTGTGGATGGACGGCGGAATCCGCTCCGGCCAGGACGTCCTGAAAGCGGTGGCGCTGGGCGCGAAGGCCACGCTCATCGGGCGGCCGTTCCTCTACGGGCTGGGCGCCATGGGCGAGGCCGGCGTCGCGAAGTGCCTCGACATCATCCGCGCCGAGCTCGACGTGAGCATGGCCTTGTGCGGGCGCTCGCGGCTCGCGGATGTCGACCGCGGCATCCTCGTGGCCGGGACCGTTCCGTCCAGCAAGGAAATCGCATAACCGTTGATACGGTCGCCCGGCTGCGCCGCGGCGCCATGACGGCTATCCTGCAGTCATAGGGTTCCTCAACGGAGGAAAAAATGCCGACTCGGAAAATACTGATCCTCGGCGCGTCTTACGGCTCGCTGCTGGGCGTGAAGCTCGCGCTCGCCGGCCATGACGTGACACTCGTCTGCCTGCCGCAGGAAGCGGCGCTCATCAACGCGAAGGGCGCCGTCGTGCGCCTGCCGGTGAAGGGCCGCGAAGGCCTGGTCGAAGTGAACTCGCGCGCCCTCCCCGGCAAGCTCGTCGCCAAGGGCCCGGCGGACGTGAACCCGCGCGACTTCGATCTCGTCTCGCTCGCCATGCAGGAGCCGCAGTACCGCTCGCCCGGCGTGCGCGAGCTCCTCGACGCCGTGGCGAAATCGCGCGTGCCGTGCATGTCGATCATGAACATGCCGCCGCTGCCGTACCTCGCGCGCATTCCCGGCATCGACGCGGCCAAGTGCGCGGACAGCTATACGGATCCCACCGTGTGGGCGAATTTCGATCCCAGGCTGATGACCCTGTGCAGCCCGGATCCGCAGGCGTTCCGCCCCCCGGAGGAAGAAGCCAATGTATTGCAGGTGCGCCTGCCCACCAACTTCAAGTCGGCGCGCTTCGATTCCGACACCGACACCGCGATGCTGCGCGGCATCGCCGCCGATGTGGAAGCCGCGCGCTTCGAGGTGAACGGGGAACAGATCGAGCTGCCGGTAAAGCTCAAGGTGCACGACTCCGTGTTCGTGCCCCTCGCGAAATGGGCGATGCTGATGGCCGGCAACTACCGCTGCGTGAAGGCCGATGCGATGGTCTCCATCAAGGAGGCGGTGCTGGGCGACATCGAGGCCACGCGCGCGGTCTACAACTGGGTCGCGGACCTGTGCGTCTCGCTGGGCGCCGACCGCGGCGACATGGTGCCGTTCGAAAAGTACGCCAACGCCGCGCAATCGCTCGGCAGCCCGTCCTCCGCCGCGCGCGCTCTCGCCGCCGGCGCGCAGAACATCGAGCGCGTCGATCGGCTGGTGCAATCGGTCGCCGCGCAGCACGGCAAGCGCCTCGCCGCGCTGGACGAAATCGTTTCGCTCGTCGACGCTTGGCTGGTGCGCAACCGCAGGAAGGGTTGATGCGTCCCCTCCTTCCCACGACCATCGCGGGAAGCCTTCCCAAGCCCTCGTGGCTCGCCGAGCCGGAGAAGCTCTGGGCGCCGTGGAAGCTCGAGGGCGAAGCGCTCGCCGAAGGCAAGCGTGACGCGGTGCGCCTCGTCCTCGCCATGCAGGAGAAGGCGGGCATCGATATCGTCACCGATGGCGAGCAGACGCGCCGGCATTTCGTGAACGGCTACATGGAGAAGCTCGAGGGCATCGACTTCAAGAACCTGAAGACGGTGCGCATCCGCAACCGCTACGATGCCAACGTGCCGCGCGTGGTCGGCGCGGTGACTCGGCCGGCGCCGGTGCACTCCGAGGATGTGAAGTTCCTGCGCTCGGCGACCGAAAACGCGATCAAGTTCACGCTGCCCGGCCCGATGACGATGGTGGACACTGTCTACGACGAGCACTACGGCTCGCGCGAGAAGCTCGCCATGGCGTTCGCGGCGATCCTCAACCAGGAGGCGCGCGAGCTGGCGGCGCTCGGCGTCGATGTGATCCAGTTCGACGAGCCCGCGTTCAACGTCTACTTCGACGAGGTGCGCGACTGGGGCGTGGCGGCGCTCGAGCGCGCGCGCGAGGGCGTCAAGGCCAAGACCGCGGTGCACATCTGCTACGGGTACGGCATCGAGGCCAACATCGTCTGGAAGAAGACGCTCGGCAACGAGTGGCGCCAGTACGAGCAGACCTTCCCGCTGCTCGCGGCTTCCAGCATCGACCAGGTCTCGCTCGAATGCGCCAACTCGCGCGTTCCGATCGATCTGATCGCCCTCCTGAAGGGCAAGGACGTGCTGGTCGGCTGCATCGACGTGGCGACCAGGCGCGTCGAGAGCGCCGCGGACGTGGCGAAAGTGATCCGCGAGGCCATGAAGCACGCCCCCAAAGAGCGCCTTTTCCCCTGCACCAACTGCGGCATGGTGCCGCTCCCCCGCGACGTCGCCGCCGGCAAGCTCGCCGCCCTGGGCGCCGGCGCCGCACTTGTGCGCGCGGAGCTTGTCTAACGGGGACAGACCGGGGTCAGACCCCGCTCTGACCCCGGTTTTTCCTCGAGGAGGCCGTCTTGAACCAGGTTGTTCTCATCGTTGTCGCAGTCGCGGTCGTCCTCGTGGCCGGGTATCTCCTCGTGATGCGCGTCTTCTTCAAGGAGAGCAAGGAGCTCGACAAGAAGATCGACTACTCCAAGATGAAGGAGTGGAAGGACGAGGACTAGCGCCGCGCGAAGCTCTCCCGCGCGTCCTCCAGGTGGCCGGGGACACCGGTCGAGTCATAGAAGGCGATAGCGCCATCGGCGAAGTAGTGGCTCACGATCGAGCGGCGCGAGAGCGAAGGGTCCCGGCGCAATCCGCCCGCGTGCATCAGGTTCTCGTGCCAGATGAGGACCGTGCCGCGCGTGGGTCGGTAGACGACCTTGTCGAAACGCCGCGTCGCAAGCATCTCCCGCCAACGCGCCGCCACCGTGTTCTCGAACCGGCTCCAGTCGCCATCGGTGACCTTGTCGCAGCCGCTTCCCTTGATGTAGACGCGCGGCAGGCGGTGGCTGCCCGCGTAGATCTCGAGCTCTCCCGCGCCGGGGCGAACGTCCTCGAGCGCTACCCACACTCCGCACATGTGGCCCGCCGGAAACGGCGTGAGATGGATCGTGTCCTGGTGCGGCCCTTGCTGGCTGCCGAAAATATACGTGAGGCTCTGGCAGGCGCGCGCCGGCACCCCGAAGATGAGCTCGAGATAGCGCATCACGGCGGGATGCTTCCACAGCGCCCGCGCGCCGGGATATTGCACGTGGAGGTTGTGGATCCTCTGGCTGCTTCCGTACTCGTATCCCTCGATCTTGCGCTCGACGGCGTCGTCCAGCTCGCGGCCGATGGTGCCGAGCAGGTCGTCGTCCACGGCGACCGGCAATATCGCGTATCCCTCCGTGATGAACTGCCGTAGCGGTCCCTCTTCCGCGGCATCGACGGCGCCCGAGCGCCGCATCGCGGTCAGGCGCTCGAGGGCATCGGGGCGGTCGAACCACGCGGCCAGCTCCGGGTTCGCCATGTCGTAGTCGGAGCTGTCGACCAGGCCCTCGGACGCGACCGGCGTTGACTTCGCGCGAAGGCTTGCACGCACCGCGTCCGCGAGCCCTCCCACGTTGGAGGCCTGCACCTCGAAGCTGTCGCTCCAGACGGCACCGGCGCCATCCTGCAGGAGCGTCGCCGTGAAGCGCGTGACGCCCTCGGGCAGCAGATGCGAGTGGACCACGAGCGGAGTGCTCGCGCTGCCGTTCACGACGCGGATCGGGATGCGGCGCTCGAGGGCGATCGAATCGGATTTCAACACCAGCTCGAACTCGGCGCGGTCGAGAGCTTCGGGCACCGATATCTCGAACTGCGCGGCGACGAGGCCGCTGTGCACCTTGCCGGAGGAGGGATGGGCCAGCGACGCTTCCAGGCGCGAGACGCGCTTGCGCGGCGCCACCGCTTCGGGCTTGCTTACCGCCACCCAGGCGCCTTTGCCGAAGGCCGCGGCGTCGAGGATCGAACGCAGCTCCTCGGGCGAGCTCCAATCGCGCCCGAAGAGGAAGCGCGGAATCTCCCACTGGCCGCAGGCCGTCTCGAGGAAGCCGGGGCGCATCGTGAACGCCGCGCGGATTCCCAGCGCCGCCGCGTGACGCGGAAAGTATTCGCGCGTGAGGAACTCGTTCGCCTGCCCGTAGGGATATGCGAAGAGCGCCGTTCCGGGATTGGGAACGCGACTGCGCAGATAGTCGGCGGCGCGCCGGATCTCGTGGTCGGCAAGCCGATCCGAATCGACGTTGACGAACGTGCCACGCGCCCCGCCTTGCGCGAACGCGTCGGGCAGCGTCTCGTGGTTGTAGTCCCAGCTGTGATTGGCGATGTGCAGCAGGCCGCTCGCGGCCGCGGCCTTCCACCAATCGTCGGTCCACCAACCCTTGCCGACCATGCACGTCGCGTCGAGGAGCGCGCGCGCCTCGGGCGATGCGATCACGAAGCTGGTGACGTTGAGGAGCTCCTGCGCCCCCGGCC
This sequence comes from Burkholderiales bacterium, assembly GCA_038227085.1. Lineage (GTDB taxonomy): Bacteria > Pseudomonadota > Gammaproteobacteria > Burkholderiales > Usitatibacteraceae > Usitatibacter. The sequence continues at coordinate 4,976 of JBBRQA010000071.1, read as the reverse complement.
TCTCCGCGGCGAAATCGCGCAGGATGTTGAATACGCTGCGCTGCGTGCCGGCGCCGGGATGCGGCAAGTCACGGTAATCGAAGTCCGCCCCGTTCTCGCACGCCAGCGCCACCACCTTGCCCTGCAGCTCGCCGCCGCGGCCCTCGAGCCACGCGTCGACCACACCGCGCAGCGGCAGGATCCTGAAGCCGGCCTCGGTCACTTGCCGCAAGTCCGACCGCAATGCCTTCAGGTGATTGTCGCGATAGTCGTTGCCGTCGATGTGCATCGGCTGGTATGTGAGGATGGGGACTCTCACAGGGCTAGTCCGTGCGACGCGCGATGAGGACGGCGTTGGTGCCGCCGAAGGCGAACGAGTTGGACATCACCGCGTTTAAACCGGCGGCATTGCGGGCGATGAGAGGCACGTAGTCAAGGTCGCATTCCGGATCCGGATCGCGCAGGTTGATGGTCGGCGGGAGCACGCCGCCGCGCATGGCGAGCAGCGCCGCGGCGAACTCCAACGCCCCCGCGGCGCCCAGCAGGTGCCCGTGCATGGACTTGGTGGAGCTCACCGGGATGCGCGCCGCGCTCGCGCCGAAGATTTCCTTGATGGCCGCGGTCTCGATGCCGTCGTTGGCCTGGGTCCCGGTGCCGTGCGCGTTGATATAGCCGATCTCGCTCGCGTCCATGGCGGCGGATGCGAGCGCGCGGCGCATCGCTTCGGCTTGTCCGGCCACGCTGGGGCGCGTGATGTGGGTCGCGTCGGTGCACAGGCCATATCCCGCGACTTCGGCGAGAAGCGCCGCGCCGCGCGCCTTCGCTCGCCCCCAGTCCTCCAGCACCAGCATCGCCGCGCCTTCTCCCAGCACGAGGCCGCTGCGCTTCCTGTCGAAGGGCTTGCACGATGCGGCCGCGTCGATCGGATCCACGGTCGCAAGCGTACGCAGCGCGTCCCACGCCTTGAGCGTGCCGAAATTGAGCGGGGCTTCGGCGCCGCCCGCGATCATCATGTCGGTCTCGCCCAGGGCGATGCGGCGCGCGGCCTCGCCGATGGCCACCGCCGAGGACGAGCACGCGGTCGAGTAGGTGAGGTTGGGCCCGGTGAGCTGGTGCTCGATGCCGATCCACGAAGCGGGCGCGTTATTCATGGCGAGGAGCACGCTGAAGGGCTTCACCCGGTCCGAATTCTCGGCGTACAGCGTGTAGTAGCCGTCGTCCGCGGTTTGAGCGCCGCCCATGCCGGTGCCGACGAACACGCCCGCACGCCCAAGATCGAGTCCCTCGAACACGGTGCCCGCTTCGGCCACTGCCTGCGCCGCCGCGGCGAGCGCGAACTGGCTCACGCGATCGAGCATGCGCAGCTGCGGGGCGGGAAAATAACTCGGCCCGACGAACTCCACCGTGGCTCCGATCGGGCTCCCCAGCCTCTCGTGGAATTTACCGGTGAGGCGGGTGATGCCGGAACGCCCGGCCCCGAGGGCCGCGGCGAAAGCGCGCGCGTCGTTGCCGAGCGGCGAGATGACGCCGATGCCGGTGATGGCGACGCGCCTCACGTCACGAGCCCTGGCTGGCCCCGGCTTGCTCGGCGACGAGCGTGTCGATATAGGCCGCAAGGTCGCCGACGGTCTTCACCTTCTCGCGCAGCTCCGCCTGGTCCGCAGGCACCGTGATCCCGAATGCGTCCTCCACGCTGAAAAGGATCTCGATCATCCGCAGCGAATCGATGTCGAGGTCCTCCAGGCGCGTCTCGGGCAGCGCGGCCTCGGGCTTCAGCTCGAAATCCTTGGCGAGGAGAGCATGCAGGCGATCGATCGTGGTGGCGCGGGCGTCGTCCATTGCTAGGCTTCTCGCGGCGCGTGAATGCCCAGCGCGCGCGCCTTGCCGCTCCAGCGCGCGCCGAAAGTGAGGAGCGCCGGGATGCGCTCGAGAAGATAGACGCTCAATGCCACGCCCCGGGGGCGCGCGCTGAACGCGGCGAAGAGCGCGGCGGCGCGCACGCGGGTAGCGAGATGGCGGCGCCAACGTGCTTCGTACGCACGCCCCGCCTTCTCGAGCGCGCGCGGCGAGAAATCCTTGCTGGGGGCGAGGCCCTCGCACAGCAGCCACGCGGACTGGATCGCCATGCTGATGCCTTCCGCCACGAGCGGATGGGCTTCGCCCGCGGCGTTTCCCACCGCGAAGATGCCACGATCGAAGTGTGCGCGGATGCCGGGGCGGATCGGGCCGGCCGCAAGCCAGGGTCCGTTGCGCGCGGCGCCCGCCAAGGCTTCGCGAATACCGCGGCACGACGCCATCGCGTGGGCGAGCACCGCTTCTCCGGCGGCCAAGCCTGGGCGCTCCTCGCGGCAGCGCGCGAGCGCGTCCCGGCGGATGCAGCAGGAGAAGCTCACGCGCCCGGAGTCCGTATGCACCATGCCGCCGTATCCTCCAGGGAAGAGGACGAGGGGCATGAGCCCGGGGGCGAGGGCCGCGTCGGTGAAATGCGCCTTGAATCCCAGCAAATCCGCGCTCCTGGCTTCCTTCTGCGCAAAGCTCATGGCGACGCCACGCTCCCACGCCCCGTGCGCGTCGATCACGATGCGGGCGTGCGCTTCGAGCGGCTCGCCATGCGCCGACTCCTGCAATGAGACCACGAACCCGTCTTCAACCCTGCGCAACCCGGAAGCGGTGCACGGCTGCAGCACTTCGGCGCCCGCCTCGCGAACGCGCTGGAGCAATGCGGCGTCGAGGAGATCGCGCCCGACGGCGCGTCCCCACTCGCCGGCGCCCGCAGGCATCGGCGCCTCGACCATCGCCTCGCCCGTGAAGAATCCGACGCGGCGCACCGGCGGCCCGGCGCGGTTAGCCAGCGCATCGGCGACACCCAGCTCACGAAGCACGGGCCAGGTGGTGGCCGAAATGTACTCGCCGCAGACCTTGCGCCGCGGGAAGGCCGCCCGCTCCACGACCGCGACGCTCCATCCGCTTCTGGCGAGGGCCAACGCGGCGGTGGAGCCTGCCGGACCGCCCCCGATCACGAGTGCTTCGTATCTCTTCACGACGCCGGCCTCCTGGCGATGAACACGTGGCTGAAGAGGCCGCGCCCGCCTTCGTGAAGCGACCACGCTCCGCCCGCGGGCCAGAGCGCGGAGATCTCGCCGTCGCAAAACCCGGCGCGCACGCTCACTATCGCATCATGGCGGCTTACGTCGTTGCACCCGATGAGGCCGAGGAGGCGCGCACCGTTCAACGCGAACGCAGAGCGGCGCGGCTCGCAGGCGATGAAAAAGGGCGTGCGCCCGGCGGCGAGCGCCAGCATCTCCGCGAGGCGTTGCGGTTCGAAGTGATGGAGGAAGAGATTGGCGACGATCGCATCCAAGGGCGGCGTCGCGCGCAGCCAGTCGAAGACATCCGCCTCCACTGCGCGTGCGCGCCACCCGCGCTTGCCGAATTCCGTGCGCGTCGCCTCCGTGACGACACTCTTGCGATCCACCAGGTTCGCCTCCGCCTCGCGCACCCCGAGCGCGCGCGCGACGCGCAGCAGGAACCCGCCATCCCCGGCACCGATCTCCGCGACCCGGAGAACCGGGGACAGACCGGGGTCAGAGCGGGGTCTGACCCCGTTCTGTCCCCGGTCTGTCCCCAACTTCAATTCGCCGGCGACGATGGCGGCGTTGCCCATCAGCGCGTTGATGCGGATGAGATCGCGGCGCGAACGCAAGGCGCGCGGGTCGTGGGCGGGCAGCTCGTCGAGCCACTCGGGGTCCACGCGCCGCGCCATCCGCATCAGGCCACCCGGAGGAGCGCGCCGTGACAGCTGAAGCCGGCGCCGAAGGACGACATCCACCACCACCCGGGGCGGGCGCGTGCGTCGCGTGCGGCCTTCAGCACGAAGAACACGAACGGGCTGGAGAGGTTGCCGAACTCGCGCAGCACCTCGGTGCTCCATGAGATGTCGCCCACGGAGAGCCCGATGGAGCGTTGCAGCTCTTCCAGCACCTTGCGCCCGCCCGCGTGCAGGATCCACGCGTCGATCGCATCGCGCGACAGCCCTTCCTCCTCCAACACCTGGTCCAGCACCTTGCGTGCGTGCTGGCCGGCGAGCTTCGGCACCGGCAGCGTGAGGATGTTGCGCAGCATCCCGCCCACTTGCTCGAAGCGAAGGGCATCGCGTTGCGCGGGATTGTGCAGCGACGCGGTGGCGCGCCATTCAATTGAAGATTGCCCTTCACGCGCTCGCCGCGAGACCACCGCCGCGCCCGCGCCGTCGCCGAACAGGCACGCGCTCACCAACACGCCGAGATCGTTGTCGAGGTAGAAGGCGGCGCTGCACACCTCGACGCACACCGAGAGCACGTTCTCGCAGCGCCCCGAAGCGATGAGCGCCTCGGCGGTGCGCAGGTTGGGCATCGCGGCGCCGCAGCCCTGGCCCACCAGATCGAGATGCACGGCGTCGGCGCGCAGCCCGAGGCTTTCGGCGACATAGCTGGTAAGGCCCGGGCACAAGTACCCGGTGCAGGTGCTGATGATCACCGCGTCGATCGAACCCGCACCGAGCCCCGCGTCTGCCAGCGCGCGCGCGGCCGCCTGCGAGGCGAGCAGCGGCGCGTTCCTCACGAATCGCCGGTGCAACGTGTCCGGATCGATCTCGAAGCCCTCGTCGAGATTGTCGAGCGCGAGCGAGCGGCGCTCGATGCCGTTGTCGTGCGTGAGGATGCCCTGCAGGATCGCGCGCGTGCGCGCGGTGAGCTCGGGCCGGTCCGCGCGTTGCAGCGCAGCCCAGCAGTCGGCTTGGGTGAAGCTATTTGGCGGTACCGCGGTGCCCAATCCAACGATGAACATCAGTGCCTCATTTCATGCGGTACCGCTCGACCGCGGAAGGATTCCACGCGAGCCCATTGCCCGGACGATCCGGGACGCGGGCGAAGCCATCGGCGATCGCGATCGGCTCCGCGAGTATCGGCGCGGCCCAATCGACGTACTCCAGCCAATGCGCGGTCGGCGTGACCGCGAGG